>JALETS010000166.1 GCA_022781395.1 Lachnospiraceae bacterium | reverse complement strand
ACGGTTAGGCGTATATAGCATTTCACTGAAATGGAGATTGTTATGAAACGGATGGAAACTTTAAAGAGAATTATTATTTTACAGCTTTCCTTTATCGGACTGCTTTTTCATACAGCGATCTATGCATACTTCTGGTTTGAGGAGTACTATCCTTATCTGAGATTTCATAGGAATTTCAGGTTTTATTTTAGAGGACATGTACTGATTATTGCCATATATTTTATCCTGTTATTTTTCTTTGCCAGCACCTATGGTGCATTAAAGATTGGATATTTAAAGTCAATAGATGTATTTATATCGGAGTTTTTTTCCCTGCTTTTTGTCAATGTGATTTCCTACTTTCAGATATCGCTGATGGCGAACTGGGTTGTCAAGGTGGCGCCGATTGCTAAGGTAATGTTTTTCCAGACACTGTTTTCCGCTGTGTGGGTGTTTATCTGTAATGCGTTTTATTACAAGGCATTTCCGCCCAGAGAGATTCTGATTGTTCACGGGGAACGTCCTATTGATGATATCGTGGCGAAATTCGAATCCCGTAAGGATAAGTATAAGATTAAGAAATGTATGAATATTTCCGAGGGAATCGATGCTGTGAAGGAGGAAGCTCTGAAGCAGTATGGTGCAGTGGTGCTGTGGGATATTCCTGCCGGTGACAGGAATGCGCTTTTGAAGTATTGCTATAGCAGATCAATCCGCGTTTATATGATGCCGAAGATATCGGATGTGCTGGTAAAGGGGGCGGACCAGCTACATTTGTTTGATACGCCTATCTATCTGACGAGGGAGTATGCGCTTACGGTGGACCAGCGGATTGCCAAGAGAGTGATTGATCTGATCTGTAGTATTCTTTTACTGGTTATTGCTTCGCCTTTTATGCTGCTTACCGCGATTGCGATTAAGGTATATGATGGCGGTCCGGTCTTTTATAAACAGATCCGCTGTACCAGAGATAGAAAGGAATTCTATATTCTGAAATTCAGAAGTATGAAGGTGGATGCAGAAAAGGATGGCGTGGCAAGACTGGCATCCAAGAATGATTCCCGTATTACACCTATCGGTAAATTTATCCGTGCCACAAGAATTGATGAGCTGCCACAGCTTCTTAACATTTTAAAGGGAGATATGTCTTTCATCGGTCCCAGACCGGAGCGGCCGGAGATTATCGATCAGTATCTGGAGGAGATGCCGGAGTTTGCTTTTCGTACGAAGGTTAAGGCAGGACTGGCAGGATATGCACAGGTATATGGTAAATACAATACTACACCCTATGATAAGCTGAAGCTGGATCTGACTTATATTGAGCAGTATTCGGTATGGCTGGATCTGAAGCTGATGCTTCTTACACTGAAGATACTGATTAAGCCGGAAAGTACAGAGGGCGTGGACAGTACCCAGACAACGGCGCTTAAGACGGGGGATGGAGATAATGCCCGGACTGTTGTGCCCGGAGAGAAGAAATGACAATATTCCGAACAGAGGAAGGATTATCTGATATATGAGTGGAATCAGATATGCCGATGCAGGCATGGATATGAAAAAGTGGATACTGATGCTGTTACACAGATTCTGGATGGTACTGGCAGCAGCGGCGGCAGGCGCTGTGCTTGGCGGTATCATCTATACAGTGGTTCATACGGTACCGGAGTCGGAACGGGAGTATCGTGCAGTTTCTAAGGTTTATCTGGATTTTGCAACAGATGAGAGCGGACAGGTGTATCAGGAATATAACGGTTATACGTGGAATGACTTGATGATAACAGACCCCATTCTGGATCTGACCATGTCTTATCTGTCGGAAGACTACACAAGAGAAGAAGTGATGGAGGCAACAGAAGCAACGATCCTGTCGGATCTTCGACTTCTGACTGTGACCATTACAACTAACCATGCGGATCGTACGGATGCCATTCTGGCGGCCACTGATCAGGCACTGGAGGAATATGGAAGCACTGCCAAGGAATTTATACAGATACAGGTTATACAGACGACACAGGCATCGCTTGTGGTGGCAGATTCCAGGCTGGTACAGGCAGTTGTTCTGGGACTTGTGATTGCTGTGGCAGTTGTTCTGATGGGAATGCTGTTATATTATGTGCTGGATGACCGGATTCTGGTGGCAAGTGATGTGAAGCAGGTAACGGACGTGCCGTTT
>JALETS010000121.1 GCA_022781395.1 Lachnospiraceae bacterium | reverse complement strand
TCCGTTTCCTCGTTTCGATCCTGAAAGGGAACAGATTCCAGCTCTATGCCTTCAAATACCGAACGGTAGTATTCTCTCGCCTCAGCAAAGGCAACCGTTTCACGCATGGCTGCTTCCTCCACAGAAACATCATTGCCCGTTTTTTCCTCCTTTTGCAGCGCTTCTCCCTGATAAGCTCTGCTTAAATCCCGGTAAAAAATCATCTGAGAAGTCAAATCAAAAATAATATGATGAAAATCAGTAAAAAGACAGACTTCCTCCTGTATCCGAAGAATCATAACTCTGTATAGAGGTTCCTTGAGAAGCTCAAAGGGACGGACAAAGCTTCTTCTGTCAAAGTCCTTGGAGGGCACATCCACAAGATCAATCTCTACATCACCCTCTTCCTGTCTCTTGTATACATATCCGTTTTCGTCTGCAAACAACCTGATTTTCAGATAAGGATGTGCCTCAAAGGTCTTCCGGACAGCATCCTCCAGTCGTTCTACTGAAATATCTGTCCCCAAATACAAAAAATGAGGCAGATTATAGACAGTGGTACCCGGTCTTTTCATTTCTTCACTGTAGATTCCATACTCTGTCCGGGTTAATAGATATTTGTTTTCTACTGGTTTTACCATATGCAACTTCCCCCTACACTATATCTCTCCCAAATCAACTTTTGTCATGCCTTCACTAAATGTATCCGATAGCGAACAACAGGAATAGCAATATCCGTCATCCGCATAATACTCTTTAAAAAAGAATTCCCGCTCATCAACCGGCGGTATTACACTAATACTGCCCTTCTCCATTTTTATACCAAAAGTGCCCGGTTCCAGTCCGATTCCAAACCCGGTGGCTTTCATGTAGCTTTCCTTCAATGTCCACAAACGGAAGAACATCTCCTGCTGCTCTGCTTCGCTGTCCAATCCGTAGATCTGCTGGAGCTCCTGCTTCGTCATGACATATGATGCCAGTGCACGATCAAATTCTGTTCTTCTCTCCACATCACAGCCTACCTCCTTATCAGCCACTACGCACATGACCATATTCTCTGAATGGGATAAATTGAAAAACAGATTTTCCTTCCCGGCAAGATAAGGCTTGCCGGTTGGCTTTACCTCAATCGATACATTCCCGACATTCTCTTTCTGCAGTGCATATATCAGCAGGGCTCCGGCCCCGACGGAAAGCCTTCTGTCCTTCGGGAACCGGAAGCGGTCTGTTTTTACACGCCTTTCCTCATCTAAGTGTGCATATAGCTGCTTATATATTTCTTCATCCTGCAATATCGTTACATCTGCTATATACACTTTAACCAAGGCTGTTTACCTCTCTCATATCTACCGGCAGAATTCCTATGATTCTTCTTTAAACTCTTTCACTACCATCATATCCACATAATCTGTTCTGGAACCTACTATCACTTCATCGGCAAGGTTGGCCACAATGGATTTCTCCAGTTCATCCCATGGCTCTGTGCCCTCTTCAGTCTGTTCACGGTACTTGCTTAAAACCCACGTTCTGTCATAGTTGCTCTCCAGATTTGAGTACAGCACCGGCGTATTCAAATCATATTCCATATAGGCAATTCTGTTCTCGGGACAATTCATCATGCTGTCGATGGCCAGCCGGATCTTACCCATAACACCACTGTAAGCAACATTCCTCTTATCCGTGGAAAGCTCCACAAATCTTTCTCTGGTCCAGTCCTCTACCAGAATATCGGAATGTAAATGCAGCTTATAGGTATTGCCTTCATTTTCCAGATAGAACATACCCTTAACAAATCCCAGAACCCCTCTCTGCATTCCTATCATCTCCTCTGCAAGCAGTCGAAGCTGGATAGTCTGTTTATGAGACAGCTTGTTGTAGGAAGCTACTTTTTCTACCTCCTCCAATACTTTTACAATATCCTCTTCACCCTTCTGTAACATACATTCATTTGATTTCATCTATTTATTCCTCTTTTCTGTAAATAATAATGCCGGCCGGATACCTTTATACCATTGTCCACAGTCGTTGTAATCTTGATTTCTGCTCGTTCTCATTCTTTAATAACGCAATCCATCCTTCCGGTTTCCTGCGGAATACCTCTGTCAGAATATCCTTATCGATTTCGACGACTTTGGCTACCGGACTGACCACCGTATACTCCGTCCCAGCTTCCCCCTCCGGGAAAAGACTCTCAATGCCAAAAATACTGCCTTTCTTAATGATCCTTAAACTCTTTACCATGCCGTCAGCAGCAGTCGTGCTCTCTTCCATTTTACCGTCCCCTAATATGTAGAGTCTGGAAATGCTGCTTTTCTGTGCAACCACCACATCATTGGACAGATAAGGCACCAGCCTGCAATGCTCCGCGAGTTTCATAATCTCATCGACCGATACGGATTCAAAAATACCGGATTCCTTCAGGTACAGAGCAATCTGTGCAAGCTGTATTTTATACATTTTCTCCTCGTCCGTGTCGGTTACCTTAATAAAGGAATTCTTATCAAATTTCAGGTTCTTATGCAACAGGATCAAGTTTAATTCTTCTACAAAAAGTTCATGAAGATTATCAAGCACAAGCTCAATAATGTTTCCCTTGGAAATATAGCTAATACCGATATTGTTATCATATAAATGATAGCTTATGAACAGATTGATATCCGTATCATCTGCCGTCATGCCGTTGATTGAAGTAATATCACGCTTACCGTTTCCGACATCATCCAGTTCATTGAATTCCATAAAGTTATGTACCATTCTGAAATATTCCCAGAAAGTAATGCCTACTTCTCTCTCAATCTCCTGCACGGAGCATTTATTATAATTGGGAAACGCTGCAAGCTGGTCGTCAATATTATGTAAACCCCCTTCCTGTTCTATGTCTCTCTCGACTTTAACCGGAAACAGGTTCAGGTTTTCTCCACTTTGTGCAACCAGCATTAACGGTTTTTTCTCATTATGAAGCCTTCCCATCATGCTGCCCCAGGCATACAGGAACACGGACTTGACGGATACTAAATACTTCTCGCAAAAACCAATCAGATTTGAAGCAGTCTCTTCATCCAGTTCCTTATAAAGGAAAGCCTCCCGCTTCATCTCATGACCGAACTCATCTTTCCTGTATTTTTCTCCCGGAATCGTCATGCTCTTACCAAGCGGTAACAGCAGATTTTTCCAATAAGTAAGGCTCTGTGCCTTCAGTTCCTCATTTATCTTCTGTACGGCAGCTTCATTTACCACAGATACCTTGGTTCCCTGAGGAGTCATCCCCCGGAAGACTTTCATAAGGATTCCCCGTACTCCCATGGAACAGGGCATATCCGGATAGATGGATACTACCACAGTAATCTCATTTTCATCTGTGATATATCCCTGTATACGTAAAACAGAATCTGTTTCAATATTGAATTCCCGTCTTGTTTCCGCCGCCACTACATTTTTCAGGAGATAAGTCTGCCCCGCCTGATTCAAATTTTTGATATCATGAATCGGGAAAACACACTCTCTATTTTCACACACGACCCTAACCGGCTCCTGCAAGCCTTTATACAGATATACTGTGCGAAGTGCCGGTTCATCCCACATATATTCGGTATAGTTCTGCATAATCTGTTCCGTATTAATTTTACCCGTCAGGCGGCATACTGCCTGCCTGTATTTTGTCTTTTTCCCTTTTTTGATTTCATTTAGCAGATTTTTTTCATCCTTTGTCAGATAACTGATATCCGTCACATTGGCACGTATCTTGGCCCCTATCTTCCTGACCTCTTCAGCGGACATGCCTTCTATCAGCTCCCGATTATCAGCATTCATCCTTCCGAATGCCGCCATGTAAGCAGGGGCATTATTCCGGCTCTGTTCATAAGCGCTGTTCAGTTTCGAAACAAGATTTCTGTAATCCTCATCGTATCTTTGCATATTCATCCTCTCCACACATCTGTCCATAACAGCGTAGAATAAGTTTTTAAGGGTGGTCTGTTTATCCGGCCACCCTTAAAATTCACGCTCTTCATCATTACTATTCAATGGTTAAAATATCAGAGAATCCGGTAATCTCAAATACCTCCATCACTTCATCAGATACACCGGTAAGCTTCATCTTTCCTGACTGATTCATCTTCTTCTGTGCTGTCAGAAGTACACGAAGACCGGCAGATGAAATATACTCCAATTCCTTCATATCAAGAATCAGATCCTTGCTAACATCCATATTTTCTTCAAAAGCCTTCTCCAACTCTGGAGCGGTTGTTGTATCCAGTCTGCCACCCAGTTTCATTGTAAGTGATTCGGTTTCTTTTGCAATTCCAATTGTCATATTCTTCACTCCTTATAAGTATATTAATATATTTAATTATAAGCCATTTTGGCTTAAAAACCAAGTATTAATATGTGCAATTACTAAAGCTACGACTTCAGAAAACTGCTTTCCTTTCTGGATTTCATTTCCTGCTTCTCTCTATACATCTCTTTATCGGCACGCTTAAATACGGCTTCCCAGCTTTCATCCGTATCTTTATCATAGAATGCGTAACCCACTGCCGCCGATGGACTGATTCCGTCATCATTTTGCTGCAATTGATTTATGAATTCCTGCTTTCTTTCACTGCATTTAAAACGATTCATGTCCTTTACAATAACGGCAAACTCATCCCCGCCAATCCGATAACAATTCTCGTGGCCGAAGACCTTAACAAGAGCCCTGGATACATCCACAATCAACTGATTTCCACAATCATGCCCGTAATGATCATTCATGTATTTCAGGCCATTCACATCTATGATAAACAATGCAAGATCCTTTCCCCCATTCTCCATATCAATCTGAATCATGGAAACCTCATGCAGATAGGCCGTATTATTCTTAACTCCCGTCAGCTTATCAACATACGCCAGTCCATTAATATATTCTATTCTTCTTTTAAGCTGGGAAGCCATCTCCATTAAGCTTGTTGTAAGTGTCCCAATCTCATCCCTTGATTTACAGGTCAAAGATACGTCCAGCTGCCCGGCAGCAATATCCCTGGCAGCATCATCCAATTCCTTCAGCGGTCTTATGATCGTCCTGGCAATGAGCCACGCAAGAAACAGGAAAAAGATGCAGATCAAAAAACCCCTCACAACAATCCGTTTGATCAGGTCGTTCTTAATACTGTCTATCTCAGAAACAGGAGCTGTTACCGCAAGATACATGCCATTCTCAAGCGACTGGAAAACCGTCCGTTTCTTCTCGCCGTCAATCACATACTCATAGATGGCGTCCATATCGATAAGTTCCTCGGCATCGGCTTGTGCAATGCTTTCACTTAATTCTCCTATAGCAGTTCCACTCTTGAAATTTTTACTATGTACGATATCAAATGCGTCATCTGTCAGAAATGCATTGCCGGTCTCATAAAGGTGTATACTGTCCACCTTGGAAGTAATATAACGAAAATCAATATCCATTCCGACTATGCCAATCAATCTGGTGTCTTTATAAATCGGAATCACATAAGAAATCATATAGATATCAATATTTTCATTAGAATAGGGCTGCAGCCAGACAGCTTTGCCTGCCCGCACCGGAGTATAATACCATCCCACATGCTCTTTATCCGTGGAACTATACATGGATAAATCTGTAAGAGGTACAGCTTCAAACCGATCCGTCTGCAAATTTCTGACATGGAAAAACCCTTCCGTCGAGGGGGTTACTGTCGGACTAAAGCGCATATATACTGCAACTGCTCCATCGGTCTTGTTTGCCACAGTCAATCCCAATTCTTCCAATTCCTGCGTATACTCTCTCAAATATTCGGCATCCTCAGACAAGCGGTCCACACTTTCCAGATTATCCTCAGCACAAACAGACAGAATCTTAACCGACTGCTCGATTTTACCGAAAACATTATTCAGTTCCTGCGCTTTTTCATTACAGATCAGATTCATCGCCGTGGCTGAATCATGGTCAATCTCATTTCCAAAGCTGATAATACCGGTACTCCCAATAACAACTGCACATGCCAGTATTGCTACTAAAATCAGAAGTGTTATTTTGGTCTGAATGGATTTCATATTATATAACCTTTCATCTCGCATTAACTTTGCATTATATATCTGTTTAAATATTTCATATGATTTTTAATTATAACACATTTTCCATAATTATCCGCAAAAAATTCCACTCAGGGAAATATCCCCAAGTGGAATATACATATTTCTATATATTTCTTCTCTGAAGAAGATTAATTATTCCTTTCAAATCTATATAAGAAATAGCTGATCCATATAGTCGATGTGACTAACATAGGCAGGATATATGCGCTCTTATCGCACTGAGCCACTTTCCCCATCCA
>JALETS010000113.1 GCA_022781395.1 Lachnospiraceae bacterium | reverse complement strand
TTAGCAATATCATTAACAGCTTCATTTCTCTGATGATCCAGATGATTGATTCTGCTTACTATGATCTGCTCCTCATCCGTGATTTTCGCTAACTGATCTAAGTCTTCAGACACAATGACGGGGGTTTTCTTCCTGGACAATGCTAAAAGATTCTCATACTCCTGATTCTCTTTCTCTAAAACCTCAATTAAGGTCTCCATTAAACTTGCCACTCTGTAACCTCGCCTTCATTGTGTTCTTTACAGACTTTGAATTTCTTCATACTTCTGCATTAATTTCTCTGCAAAGCTCTCTCCGCTTACCTGATAAGTACCGTTTGCAATACTTGCTTTGAGAGGAGCTGTCAATTCTGCCCTGATATCATCAGCCGCCGCTACAGCGTTTTTCGCGGTCTGAATATCTTTACCAAAGCTGGAGATCTCAATCTTGTCAGAAGCTGACTTCTTAGATACCTGCTGATTCTTGGCAGTCTTCTTGGTGCTGTATAACTGCTGAACCTGTGTATAAGCTTCAATACGCATATGGGACTCCTCCTTTCTATCCTTGCACATCAATTCACATACTTATTTTATGAACTGTTATTAATTGTATCGGATAAATTTGCAAAGACTTTAGGGCAGACTTCAATTTTCTCAAAAAGTGTCGGCAACCGTCGTGATCACAAGACGCTTCTTCAAATCCTCCGCATTCGCAAAGCTTCCCTGCATAATGTCCTTCTTATCCAGTCTGATCACCACTGCCTTTTCATTGGTAACAGTAAAGAAGTTATCACTAAAAATCACATCCGCGTCATCAAAATCCAGTTCCACAAAAGGCGCATAGGTATCGCTTTGAACCCGGATTTCAAAACAGTCCTCACATTCTGTGACTTCCGTGGTAATCTGCGGTTTGCGCAAAGCCATATGCTTAAACGGAATCAGGGTGTCCATATCAATAAAACTTGTTCCGTCCTCTAAAACCACTTCCGCTTCTATATAAAGGTCATCCCTGTTCATCCATTCCGGATCCATATCACAGGAAAGTAATTCCTGTGCGCTTAAGGAAGCTGCTTCGCCTCCCGCTTTCCATTCTTTTACAATACCAAAGTCCAGATTCCGGATACGCAGGGAAACCTCCTTACATTTCTTCGCCTCAAAGGTTTCATTTTCCAGATAAACGCTGATAAAGCTGTCCGTCTTATGAATGCTTGCGGCTACCGGCGCATAGAACTTGACTGCCATATAATGCAGCGCTTTCCAACGTCCATAATAATCAATACTCGCCCAGGATGCTACCGGCCAGTTGTCATTAATCTGCCAGTACAGGGTACCCATGCAGCGTCCTCTGTTCCGTCTCCAGTGATCCACACCGCTCTTAATCGCCATCCCCTGCAGTACCTGTGTTACATACAGAAGGCTCTTGAAATCCTTCGGATATTTAAAGTTCTCAGATAAGTAATACAGCATCTTACCGTTTGCTGATTCATTCTTCTGATGGCTCTCCATTACCTTGGAGAAAATATTCCTGTCTTCCTCTTCCGTAAAGGTATTGACCGTTTTCAGGCAGGGGAAGGACTGGAAACCAAATTCCGAGCAGAAGCGGAAATAGTATTTCTGATAATCATTGAAAGGCTTCAGTCCATGCCACACATCCCAATAGTGCACATCGCCACGCTTATCGGAGTCCGGGTCGTCGATGCATCCGCCCGAGGAAGGGGATGACGGCCAGTAGAAGGTCGTATCATCTGCCTCCCGCAATGCCCTGGGAAGAATATACTCAAATAATTTGATATAGTCCGCACGCAGATATGGGGATTCCTTCTGAAAATCGCTCCAGTGATCCCATGCCGATTCAATTTCATTATTGCCGCACCAAAGTCCAAGAGAAGCATGGTGTCTGATCCGGCGCACATTATCGATGGTTTCCTGTCTGACAGTTTCCTCAAACTCCTCCGTTACATCATAAGCATTACATGCATACATCAGATCCTGCCACACAATCAGACCATACTGATCACATAAATCAAAGAACGTGTCAGAAGGATAGTAGCCGCCGCCCCATACACGGACACAGTTAAAATTGGCCCGGACACAGCACTTTAACAGATAGTCTATCTGCTCTTTCTTAATCCACGGATAGACAGCATCCTCCGGAATATAATCCCCGCCTCTGGTAAAGATCTTTACACCGTTTACCATAAAAGCAAATTCATTGCCCCATTCGTCAGCTTCCTGGCTGACCGTCAGGGTACGGAGTCCTATGGTCTTTGTGACCTGCTCCCCGCCCGCTGAAACAGCAAGGCAGTACAAAGGCTGCTCGCCATAGCCGTTAGGCCACCAGAGTTTAGGATTCTTTACTGTAATCTCTGCCTCATAAACATTGGATGATACTTCTACCGCCGTTACCGCAGGAAACTTGTCAGCGCCACATTCCTCCAGTGCCACAACGATATTCTGTGCCGGCTTCTCAGACATGGTAATCTCTGCCTTCACCCGGACAGAACCATCCTGCTCATGATACTGTCTGATCCGCACATCCTCTATTTTGGCCGTGCCGGTTCCCAACAGATAAATATCCCGCCAGATACCGGCATCCACAATCTGAGGACCCCAGTCCCATCCAAACATGGAATGCGCCTTGCGGACTAATTGGTTGCCTTCCATGGCTCCGCAGGGTATGATATGAATTTCTTTATTCTCCTGATAAGTATAATTTCTAATATATTGCAGGACAGAGCGGAACACGATACGAATCTCATTTTCTCCCTGTTTCACATACTCTTTTACAGGGAAAATATAGGTACGGTGCATATTATCAGTATCCGCCACTTTTCTGTCATTAATGAAAATATCTGTCAAGGTATCCAGCCCCTCACAGACAAGAGTCAGTTCTTTCTTATTGAAAAGTTCTTCATCGACCGCAAAACGGCGCACAAATTCATAATCTTTCCGGAACAGTTCTCTCGTGGCATACTCGTTTTCACGATAATACGGATGCTCAATCTTTCCTGCCGCATACAGTCCCGATACGACAGAACCCGGAACCTTTACCGGACAGAGTGTTTCCCCTGCTTCATTTCTCAATTCCCAATCGCCGTTTAACTCCAGCCTCATCACGTTAACCCTCCGTTTTGAAATAATATGATTACTGTAATCCTCTAGCTGTTAAAAGCCAGCAGATCAAAATTAATCACTGTATGATATGTAGTTTCGCCTAAATCATTCAGCGCCTTCTCCAATGCTTCCTTGATTTCCTTTTCCTGACCTACCAGCTCCGACGGAAGGGATATATCAAAGATCAGATTAGTATGTCCTTTGCCCATGACCATACGAAAATCGTGAATGGAAATCCTTTCATCCCGGACTTTCAGGATCGACACAACGATCCGGCGCATACGATCCAGCTCCGGATCATCTGTAACAATGGGATCATAATGGATGACCAGATGAATCCCGTGGCTTTCCAGGCATTCCCGCTCCATGTCATCAATCAGTTCATGACATGCCATGACATCCTCATTCTTATCCATTTCCACATGAATGCTGGCAAAACGCTGCCCCGGTCCGTAATCATGCACCATCAGGTCATGATATCCCAGAACTTTCGGACAGGATCTGATATAATCCACGATCATTTCCCGCATCTCCGGATTGGCATTTTCACCCAGCAGCGGTGAAATAGTCTCTTTTGCAAGATTCATACCACTGCACAGAATAAATATGGCCACTGCCAGACCCATAAAACCATCTATCTGCCAGGAAGTGAAATATTCAATCAGTGCCGCCACTAACACTGCACCGGTGGTAATAGCATCGTTACGACTGTCCTGTGCCGTAGCCATCAAGGTCGTAGAATGGATCGTCTTACCCATACCACTGTTAAAAAGCCAGAGCCAGAGCTTCAGAACGATAGAGAAAACCAATACGCACCCGGTAACAAGGGACATCTCCACCGCAGATGGATGCAATATCTTTTCCACAGAACTTTTCGCCAGTTCAAATCCAATCAGGATAATCATCACGGCTACCGCAAGGCCCGACAAGTATTCAAATCTGGCATGTCCATAGGGATGCTCGTCATCTGCCGGTTTTTCGGCCATCTTAAATCCAAGCAGCGTAACAATGGAACTTGCCGCATCCGACAGATTATTTAAGGCATCTGCTGTGATAGAAACAGATGCCGCTATAATACCAACAAAAAGCTTGCTACCCGCTAGTATCAGATTGCACAGAATACCTACAGCTCCTGACATTTTCCCTACCTTGGCGCGAAATTGCGCCTGCTGGATATCCTGATCATCTTTTGCGAGCAGTCGCAGAAAAAATTGAGTCATGCCGCTTACCTCCATTCAGATTGAAAACGTCAATATTTTCCACTTTTCTATGCTCTCCATACTATCATACAAACTTTTTATTTTCAATAAAATATGATATTATAATCCTTCCCATTCAAATACGCTACTGCTTCCTCATAGACCTCCTCAGCATCAGTCTGTATATCCGGGAATTCCTTCCATATATCTATATTGTCACTTATCCTATATACGGATCAGACAGTATCTACATTGATTCCGTATTTACGCAGATCTACTCTTCCATCTACAACCTCAACTCCATCTTCCAGCAGCAGATCCGCCTGTGCACCGGCACCTCCGAAGGCAAAGGCTCCCGAAAGTTCTCCTTTGGCATTGACTACCCTGAAGCATGGAATATGGTCAGGGTCCGGATTCCTGTGCAGTGCATTACCAACCGCTCTTGCCATCTTCTTATCCCCTGCCAGCTCCGCAATCTGCCCATAAGTTGCCACATGCCCCTTGGGGATTCGCTTAACCGCCTCGTATATTCTTTTCGCCGGGCTGTCTGTCACCAGATCATAGCTTTCCGCAATCATTCGTTTCACATCTTCATCCGGTATGGAGCCGTCCAGAATAATGGTATTCCAATGCTCCTTATTCTGATGATATCCCGGAATGACCGACTCAAAAGCATTTCTCCAGAAATCCCTCCACTCCGGATTCGCCTTCACATTCAGGTTAATATAACCATCCCGCTCATAGGTCCATAAGAAAGCCTTCCGGCTTCCCTGCACTCTCACAAGCTGCCAGTTCGAGTCATGAAAAGGTGCATCCTGATATGTATTAGGAAATGACAGGCCATATGCCAGGGCCTCTTCTCTCGTCTGCATAATGATTCTCCGTTTCTTTTTTCCGGCTTTTCTACCTATATCATATCCGCCTTGTCTTCTCAAATATTCTCCGTATACCTGCACCCCGGATATCCTGTGCAGCCCCAGAACTCTCCATATCTTCCGTTTCTCTTCATGAGCGGCTGCCCACAGTTCGGGCACAGCTTCGTGGCAGTTTTGCCACCGCCGATTTTCCCCGGTTCCTTTGCCAGCCGTTCAAACACCTGTTGGTTCATCCGACAGTCCGAAAGCGCCCTATGTGCTCCCTCCGTGGAAATCCCATAAAGCTCTGCCATATCTCCCAGCCTGTGATGGCGCAGATTCGGGTAACACAGTCTGGCCAGCTTAAGGGTATCCACATAATCATTGGTAAGAGTCTGCTGAAAGAATCTCTCACAATCCCGATACAAAAACTTCATATCAAAGCTGTGGATGTTATGCCCTGCCAGTACATCATTTCCTGCAAACTCAAGAAATCGGGGCAGAATTTCCTGAAAGGAAGGAGCATCTGCTACCATCGCATCTGAAATATTGTTGACTGCACTGGCTGCATAAGGGATCGGTCTTCCCGGATTCACCAGTTCGCTAAACTCCTCTACTATTTTGCCGCCTCTTACCTTCACTGCAGAAATTTCAATCACTTCATCGTAATTGCAGGAGATTCCGGTAGTCTCCAGATCAAAGAGAACATAGTCCGGTACATATTTATTGATCAGTTTTCCTTTTGTATTTCCTAACATTTTTCAATCCTTTGTAGTCCTTTTATTTTTCTCTGTTTTCTATAATAAACAGAATGAGAAGTGTCGTCAATTTTTTAATTCTTAACATTTATAAAGCGCAAAAAAAGAAGCGGCAGATCACTCCACCACTTCTTCAATCAATTCAAGTATTTTATCTTCCGGCCAAAGGTCATTGGGGAAAATTGATATGTCTTCCTTATGCTTTCGTATAATTCGGACTGGTTCCACAGTATTATCATAAACATGCAAGATATCACAAATCTCCATTAACTTCTTTATATTGTTCAACGATTTATAATAACGCTCCACAATCTTCGCCCGATCTACATCATGACCACCTGCCGCTACTCTTGTTTCAACACGTGCCACATTAATCAATGGATCTACCGTTAAAACAAATATGCATTTTATAAAATATCCTTCTGATTTAGCTTTTTCCAAAATGTCCAGCTTAAACTGTGAAGATAATACCGTTTCAAAAGTAAAGTCCCGCTTTTCATCGATTGATTTATATCGCATCTTATCAACCAATTCTGCAGCATCCTGATTACTCATACCGATTGCGGCGACAACATCATCCGCATTGGTATAAGTCCCAATCTTCTCAAAATACTGGGTAATTGTACTCTTTCCCGAACCATTAGGACCCGCCAGAATGAGTATCATGGGTTTCTTATTCAACATACTTTCTTACCCCGTCTGCGTACTCTATATATGCTTTCTTTGCCGCAATATCATATTTCGCTACCGGTTTCTTACAAAATTCAGCTTTTGCCACTGCAGATTTAACTGCCTGTATTGCCCGTGCATCCATTACCGCATCACGATTTGAAATGGCAGCTCCTTGATCAACAGAGGTTATTACTTTAATCGCATGTTTTTTGCCGTTTTTTACTTTTATTGTGCCCATATGATCAATCCCTCCCAAATTTTTAATATTATAGTATTCGCAAACTGTTAATCTCACTCTGTGCCATTTAAAATAATCTGTGTCTTTATCTTAAATACTATCATGCCAATCCGACACTTTCAACAGAGCAGATTACTTTTCTATTTAAACTCAAAAAACTTGGTGTCCAGTTCGGGATATACCCGTTTTAAGGAAATCGGCATACCGGACTTATTGACAAAGCAATGCTTGCTCTTTGCTATCGCCCGGTCTTCACCGGTTTTCTTATCATATATCCTGTAGGCGATTTCCATCTTATATCCATCATAGGAGATCAGCTGCGTATCAATGACAACCGTGTCGTCAAACTTGACTACACTCCTGAATTCTATGGACATGGAGAGTACCGGAGACATAAGCTCCATCGTTTCCATCTGTTTATAGCCTAAACCAAGCTGTTCCATCAGATTCATTCTGGCATCTTCCATCCATTTCACATAATTAGAATGATGAATGATCCCCTGCTGATCTGTTTCATGGTATTTTGTGTGATGTTCATAGGGAACAATTTTAATGTTTTCCGGCACGCCCTGCACCTGTATCTCGTTTGCCATCCGCAATCCTCCTTATGCTGTTCTCTTATTCTCTATCTCTCTAAGCTCTTTCAAAAGAGCCTTCTCCCGTTCAGATATATTCTTCGGAACGCTGATCTGAATCGTCACATACTCGTCTCCGTAAGAATTCTTATTATTCATGGACACAATACCCTTGTTCTTCAGCCGCACCTTGCTGCCTGACTGGCTTCCGGCAGGCACCTTGCATTTTACCTTACCATAAAGAGTATCAAAATCTGCCTCTCCGCCCAGAATAGCTGTCGTGTATGGCACGGATTCCGTAATAAATACATCGTTTCCATCTCTGGTGTAACGCTTATCTTCCAGAATATGCACCTTAAGCAATAAGTCACCGGTTTTACCGTTTCGCCCCATTCTGCCTTTACCTTTTAAGCGCACAGACTGCCCCTCATTGATACCGGCCGGAATTTTTACAGCCAGCGTATGAGAGCGTTCCCCACTCAGGCTGATCCATTTCTCACATCCAAGAGCTGCATCCCTGAAAGAAACGGAGATTTCACTTGTCACATCCAAATTCCCTCTGCTCTCATAGGTAAAGTCATCCCCAAAGTCGAAATGTCTGTTTCTGCCTTTATGAAAAATGTCGCCAAACATATCTCCGAATATATCATCCATATTGCCGCTGTAATAATATTCGGTACGTGAGCCACCGGTACCGGAACTTTTCCGGAAATGTTCATTTTCTGCATATTTACCCGGATCACTGCCCATACTGCCGTCAAAAGCGGCATGACCGAACTGATCATAAAGCTTTCGTTTCTCCTCATCGGAAAGAACATTATAGGCTTCTGTCACTTCCTTAAACAGCTGCTCTGCTTTCTTATCTCCCGGATTCGTATCGGGATGGTACTTCTTGGCAAGCTTTCTGTATGCGCTTTTAATATCCTGACTGCTTGCTTTCTTATTAACGCCAAGCACATCGTAATAATCTCTCTTTGACATTTACAGTCACCTCCCTCGGCGATCCCTGTTGACCTGTCACTACTGCCTGAACGTTTTCCTATTGCGCGAAAAGCCTACTGCCTCAAACCGGGGCAGCAAGCTTTTCTGTCATCATTTTGAAATATTGAATATTACTTCTCATCTTCTGCAGTCTCTTCTGCATCAGGAACAACGTTGCGAGAAGCAATGACACTGACAACAGGTGTATCCATATGAGTCATAATATCTACGTTCTTATCTTGGGCTATCTCCAGATCCGATACCTTCAGGGTGTCTCCTAATCTTAACTTGCTACAATCTACATCCACCCTGTCAACAATGGCTTCCGGTACTGCTTTATAGGAAATCTCCGAAAGCAGCTGCTCCAACACGCCATCAACTACTTTATCCTTATTATGAAGAACAATCTCTGCCACTGAATGGACTTTTTCTCCCTTAACCAATGCTTGGAAATCCATTTCTATAATCTGATGTTTCATCGGATCATAATCAAGTTCTTTCAACAGAACATCGTAGGTCTTTCCGTCAAGTTCAAGATATAACTGGCTGCCTTTCAGGCATTCACGCTGTATTCTTTCCGCCTCTTTTTGCTCAATCTTAAGAGGTATTGCGCCATCAAATTCTTTACCGAACAGGCTGCCGGTAACAAAACCCTCTCTTCTTAACTTCTTTGCTTTTATCTCCATGTCTCTTTTTTGTACTTTTAAAGTAGTCATTTGTCTTTTCCTCCATCCATACAAATCAATGACGTCATCAGCCTTCAATCGTGATATAGTTTTTGGTCTGAACAGCTTTCGCATCCTTCTTGGGAATGTTAAGTGTTAAGATACCATGTTTAAAGTTTGCCTTGATATCCTGCTGTGTAACATCTTCTCCTACATAGAAGCTTCTCTGGCACGCTCCGCTGTATCGCTCCCGGCGGATATAATTTCCTTTCTTAGCCTCTTCTTCCGATTCCGCTTCATTCTTATCCAATCCCTTGGCTGCGCTGACGGTCAGATAACCATCCTGCAGTTCAACGGTGACCTCTTCCTTGCTAAAGCCCGGAAGATCGATCTCCAGCTCGTATCCGGTATCGGATTCCTTGATAT
>JALETS010000086.1 GCA_022781395.1 Lachnospiraceae bacterium | reverse complement strand
GCAGAAGAAATTAAGGTTGAGAAGTAAACCTGCCTGCTTCATAGAAATGTAAAATAAGGGCTGCACAGACAAAAATGTCTGTGCAGCCTTTCGTGTTGTAGTACTGTACTCAGAAGAATGTCGAATGTATGTTATTCGGAGTCGGATGATTCTTTATCAAAGAGAGCCTGTACGTCCTCAATGTTGTCTTCTCCGGACAGTACCAGGGCAACAGATTTCTCTGCTTGTGAAATATCTGTAGAAGATTCCAGACATAGTTCTCCGTTCATATTGTAAAGAGCCCATTGGAACTGTGAAATATCAGATGGCCAGTTACAATCCATGGAAACACTTTGGCCGGGTTCCAGACTGTCAAGATTAATCTGTTCTCCCGTAGCAGGATCAATAACGGAGAACATGCCGATCTGGACATTACTCAGGTTAAGAACGGAAATGGTAATTGTCTTAGTTGATACAGCGGTTTCTTCTGTGTCTGCATCCGATTCCGGATTGTCGGCTGCTTCTACCGATGTGCTGTCAGTTGACGTTTCTTCCGTTACATTGGCCGGTGTCGAAGACTGTGTTGCTGCATTCTGTGAACAACCGGACAATAATATACCGGCAGATAGTAGGATGCCGGCAAGCCGGGATGATCTTCTTGCTATTTTAGTCATATTCATTTCCCCTTTTTATTAACTGTATTGGTTTGCAATTGCCTGTGGTTTGTGTGATACAGATTTATTTTATTGCATCATATAGTATTTTTCAAGTGTAACGTAAGGATATGTTCAGACAGGCTTGAAAAATAACATAAAACAGTGTAGAATTTAACAAGTTGATGTTGTGTCGAAGTCCTGAGAGGATTTTGGCGGCAGATGAAGAAATTCGAGCCTGTATATTGGATAAGCAGGTAAGAGGAAGGCATGGTTATCATATGGCACTGAGTAAGAAACCGGTTACCGGGATGAAGGATATTCTGCCGGAGGAGATGGAGATCCGTGATTACGTAATAAGCGTAATTAAGGAAACCTACGGCAATTTCGGCTTTACTTCGATTGAGACTCCCTGCGTGGAGAATATTGCGAATCTGAATTGTAAGGCAGGAGGCGAGAATGAGAAGCTTATCTTTAAGATCCTTAAGAGAGGAGAGAAGCTTCGGCTTGAGGATGCAAAGAGCGAGGAAGATCTGGTAGACGGTGGTCTGCGTTATGATCTGACGGTTCCTCTGGTGCGTTATTATTCCAATCACGCCAATGAGCTTCCGGCTCCTTTTAAGGCATTGCAGATGGGTAATGTATGGAGAGCGGACAGACCCCAGAGAGGACGCTATCGCCAGTTCATGCAGTGTGATATTGATATTCTGGGCGAGGCAAGTAATCTGGCGGAAATAGAGTTGATTCTGGCTACTACCACTACACTTGGCAAGCTGGGATTTAAGAATTTCCAGATCCGTATCAATGACAGACAGATTCTTAAGGCCATGGCAGCCTACAGTGGATTTGCAGAAGAAGATTACGATCAGGTATTCATTATTCTGGACAAGATGGATAAGATTGGTATGGAGGGTGTGGAGGCAGAGCTTCTGGAAGCCGGATATGCCAAAGATTGTGTTGAAAAATATATGGCGTTGTTCAAAGGGATGGAAGAGGCCGATGATGCCATAGGATATATTACAAATACCATATCGGATGTGCTTCCGGAAGGTGTGAAGGAAAGCTTTCAGGAGATTATTGACAGTGTTAAGGCTACCAAGGGTGATTTCTTCGAACTGGTATTTGATCCTACACTGGTGCGCGGCATGTCCTACTATACAGGTACGATATTTGAAATTGCCATGCCGGAATTCGGCGGTAGCTGTGGCGGCGGTGGCAGATATGATAAGATGGTAGGTAAATTTACCGGTAATGATGTGCCGGCATGCGGTTTTTCCATTGGCTTTGAGCGTATTATACTGCTTCTGATGGAGAGTGGCTTTAAGGTGCCTAAAGAGGGTAAGAAGATTGCCTATCTGATGGAGAAGGGGATTCCTTCCGAGAGATTGTGTGCAGTGATGCAGGAGGCACAGGCAGAGCGTGCGAAGGGTAATCAGATTCTGGTGGCGCGCATGAATAAGAATAAGAAGTACCAGAAGGAGCAATTGACCGCACAGGGCTATGAAGAGTTCAAGGAGTTCTACCGTGAGGAACTGAAGCATTAGAAGCATAAGGTTATTTTATAGTAAAGTGTATTATGATTAAGAATACAGAGAATCGGACAGAGGAGGAGATAACAATGGCAGAATCCATGAAGGGATGGAAGAGATCCCATCGATGTGCAGAGCTGTCTGCACAGAATGCAGGTGAAGAAGTAACCGTCATGGGATGGGTACAGAAGCAGAGAAATAAAGGTGGTATCATATTCGTAGATCTGAGAGACCGTTCCGGTATCTTACAGATTATTTTTGAGGAGAATGATTGCGGTTCGGAAGCATTTGCCAAGGCAGAGAAGATGAGAAGCGAGTTCGTAATCGCGGTTGTCGGTAAGGTGGAGAAGCGTTCCGGTGCTGTGAATGAGAATCTGGCAACCGGAGAAATTGAGATTCGTGCCAGAGAGGTTCGCATATTATCTGAATCCGAGACACCGCCGTTCCCGATTGAAGCAGATTCCAAGACCAAAGAAGAAATCCGTTTAAAATATCGTTATCTGGATCTTAGAAGGCCGGACTTACAGGAGAAAATGATTCTCAGAAGCAAGATTGCATCTGAGATGCGTGCTTTTATGGCGAAGGAAGGATTCCTGGAGATTGAGACACCGATTCTGTGTAAATCCACACCGGAGGGAGCAAGGGACTATCTGGTACCGAGCCGTGTTCATCCGGGCAGCTTCTATGCACTGCCCCAGTCTCCACAGTTGTACAAGCAGTTATTGATGTGCTCCGGTTATGACAGATACTTCCAGATTGCACGCTGCTTCCGTGATGAGGACCTGCGTGCTGACAGACAGCCTGAATTTACACAGGCAGATATGGAATTATCCTTTGTAGATGTGGATGACGTGATTGAAGTCAATGAAAGACTGATCAAGCATGTCTGCAAAGAGGCAATCGGTCTGGATGTGCAGATCCCGTTACCGCGTATGACCTGGCAGGAGGCTATGGATCGTTACGGTTCCGATAAGCCGGATACCCGTTT
>JALETS010000058.1 GCA_022781395.1 Lachnospiraceae bacterium | reverse complement strand
CATCAGATCGGTCACATCCACGATCGAGATCATATACCCTCTCACCTGTACATCATCACGAATCTCGGTGTTTCTGACCTCATAATTTTTATCCTTCAAGTCAATCACTGTACCTGACTGCTCATAAAGTGCCTGAATTTCGGAAGCGCTTGTCCTGCCTTCCGCACACCCCATCTCAGGCAACAACTCGCATGCAGTCTTATTTGCATAAAGAAAATTCATATTATTATCAGATACAATAATTCATTCATCCATACTTTCCACCAGCAGATCTTTGGCATCACTTACTGTATCAAGAAGGCCGTAATACTTGATTGCCAATACCAGAATCACTGTTGTAAGGAGCGCACCAAGTGGTGTTGTATCAACACTATGGGTAATTCCTGACAGGGAAAGCGAGATCATGAAAATCGGTGCAATACCGGCAGTACACAGCAGTATTCTCAACATTTTAGCATTCTTGAAAAGGAATTGTTTCTCCATCGGCCTGATACAGTAAAACAGAAAAAGGAGAAGCTGTAACAGATTAAATGCCATATATGCATAATAAAGCGGAGCTTTTCCTAATTCCAATATATATCCAAACGGGGTATATTTCATTGCTATGGAAGTATAGTACAGATGATGATATTTGCAGGTCAGAACAATCGCCAGCATAACCGTGTTTATTCCACCCAACACCCCCAGAAACCTCTTTGGGACCTTCCCGGTACGATACTCTGCAATAAAGACAAGCAGCCAGAACTCCGCATAACACTTTCCAAGATATTCCATCCCACTATATGCCAGAAGTTCATCCAGACTGTCTGCCTGGATATACAAACATCTGGCAACAAAAATAATGATGCCGCAAGCAACCGTCAGCACCAGACTGCTCTTATATGATGTATCTTTTGTATGCAACACGTAATTCATCAATATAAAGCATACTATCACACCTATGATGTGGATTCCTAACCAGATTCCCTGCATACCGCCTCTCCCATGTTCTATGCAAAACTTAAGACTTCACTGATTTTACTATTTATTCTCTCCTTGACAAGTGCTGCAATCTCCACTGTTGTCATTTCCTTATATTCCTCAAAAGGAATTGCCTTCAGGAAATGTACCTGCGTCTCAACCCTTTTTAGGCTCCATTCCTCAAATACCTTATAGGAATCAATCAAGGCAACCGGTATAATAGGCACCTTAGCCTTCATGGCACTCTTAAAGCATCCGGGCTTAAACTCCCCTAAAGTATTATGATTATGACAGTATCCTCCCTCCGGAAAGATAATGAATTTGCGCCCATTTCTGGTATCCTCAGCCAGTTCCTTAATAATACTGACAGACTGTCTCAGATCATTTTTAACAAGCCTCTTGCCATGTACCAGATCCACAAACTGTGAAACAAGTATCTGATGGGATTTTGCATCGTCCATCACTACGGAACAGGGTTCATCATGCGCGTACATAATTCCCAACGCATCATATTTGCCCTGATGATTGGGAAACATCATATACCCGCCCTCTTTAGGCAGATTCTCCACGCCAAACCGTTTCGTTGTAATATGACCTGCTTTCATCATTCTCCGAATTGCCAGTCTGGCATACTCATAGCACTCTTCTTCCGAATACTTTTCCGCATGTTTCGCCTTATATGCCATCTTGGGAATCATATAGATTCTGGGCAAATTACATACTATGACCTGTATAAACCGTAACATAACTCCTCCTACTATAACAATGGTGAAAACAACTTCAAAATAGGACCAATAATATTGGTCTTAACGAATTTATCCCTGCACCATTCCAGGGTAATCCGTTCGGATACCTCAAAGGTCTCTTCCATATCTTTTTTCAGTTCATCAATGGCATCCACCTGATACATCAAAACACCACATTCAAAATGATGATAAAAACTCCTGTAATCAAAATTGATAGTGCCAACTGTTGCCAACTCGTCATCACACAGCACGCACTTGGAATGAATAAAGCCCGGTGTATACTGATAAATCTTGACTCCCGCCTGAATCATTGTCTGATAATTAGACTGTGTCAGCCAATAGATCATTTTCTTATCCGGCACTCCGGGAAGCACGATACGAACATCTACTCCCCGTTTCGCCGCCAGTTTCAGTGCCGTCTGCATCTCATATCCCATAATCAGGTATGGCGTAAATATATAGACATACCGCTTTGCATATCCCAATATATTCAGATAAACATTCTCTCCCACAATCTCATCATCAAAAGGGGTATCGCGATATGGCTGCACATACCCTTTGGCTACATGCTTCTGTTCAAAATGACGATAAAATCTGCTGTAATCCTCCTCTGTATAGCGGGACATATTCCACATCTGCAGAAACATGACCGTAAAGTTCCATACAGCCTCTCCCTCAATACGGATTCCCGCATCCTTCCAATGTTCTCCATATGGATGAGTTTCATTAATATACTCATCTGCCATATTAATGCCGCCGGTATACCCTACCTTACCGTCAATCACCACTATCTTTCTGTGATCTCTGTTATTTAAGATCAAAGACATAAACGGAATCAGTTTGTTAAATGCCTCACACTTGATTCCCTTCTTCTCTAGCATAATATGATAATTCTTAGGTAAGATAAACACACTTCCTACATCATCATAGATTAGTCTTACTTCTACGCCTTCCTTTGCCTTACGTTCCAGAATATCCAGAACTGCATTCCACATTTTACCTTCTCCCAGAATAAAATATTCCAGGAAGATAAATTCCTTTGCCTGTTCCAGATCCTTAAGAAGCTGCTTCCAATATAGCTCTCCAACCGGAAAATACATTGTGGCGGTATTTTTCCATACAGGAGTATCTGCATAATCACGCAAATATTTACTTTGATTCGCCACTTCCGGATTGATTTCTTCCAATTCCTTTAGAACAGACTCGTCCTGTGTCAGATTACTCTTCACAAGTTCATCCGTTCTGTTCATGCTGTTCCTGAGTTTTCTCGGAATGAACACATGACCAAAGGCCAGATACAGCACACCGCCCAAAAGCGGAAACATCAAAATCGGTACAATCCACGCCAGTTTGACTGCCGGATTATTTTGTTTCCATATGATATGGATTACTGCTCCAAAGGTAATCAGGCGAAGTACGAAGGCAATCTCAACATAATAATTGCCCCATCTCAATATCTCCAACAAAAAGAATCCTACCTGCAGCAAAACTATAATTGCTGTAAAAACTGCTCTGTTTAAAGCATAATGTAATAATTTTCTCATTTCAAAAAACCGTTTACTATCTGTTCTTCTGCTTCTTTTTCTGACAGTCCAAGTGTCATAAGCTTGATCAGCTGCTCTCCGGCAATCTTGCCGATTGCCGCCTCATGGATCAGATTGGCATCAATATTATTAGCAGTCAATTCCGGTATTGCGCTGACACTGGCATCATCCATAATAATGGCATCGCATTCACTGTGTCCCTGACAGCTGCTGTTACCAATAATCTGACTCTTGAATAACTGTCTTGAATTTTCTTTGGCCACAGAACGGGACACCAGATTAACGCTGGAACCATCACCAATCATATTTACTGTAAAATCAGTCTCGGCATACTGCTTTCCATGTGTCATGATTTTCTCATGAATCACTAAAGAAGCACCCTCTGCCACCTCAGCTCTGGTCACTCTTCTGGTAGAATCTATCCCCTTGATCTGTACCGTTTCCATTTCTAAAGAAGCACCTTCTGCCAGATGAATTTCTGTTGTAGGATTCATGATTCGGTCTCCGTTACCGTCTCCGGAACCATAATGCTTCTC
>JALETS010000057.1 GCA_022781395.1 Lachnospiraceae bacterium | reverse complement strand
GCGAAAATAATAACGTTCGCATCCACAGCCATACCCACACTGAGGATGATACCTGCAATACCCGGCAGTGTCAGGGTTGCCTCAAATGCATATAACAGAATTACCATTAATTCAGCATATAAAACAAGCGCTAAGGATGCTGCCAGACCTGCAATATAATATACTGCGATCATAAAGACAACAACCAGTGCGAAACCAACGGCTGCTGCAATCAGACTGGAATCAATCGCTGCAGAACCGAGCTGTGCACCTACTACATTGGAACGTAATTCTTCCAGTTCCAGCTTCAGACCACCACTACGGATGGTAGAAGCATGCTGCTCTGCCTCTGCCGCACTGTCCTGTCCGGTTATAACCGCATTACCGTCAGTAATGGCTGCCTGTACATTCGGCACACTGACAAACTCATTATCATAGTAGATAGCAATGCTTTCTCCATTTTCATAGGCTTTTGTTGTTGCATCCGCAAATGCCTTCTTACCTTCCTCATTAAAGGTCAGGCTTACCACATTCTCCAAATTACCCATGGAGTCCTGCTGGGTTCTTGCCTGTGCACTCTCAACCTCTGTACCGGATAATACAATAGAACCATCAGCCTGTAACTCTTCCAGTGACTTCTTCAATTCATATACCGGTCTGACAATACCATCCGCATCTGCTTCATAAGTACTCATCTCATAGTTGAGATTCCCCTCACTGTCTGTCTGGGAAATAAAATACAGGCTTCCGGGCTTACCAAGTTCTTCCAGAATCGCATTGGCATCAGAAACGCCCGGAATCTCAATATTGATTCTGTCGTTGCCCTCCTGATAAACCTGTGCTTCAGTGCTGTAATTCTCTACACGCTGCTGCAGCTTATAGATTGTATCACTCATATCCTCAGCACTGGGTTCTTCATCTCCCACTACCTGATAAGTGATGCTGACACCGCCTGCCAGATCAAGTCCAAGCTTAATGCTGGAAGCCGCACCCGAATGATCTGAACCTACCCCTAAGACTGCTGTGTATCCCAGCAACCCAAGGATCAGAACATATACAATCAGACTAACAACCGCTTTGCTCTTTTTCATAATTCATTCTCCTTTTCCTCATCGGCAAGTGCCGCTTTTATCATAATGGCGCATTCAATTCTCTTTCTCTGCAATTCACAGCCGATTTCATATGAACCATTTATATTGCCGCTGAAATTGTAGGCATTTGCTGCACAGCCTCCACTGCAATAGAACTTTGCAAAGCAATCCTTGCAATGCTCTTTCGCATATACATTACAGGTTTTAAAAGTATCCCTGATGTCTGTGCGTACAATGCCGTCATCCACATTTCCCATTAGAAATTCTTCCTGCCCCACAAACTGATGGCAGGGATAAAAATCTCCCCAGGGCGTGACTGCCAGATATTCGGTACCCGAACCACACCCCGACAGTCTCTTGGCAACACATGGACCACCTTCTAAATCTATCATAAAATGAAAGAAATTAAAACCTTTTCCTGCTTTTTTTCTTCGGATATACTCTAATGCGAGCTTATCATATTCCTCGAGAATCTGCGGAACATCCTCCGGTCTGATCGCATAATCCTCTGTCTCGGCAGCTACTACCGGCTCCACAGAAATCTGCTCAAAACCTTCATCTGCCAAATGTTTGACATCCTCTGCAAAATCCAGATTATTTCTGGTAAAGGTACCTCTCACATAATAATTCATCT
The DNA here is from genome assembly GCA_022781395.1 of Lachnospiraceae bacterium. Taxonomy (GTDB): domain Bacteria; phylum Bacillota; class Clostridia; order Lachnospirales; family Lachnospiraceae; genus UBA3282. Next base: position 8,079 of record JALETS010000057.1, on the reverse strand, counting down.
GGTTTCTGCTCTCGGCCACTTTCTTATATTTGGGAACCACTTCGTCGTAGCTTCCCTGACCGCCTCTGTGCGGACGCATCAGATCGTGCACTTCTTTACGACCGTCAATACTCAGCACAATATTGGCCATTTCCTTATTGGCAAACTCCAATATCTCATCATTCAGGAGCACACCGTTGGTCGTCAGTGTAAAGCGGAACTTCTTATGGTTAGGTTCTTCCAGGCTTCTGCCGTAAGCGACCAGATCTTTAACCACCTGCCAGTTCATAAGCGGCTCGCCGCCGAAGAAATCCACCTCCAGATTCACCCGGCTGCCGGAGTTGGCCACCAGGAAATCCAATGCCTTTTTACCCACTTCAAAGCTCATCAAAGCCCGTCTTCCGTGGTACTCGCCTTCTTCCGCAAAACAGTATTTGCAGGCAAGATTACAGTCATGGGCAATATGTAAGCATAACGCCTTAACCACAGTCTGCCTGTCCTTGAACTCTCCGATATATTTCTCGTATATGTCTTCTGTAAAGAGCATCCCTGCTTCCCGAAGCTCCAGTATCTCATCCACGGTTTCTGCCACCTCTGAGACATCCTTTCCCAGCCCGGAAGCCACTTGTGCCGTAATCTCTGCCTTATCCTCTACCTTTTGGTTCAGAAGCTCTTCTATGATCGGGATCACACGATAAGCCAGTTCATCCACAACGTGAACACAGCCGCTGTTCACATCCAGCACGATACGATATCCGTTGTTTATATATTGATGTATCACAAAAATTCTCCTAACTATAACGCATAAATAAGCAGCGACCTGAATCGCTGCTTATATTGTCATTCCTCATAAGCTAAAAGTAAATGCTCTTATCTTGCTTTCTCACAGCTCTGATTGCCTACTGTACAAGATGTCTTGCAGGCAGACTGACAAGATGTCTGACACTCACCGCATCCGCCTTTTTTCATGGATTCCTTTAAATCTCTTGTAGTTAATGTCTTGATATGTTTCATTTGATTAATCCTCCTTATGTCACCCTGCAATATCATATTCTTCGATACATATGCAGATTATTCTCATAACTTGTTGTAGTATACCATAATTTTATCTACACGAAAAGTATTTTTACAAATTTTTTTCTTCGAAAATCAACTAAGCATACCGCCCATCATTCCGCTGCCTGCACACAGGAAGAATACCGTCGCCATATTTCCTGCCACAGCCTGGGCTCCCTTATTAACGATCATGGACACAATGACCAGAATCATATAATAGGTAATCCCCATGGCAAGTCCCCACAAAAATCTTCTCTTGCCGGCTTTCTTACCGGCAAGCATGCCCGCCAGAAATGTAACCACTATGTAAATTGCAATAATACAGATTGACACAACCTTCTCGGACAATCCGAATCGATACAGCATGAAAGCAAGAAGCAAAAGCAGTCCTGCAGTCAGAATATACGCCATCAGCATACATTTGGTAATAAAGATTACCTTTTCGGTATAAATTTCTCTTTTTCCCATATATCCCCCTTATTTTCCATCTCTTTGACTCAGCTCCCAGCCCGGGAAGCTGTCATTGTCGACCCCTTTTCTTTCATATATATATTCCACATTCCAGAAAAACTTGACATAATCTTATATTCCATAGTAATATTTTCTACTAAGAAACAATATTAAAAATAAGGAGTGAATTTTTCATTGGATACCACAGGTGTCATACAAATCACAGCATTAATTGTTCTTGTCATTTTATCAGCATTTTTTTCTTCTGCCGAGACTGCTTTCTCGACAGTCAATCGTGTGCGGCTTCGCACACTAGCCCAGGAAGACCACAAAGGAGCCATACGAGTGCTTCATATACTGGATCAATACGGCAAAATGCTCAGTGCCATTCTGATCGGAAATAACATTGTTAATCTGTCTGCTTCTTCCGTAGCGACTACCCTCGCGATCAGGCTTTGGGGCAGCCGGGCGGTAGGTATTATTACCGGTGTTCTGACTCTCGTTATTCTGATGTTTGGTGAGATCATACCGAAAACATGGGCAAGACAGAAGGCAGAATCCATTACACTTTTGTACAGCAGCCTGATCAGGATATTGATGACCCTTCTTACCCCCTTTATTTTTCTGATTGATAAAATATCAAGCTGGATACTGCACTTATTACATATTGATGCCAACGGTAATGATTTAAGTATTACCGAAACCGAGCTGAAAACTTATGTAGATGTAAGCCATGAAGGTGGTGCCATCGAATCGGAAGAAAGAGAAATGATCTATAATATCTTCGATTTCGGAGATACTGTAGCCAAGGATATCATGGTTCCCAGAATCCAGATGACTACCGTCCCCATTGATGCTACTTATCAGGAACTGTTATCCACCTTTCAGGAATCCATGTTTACCAGAATACCGGTCTACGACGGAGACCCGGACCATATCATCGGTCTCGTTAATGTAAAAGACTTCATTCTGGTCAAGGATAAAGAGAAATTCCAGATCAAGAAGATCCTCCGGGATGCCTATTATACCTATGAATATAAAAATGTAGCGGATCTGCTGATGGAAATCCGTGAAAAATCCTACAACATCGCTTTTGTCTTAAGTGAATACGGGACCACAGTGGGCATGATCACAATGGAAGACATGATTGAAGAGCTGGTAGGTGAAATCCGTGACGAATACGACGGTGATGAAGAGGAACTGATTCAGGAAACAGAAGACGGCAAATATCTGGTAGAAGGCGGCATGAAACTGGATGATATCAATGACGCTTTGAATATTGAAATGGTCTCTGAAGATTATGACTCTATCGGTGGCCTGATGATTGAGAAATTGGAACGGCTGCCTGAGGATCAGGAAAGCATTCAGTTAGAAAACGGTATCATCTTACAGGCATGCGGTATTCAGGACAATCGTATTCTGAAGGTTCTGATCACTCTGCCTGCTGCAGACGATACAACAGCGGAAGAAGCTCCTGCGGAGTCCTGATCATATAGTCATCACTCGCTCCCGCTTCCAATAACTGTTCTCTGGTCCGGAAGCCCCATAGAGCACTGATACAGGTCATTGGCACATTCGCAGCTGTCTGCCTGTCTACTTCAGAATCGCCCACATATACTGCATTGGATGCAGCTGCCGAAAGCTCAGCCAGTGCCTGATACACCGTATCAGGTGCCGGCTTTCTTTGTACAGTGGCACTCTCACCGATTGCCACTGTAATATATTGTGCAAAATACTTCTCATTCAGTTTCTTGACTGCTCCATCAAATTTGTTAGACACGATCGCCAGCCGGTATTTCTCCTTATGAAGCTGTGCCAGCAACTCCATAATTCCTTCATAGGGACAGGTCTTGTCCTCGCAGTGCTTTGCATAATGCTCCTTGAAGGTATCCAAAATTTCCTCATAGCAAGGATTCTCTCTTCCCTGCGGAATTGCCCTTTCAATCAGTTTTCCCACACCGTTCCCGACATATCCGCGTACCTTCTCCAACGTATGCTCCGCAAGTCCAAACTGCCGCATGGCATAGTTCACACTGTCTGTTAGATCTTCCAAAGTATTAAGCAGTGTCCCGTCCAGATCAAAAATGATGGTATCTATCTTATTCATACTTAAACTATGTCCTTCCTGTAATGTTTCATAGATCCGAAGACTTCTCTGATGATTTTACAATGTATTGCTCCGGAATATATTCCATCAAAAGCTGTTCTAATGCAGTTCCTTCAATAGGCTTGGACAGATATGCATCAAATCCCTGTTCCAGATACATCTCTTTCATTCCCGACATGGCATTGGCCGTCAGCACAATAACCGCTGCATCCATACTCTTATTGTTCGGCATCTCTTTCAGCTTTTGAAGGGTTTCTGCTCCATCCATCTCCGGCATCATATAATCCAGGAGAATAACATGATACTGCTCCCATTTCACAGCCTCCAGACACTCCTTACCGCTCATAACACAGTCAATATGCATCTGGGTCTTACGCAAAAGTCCCTTAACAACTGTCAGATTCACCTTGTTATCATCCACAACCAGCACTCTGGCATCCGGCGCAACAAATTGTGGTACATATTTCTTTCGCTCTTCGTGTTTCCCGGATTCTTCATGAAGCACACCAATAGGCCGATCCTCTATAATATGCTGCGGCAGAGAAACGGTAAAGGTTGATCCCTCTCCGTATTTACTCCTGACTTCTATCGTACCGTGCATAAGGCTAAGCAGTCTGTTTACAATATTCAATCCCAGACCTGTACCTTCGATTGCATGCACCTGTTCCTCATCGACTCTGTCAAATTTATCAAACAGTCGTCCGATATGTTCCTCTTTGATACCGATACCGGTATCTGCAACAGCAAAAGTAAGCTGAATTTCCTTATTATTTTTCTTTTCATAGGACAATGTCATTGTCACACTGCCCTTCATCGTATACTTAATGGCGTTGGTCAGAATATTAAGCAATACCTGACGTACTCTTACCTCATCGCCTAACAGAACGTTCGGTGTATCCTCAGGTACGACAAACTGAAAATTCAGTCCCTTATCCTCAGCTCTCATACGACATTCCTTCTCCAATGCCCGGAGCATTGCTTTCAGGGAATATGCTTCCTCTACTACTTCCAGCATACCGGACTCTATCTTGGAGAAATCCAGAATATCATTCACCAGTGCCAGGAGAGTCCTGCTGGCATCCTGAATGTTATGCGCATATTCAACAATAGAATCATCCTCACATTCCCGGATGATCATCTCATTCATACCCATTACCACATTAATCGGTGTTCGGATTTCATGAGACATATTTGCCAGAAACGTTCCCTTTGCCTCATTCGCCTTATCGGCACGCTGTCTCTCCTGATCCAGCTTCTCCATCATATGTACACGTTCCGTAATATCATGAACAATAACAATATATCCGATAATATCCTTATAATCATCATAAATCTTATCTATACTGATACTGCAGATATTATGATTCTGTATACACCGGGCTTCCACACGGTTCTTTACTCCTCTGAAACGGAACACATCCCGGTTCAGTTCAAAAATCTCATTCATCCGAAGCTTACAGCATTCCTCTGCACTCATCTGCAGAAATACCGTTGCGCCATTATTAACGATACACAGCCGTTCTGCCTCATCAAACAGAAATACCGGCTCATCTACGGAATAGTATACAAACTGGGACATATTCTCCAGATTCATCTGAAATTTCTTATAATAAAGATATGTCTGGAAAATAGCAAGTACTCCTACAAACTGCCCAAGTGTACTGCCAGGAAACGCTGCAATGCCAAGCATAGGCATGACAGTATCCAGAACACTTCCCAAGGCCACGATAACAATACTTATAATCAGATTGTAGGCCAGAATACGCTCTCTTTTACGGATGCTTTTACGCAGCATGTAAATAACAAGCAACAGCAGGTTAAGCGGTATTATCACGCAATAGAGCGTATAAAGTCCACTCCACCAGCCGTTACTCATCCGGTATGACATACCATAGCTTGTCATTTCAAATACAAGATTATCCTTCTGTACCGTAAAAGGATACAACGGCACTCCCAGCCATGCAAATCCAATTACCCATGTCTTCATTTTACCCTGAACGCCGGAAAAATAAGCCAGCATATGGGTAATACAAATAAGCAGACCAAAGGTACCAATCTGTCCCAAAGTACGCATCTGTGCCGCTCTGTCAGGATCACTTTGGACCAGAACCATGCCAAAAAAGAGGCTCCACCAGCCACTGAACAACGTGACAAGGAAACAGAGCTGATTGATCCTGTCCTTTCTGATCCCTTTCTGTAATACAGAAAAAGAAAGGCAAAAAGTAATGATTGCAAAAGTATAGATGCTATAAGCCAACACCACTACCATAATGTTCCTGCTTTCTACATTTGTGTAACAAGATTCATAATTGCTTCAATCTCGGCTCCATTATCCGGTGCCGGCTCTACCAGTTCGTGTTTACCGTCAGTCATGATCCTGCCTATATAATTTCCCTGCTCAGTCTTCTCCAGTGTATAATACACGATCTCTTCCGCATCCCGCTTCCGGACAGCATAAACACGATAACACATTCCCTTTTTCTTCATAGTATCATCGGGCATATCTACCCGTGTAAGCTGCACTGTATCAGTAATGTTCAAGGTCATAACAGAGAAATCCTCTGCCGTATAAGAAGCTTTCCGACCTTCCGGGTATACTTCATCATAGAAATGGATCAGAAACTCTCCTTCTTCCTTCTGCAGTTTCTGTAATCCCTCTTCTTTGTGTTCAAATAAATACCTTGGCAAAAGATACATGGCCACCCTGTTATGTGCCAGAATCTCAAACTGCTTCTCTGTTACCTTAATCGTCTTGGTCTGGGGCTTGCTCATGGCTTCCTTACGTTTCTGTGCCACTTCCAGAATCGCTTTGTTCAGTACCATACTATGAGAAAAAGGATTTACCACCACGGCTTCAATCTTCTCCTTGTTTGCCATTACCATTCCGAGCATTCCGAAAAACGGCATCGCAATCACTGCAGGACTCTTCTTATCCTGTGGGATCTGTGCAAAAGAGGTAAAAACGGGCAATGCCATCTCACCGCTTTCCTTCTTTAACAGACAGGGTAGGATCTGCGCATCCTTTGGAAGCTGCACCTGTTTGCCTTCTTTCATCAGCTTCTGTGTCTCCTCGTCAAGATTCTGAGGCTGCATGGAGGGCACCAGGACAACTGCTTTCTCTAAAAGCTCCATCACTGCAGCATACTTTTCCTTCTGTCTGTCTTTCGCAAATTCCCCCAAAGCTTCCTCCAGCTTTGTATTGTCTAATTTATGATTATCTGCCATAAACCGGCTCCTTTTCTTTTCTGCATGGCTATGCATTTAAAGTCATATTCTTAATCTGTTCCAAAAGTTCCATATCATCTGCACTGATCTTCAGATTGGAATCAAAGCTCTCGCCCTCGGCAGTGGTAACCTTGATCTCGATAATACTGCCCTCTTTCATTCCATTCTGTGCTACAGCTTTCAGGAATTTCGGAAATTTGGGATGATTATTCTGAAAGCGATTCCACAGATTCATCATCTGAAAAAGTGCTGCCGGATTCTGCAAATTCATTATGCTTCCTCCCCTTCCTTCTTCGGTGCCTCTGTAATGGCAATCTGCAATTCCTCTAGTTGCTTCTCGTCCACCGTACCCGGGGCTTCTGTCATCAGACAGGAAGCATCCTTCACCTTAGGGAATGCAATGACTTCACGGATGCTGTCCGCATGTACCAGAAGCATCACGAAACGGTCAAGTCCGTAAGCTAATCCCGCATGAGGCGGTACGCCATATTTGAAGGCACTTAACAGGAAACCAAACTGCTCCCATGCTTTCTCTTTCGTAAAGCCCAGCACCTCAAACATCTTCTCCTGAATATCATCCTGATGGATTCTGACGGAACCTCCGCCTAATTCCACACCATTTAAGACAATATCGTATGCCTTGGCACGGACACGACCCGGATCTGAATCAATATACTGCCAGTCCTCCTCCATCGGCATGGTGAAAGGATGGTGCATTGCCATAAACCTGTTTTCCTCATCGCTCCACTCAAGCAGCGGGAATTCCACAACCCAAAGGAAGTTGAACTTTGACTCATCAATCAAGCCTAACTGCTTACCCAGTTCCACACGCAGCGCGCCCAGCACACTGTACACAATATTTTTCTTATCGGCAGCAAAGAGAAGGAGATCTCCCTTTTCACCCTTCATTGCCTTAACCAGACGGTCCAGTTCCTCTTCCGTCATAAATTTAGCAAAAGAAGACTTGTAAGTTCCATCCTCCTGTACGCTTAAATAAGCCAGTCCTTTAGCCCCATAGCCCTTGGCGAAATCAACAAGCGCATCGATCTTCTTACGAGGCATCGCTGCCTGTCCCTTCACGTTCAGACCACGAACAGAACCGTTATTCTCAAGTGCAGAGGTAAACACGCCAAAACCACAGCCTGCAACTACATCAGACACATCGGTAAGTTCCATCTCAAAACGGGTATCCGGCTTATCGGAACCGTAACGATCCATAGCCTCCTGCCAGGTCATACGCGGTAACGGGATCTGCACATCCA
>JALETS010000027.1 GCA_022781395.1 Lachnospiraceae bacterium | reverse complement strand
CCGGCAGCAGCCGGAGATGGCTTTATGAATATTCCTGACGGAATCGACGAGGAACTGCCGTTCAACTAATAACCGTTTGCGTAAGCAAAGTTTAGAAGGAGGCAAAACCATGGCATTTAATAAAACAGATAAGCCGGATTTCCCTAAGAAAAAGGGTGGAATGCGCAGAAGAAAAAAAGTATGTGTATTCTGTGGTAAGGATAATGTAATTGATTACAAGGATACAAACAAGCTGAAAAGATATGTATCTGAGAGAGGTAAGATTCTTCCCAGAAGAATTACCGGTAACTGTGCTAAACATCAGAGAGCTCTTACAGTAGCTATCAAGCGTGCAAGACACGTAGCTCTGATGCCTTACGTTCAGGACTAAACAGAATGCTGAGAACCCGATTGCGTATGGAGCGTGATCGGGTTTTTCTTTATGTGATAGGAAATTGCTCGTATGTAGTGCGAAGCGAAACTTTTTTATGTGACAGAGAAAGTACTTGTATGCGGAAAATACGATAAGGGGATCTCAATGTAATGAACAGAAACAAACTACTACTATTATGGCTATGCACAGTAGCGCTGCTTATTATTGTGCTGATTGTTCCTGCTTGCAGAAATATAATGAGAGAGAATGCAAGGAATACCGTGACATTGAGTATGGATACGACAGATGAGACCGAAGGTGTGGCAGATGAGACCGGAGATGCGGCAGAAGATGTGGCGGCACGGGAAGGTACTGCCAGGATGCGCTTACAGACAGATACAAAGGAAACAGCAGATTGTGCAGATATCATGCTTGGAATAGATACAGGGGAAGAGATTCTGCAGGTACGGCTCTGGCAGGCGGAGGATGGTGTGTGCTATTTCTTCCTGCCGGGTTATGCGGCTGATGCAAGAATCACTTTGGTAAAGGCACCGGAGAATCATCTGACTATTAATGGACGGTCAATGAAAGTTGGTGATATTTTATCCGATATTGACTGGGAAATACCTTATACGCTGGAATATACAGATGGCGACCGGGAAGCTTCCGTGCAGAGTAAGACCTTGATCTTTAAGCATTCATCCGATCTGCCGGTAGTATGTCTGACCACGCATTCCGGTACAATAGATAAGATTCATGCAGATCGGGAATATACAGAGCCGGGAGCGCTGGAGTATTATGATGCGCAGGGAGTGTGCAGTTATGTAGGCGGTGTAGAAGAGATAGGAGGCAGAGGTAATTCCACCTGGGGTCTGCTCAAGAAGCCCTATCAGTTTAAACTGTATGAAGAAGCGGATTTACTGGGTGGCGGAAACTGTAAAAACTACAATCTGATAGCCAACGGTTATGATGAAACAAAGCTCAGAAATCAGATTGCGTCAGGGCTGGCTGAAGCATTGGGTATGGAGTATGTGCCGAAAGCGCAGATGATTGATCTGTATGTAAATAATATTTATTATGGCAATTATTATCTGACAGAAGATGTGAAGGTTTCTGATGATGCTTATCTGCTGGAGAGAGAGCTGGAAGAGCGGTATATGGATGGGAGTGGCTTCGTTACCGGGCAGGGTGACTACTATGTTATGCAGAATCCCAAACAGGTAACAGAGGAGGAGATAGAATATATTTCTGATCTGTTTCAGGAATTCCAGGATGCGGCAGAGCAATCTGACGGCATGCATCCGGTAACGGGAAAGTATTATACTGATTATATTGATCTGGATTCTTTTGTCAGGAAATATCTGGTGGAGGAAATCTCCAAGAATTATGACGGCGGCGTAACCAGCAGTTACTTTTATGTCCCAACGGAGACGAAGGAGAGTATAATTTATGCAGGTCCTGTCTGGGATTATGATCTGGCATTTGGGAACTGCAATCTGGATAAAATAGTGGGAGATCCGTCAGGTGTTACGAAACTGTCCAACCATATGTATGGGACGGAGTTGTTTGCGAATCTTTATGAACAGGAAGACTTCTATGAGGAGATGGTCCGGGTATATGAGCAGAAGGCTTTACCCTATCTGGACAGTCTTCTGGAGAGTGAAATTGACCGCATGGTGGAAGAGAGCAGATTATCAGTAGAGATGGATAATATCCGCTGGAGTGAGTTGGAAAACCGCTATCAATACTATGAGGAATATGACAATAATGTCAGATTTTTGAAATATTATATAGAAAAAAGAAGAAATTTCCTAAATGAAGTGTGGCTGGAAAATGCAGTCTATCACAATGTTAATTTTGTGGTAGATGGTGATGTGTGGCAGATTTTGTGTGTGCGGGATGGTGAATTGCCGGCTTTTGAGCCTGCGCCGCATCAGAGGCAGGAACTGTTTATAGGATGGTATGCTGAGGGTAATGTGCCCTTTGACAGGTATAAGCCGGTCTATGAGGATATTACCTATTATGCAGTATGGCAGGACCTCGAATGATATACCATATCATGTCAATCGTAAGAGAAAAAAGTCTATATATTGGTGTGGAAACGGTTTACAAAAAATGCTATACTAAAGGTGTTGTGTAACCACATAAACATTTGGCGGTTTATTTACATAGCAGGTATAAAATATGATGAAGAACAGTGTTAAATTAAAAGGAAGATTGAAGTCCTATCTGCAGTCTTCTTTATACTTGGGATTTTTGCTGATAGCCGTAGATATTCTGATCTATATATTAGATTACAGATCGGGTCTGGTCTTAAGCGTTTTTATTATTTTCTACATTGCGATCATTCTTTCCATGATGTTTTATAACAAGCCGATCATCATGAATGAGCTGGTCAGTTTTGCTACGCAGTATGGACAGATTCAGAGAAGATTACTTCGGGATCTGGAGCTTCCGCATGCGCTTCTGGATGATTCCGGTAAAGTGATATGGACGAATATTGCATTTGAGAAACTGGTGCATCAGGAGAAAGGGTATCGCAAATCTATTACTGCGTTATTTCCGTCTATTACCAAGGATAAGCTTCCCGGGATTAATGAGGAAGATGAAGTAGAATTTGACGTGGAATATGAATCGGGCAATTATATTGCCAAATTGAAGAAAATATCCTTAAAGGAAATGGCAGAGAACAGTGATATTATTGAGGCGAAGGGATATGAAGGCTATTTGATCGCCTTGTATCTGTTTGACGAGACGGCTCTTAAGATCGCGTTGAAGGAAGTGGACGACCAGTCACTGGCAGTAGGACTGATCTATCTGGATAATTATGAAGAGGCGTTGGAAAGCGTTGAGGAAGTAAGACGTTCTCTGCTGATAGCGTTGATCGATCGTAAGGTTAATAAATATATTGCGGCTTTGGACGGTATTTGTAAGAAGCTTGAGAAAGATAAATATCTGGTGATCCTGCGAAAAGAAGCGGCTACGCAGATGCAGGAAAACCGCTTTGATCTGTTGGAGGATGTCAAGACTGTTAATATCGGTAATGAAATGGCGGTGACGATCAGTATCGGTATGGGATTTAACGGTCTTAGCTATGCACAGAACTATGAATTTGCCCGTAATGCCATAGATATTGCCCTTGGACGGGGCGGTGACCAGGCAGTGGTTAAGATTCCCGAGAATGTAATTTACTACGGTGGTAAGAGCCAGCAGGTAGAGAAGAGTACCCGTGTAAAGGCTCGTGTCAAAGCCCACGCACTCAAAGAGATTATTTCCGTTAAGGATGAAGTCTACGTAATGGGGCACCGTATGGGAGATGTGGACAGTTTCGGTGCATCTGTAGGTATTTACAGGATTGCCAAGACGCTTGATAAGCGTGCCCATATTGTGCTGAATGATATTACTTCCTCTATGCAGCCCATGGTGGAGATGTTTCAGAATAAGGATGAGTATGCAGAGGATATGATCATTAATAATGCACAGGCGCTGGAGATGGTTGGTAATAATGCGGTGCTTGTTGTTGTGGATGTGAACAAGCCGAGTATTACAGAGTGCCCGGAACTATTGAAACGATGTAAATCAGTAGTGGTACTGGATCATCACAGACAGGGCGCTGAGATTATCGAGAATGCGACATTGTCCTACGTTGAAGCATATGCTTCTTCCTCCTGTGAAATGGTATCGGAAATCCTGCAGTATATCAGTGATAACATGAAGCTTCGCTCTGAAGAAGCTGATTGTATGTATTCCGGTATTATGATTGATACCAATAACTTCATGACGAAAACCGGTGTCAGAACCTTTGAAGCGGCAGCTTTCTTAAGAAGAAACGGAGCCGATGTGACTCGGGTCAGAAAATTATTCAGAGATGATGCGGCAGAGTATAAGGCTAAGGCAGATGCAGTCAGCCAGGCTGAAATTTACCGGAATTCTTATGCTATTTCTGTCTGTACCGGCGAGGATGTGGCGAGTCCTACTATTGTAGGCGCTCAGGCGGCCAATGAGTTGCTAAATATCAAGGGAATCAAGGCAAGCTTTATTCTGACCCCATATAATGGAATTATATATATCAGTGCCCGTTCTATTGACGAAGTGAATGTACAGGTTATCATGGAGAGAATGGGTGGCGGCGGGCATCTGAATATTGCAGGTGCACAGATAGAGAACGGTTCCATTGAGGAAGGTATCGTAACCATTAAGAGGACGCTGGATGCTATGATAGCGGAGGGCGAGTTGGAGGCATAAAAGGTTTTTGAAATCAAATTTAAAAACCGGAAAGCGAGGAAATGTAAAATGAAAGTTATTTTATTAGAGGATGTAAAATCCCTCGGTAAAAAAGGAGAAATAGTCAATGTAAGTGACGGATATGCAAGAAATTTCGTGCTGCCCAAGAAGCTTGGTGTGGAAGCTAATTCCGCTAATATGAATGATTTGAAATTACAGAAAGCAAATGCGGATAAAGTGGCACAGGAGCAGCTTGAGGCTGCGCAGGAGCTTGCTAAGGTTTTGGAGACCAAAGAAGTAGTGGTTAAGATGAAGTCCGGTGAGGGCGGTAGGACCTTTGGTTCTATTTCATCTAAGGAAATTGCCACGGCAGCAAAAGAGCAGTGCGGACTGGAACTTGACAAGAAGAAAATTCAGTTGCCGGAAGCGATTAAGTCATTGGGTGTATATGAAGTCAATGTGAAACTGCACACGAAAGTAACCGGTAAGTTAAAGGTCAAGGTTATTGAGGAGTGATAGAAGAAATCATAAGGCATCAGAATATATGGCCTAAGAAGTTGATCAAGATTGGAAAGGACGATGACGGGCGTGGAGGAAGCACTACTTAAGAGAATATTGCCACATAGTATTGAAGCGGAACAGTCAGTCATCGGTTCTATGATTATGGACAGGGAAGCGATTGTGGTCGCTTCAGAAATCGTTTTAGGCGATGACTTTTATAATAAACAGTATGGAATTCTTTTCGATACAATGGTAGAGTTAAATGATGAAGGGAAGCCGGTAGATCTGGTAACACTGCAGGACCGTTTAAAAGAGAAAGATGTCCCGCCGGAGGTGAGCAGCCTGGAATTTATCAGGGATCTGATCACTGCCGTACCTACATCAGCCAATATTAAATACTATGCTAATATCGTAGCAGAGAAATCTACATTAAGAAAACTGATCCGTTTGAATGAGGATATTGCAAATACCTGTTATGTAGGAAAGGAAAGCCTGGAGGATATCCTGGCAGATACAGAGAAGAGAGTATTCGATCTGGTCCAGAGGAGAAATACGGGTGAGTTTGTACCGATCAGACAGGTCGTTATGAACGCCATGGATAATATAGAGAAAGCCTCCCGGAACAAGGGTAATGTTACAGGTGTTGCCACAGGGTTCCTGGATCTGGATTACAGAACCGCCGGTATGCAGCCTTCTGACCTGATTCTGGTGGCAGCAAGACCTTCCATGGGTAAAACTGCCTTTGTGCTGAATATTGCCGAATATGTGGCTTTTAAGCAGAATAAAACGGTGGCGATATTCAGTCTGGAGATGTCTAAGGAACAGCTGGTCAATCGTCTGTTCTCTATGGAATCCAAGGTGGATTCCCAGCATCTCAGGACAGGTAATCTTTCTGATGCTGAATGGGAGAAGTTGATTGAAAGTGCCGGTATTATCGGTAAGTCCAATCTGATCATTGATGATACTCCGGGTATCAGCATTTCAGAGATGCGCTCCAAGTGCCGTAAATATAAGCTGGAACATAATCTGGAAATGATTATTATTGACTATCTGCAGTTGATGTCCGGGAGTGGCAAATCCTCGGATTCCAGACAACAGGAGATATCGGACATTTCCCGTTCTTTAAAGGCCCTGGCGAGAGAGCTTCATGTACCGGTTATTGCTTTGTCACAGCTTAGCCGTGCGGTAGAGCAGAGACCGGATCACAGACCGATGCTTTCTGACTTGCGTGAATCCGGAGCGATTGAGCAGGATGCGGACGTGGTAATGTTCATCTACAGAGATGATTATTATAATAAGGATACTGAGAAAAAGGGTATTGCGGAGATTATTATTGCAAAACAAAGAAATGGTCCTATCGGTACGGTAGAACTGGTATGGTTACCGGATTTCACGAAGTTTGCAAATCTCCAGAAATGATAGTACTATTTGTGTACTAGTGTAATATAAGGAATCTGTTTAACTACGAAAGAGACAAGCCTGAGAGGGTCTGTCTCTTTTTGCATATATATAGAAAGGGGAACAATATGGAACAGAACACTACTTACTACATATCAGAAGCTGCCAAATTGGTGCAGGTGGAGACTCATGTTCTGCGTTATTGGGAGGAGGAATTACAGCTGCCAATCAAACGCAATGAAATGGGGCACCGCTATTATACGGATCAGGATATCCGCCAATTGCAGGAAATTAAACTTTTAAAGGAGCAGGGCCTGCAATTAAAGGCCATTCGCACAATCCTCATCAAAGAGACGGAAGATACGGAGCAGCCGGAGGGAGAGGTGTCTATGAAAACAGAAAATAGTTCTATAGAGAAACAAAAGCAGGAAAATGTGATAAATAAAGCACAGAAATATATGGTAACTTTATCGAAGGATAAAAGTGTAACGGTAGAACCACAGCCGGGTGTGCTGCCGGAATACCCGTTGAAAGAGGATGAGAAAAATGAAAAGGCGGTCAGACTCCAATATTTGCTGCAACACATGATTACGGAAGCAGTGAAAACTGCCAATCAGGAATTATGTACAGAGGTAAAGGAAAGTATTCTGAAAGAGATGGATTATCAGTTCCGGATGCAGGAGGAACGGGATGAAGAACGGTGGAAAAAGGAAGAGGAGCATTACCGTAAAATTGATGAAATGATACGCCAGAGACACAAACCTAAGGAAAAACTGGGAATTGGCAAAAGAAAATCCCCTATCGTGTGATAGGGGATCGCCGGTTTAAAATTAACCTTCTGAGATGGAACCTGTAGGGCAAACACCTGCGCAGGAACCGCAGCTGATACATTTATCTGCATCAATTTCAAATTTGCCATCTCCCATGCTGATAGCGCCAACCGGGCACTGACCTTCACATGCACCGCATGCTACACATGCATCACTGATTACAAATGCCATAATAATTATCCTCCTTAATATCTTAAAGATTATACATAATTGATATAAAATTATCAATCCGCTCTTTTTCTATTCTAATATAAAAGTATTGATTATACAAGGGTAAAACATGAAAACTATAATAATTTTATATCTTTAGCTATGCTCTAAACCCAGTTCTTCCCGACGCTTGCGGATGCCGTTTAAGATGACTTCCTTTTTCTCGATCAGCTTATTCTTATCCATCGGTTCTACACCCTCTAATTTGTATGGAATACCAAGCTTCTCGTATTTAACCTTACCCATCGTATGATAGGGAAGGGCGTCCAGTGCTTTGAGATTGCTTAATCCGCCGATAAAGTAACCGAGCTGGTACAGATATTTATCATCATCAGTAATACCCGGTACGATGACATGGCGAATCCATACATCAATATGCTTTTCGTCCAGATATTTGGCAAAAGCAAGGATGCCGTCGTTGGGCTGGGAGGTTAATTCCTTATGCTTCTCGGGATCGATATGCTTAATATCCAGCATGACGAGATCTGTCAGAGTCATCAGCTTATCCAGTTTGGCAAGCCATTCCGGATTGGCATTGGGTTTATAAGCAATACCGGAGGAATCAATACAGGTATGAACGTTGTCCTTCTTACAGAGTGTAAACAGATCAATCAGGAAATCTACCTGCATTAACGGTTCTCCGCCGGTAACGGTAATACCGCCTCCTTTATAAAATGCTTCATTACGTTTATACTGTTCATAGATTTCTTCCGGTTCCATCAGTGTGCCTGCATTCATTTCCCAGGTATCCGGGTTATGACAGTAGGCGCACCGCATTGGACATCCCTGGACAAATACGACAAATCGCGTTCCCGGACCGTCTACAGTGCCGAAGCTTTCTAATGAATGAATTCTTCCTTGCATGGTTGTTACCTCTTTCTGTTTAAAATGTGTCAATAGTTCTGAATATAGTATACCCTTTTTTAGGTTAAAAACAAGGCTTTGAGTATAATCCTCAAAGCCTTGCATTGTTTGTAATATCAGTCGATATTAGATCTTCTCGTGGAATGTACGGGAAATAACGTCTGCCTGCTGTTCCGGAGTTAATTTGATGAAGTTAACTGCATAACCGGAAACACGGATTGTTAACTGAGGATAGTTCTCAGGATGCTTCTGTGCATCTAATAATGTGTCTCTGTTCAGAACGTTAACATTGAGGTGATGACCACCTTTTGTTGCATAACCATCTAATAAAGATACTAAGTTATCTACCTGAGCATTTGATGCTGCCATGATATTTTCCTCCTTTTAAAATACAACGAATCTGTTCGTTTCTATTGATAGTCGTCCAATCCTTCGTGAAGAGTTGGAACGCTGCAGGCCAATGGGGTACGGGAGCAATCCGTGCACCCCATTGTCTGTACATTTTTAGCACTATCAGCTTTGCTGTCAACGTCTACATTCACGTGTCCGACACCCTGTGCCATACCGGAATCCAACATTTTCACAAAGTCTTCAATCATTGCTTCGTTATCCATAGATTATCTTCCTTTCTATAAACGGTTGGAAACAATCTGTTGTACATGGATACTTATTTGTTCAGATCGATTTCGATATCGCCTGCAAATACCTGATCTTCTTTACCAAGAGCACCAGGAATGATTGTGAAGGTATTGGAGATACCATCCTGTGCATCATTGAATGGAAGCTTGGATACAGAAGATAAGGAAGCTACAGCACCATGTGTATCACGTCCGTGCATCGGGTTAGCACCAGGAGCAAAAGGCTGACCTTTACGACGTCCATCAGGTGTGTTACCTGTTGCTTTACCATATGTTACATTGGATGTAATGGTAAGGATGGAAGTTGTCGGGAAGCCATCTCTGTAGGTGTGATGTCTTCTTACTGCTGTCATGAATTTGTGTACGATTTCCTGTGCAATCTCATCTACACGGTCATCATCGTTACCATATTTCGGGAAGTCACCTGTTGTCTTGAAGTCAACGATGATTCCGTCTTCGTCTCTGATCGGCTCAACCTTAGCATACTTGATAGCAGATAAGGAGTCAGCTACGATGGAAAGACCTGCAACACCTGTTGCGAAGTAACGTCTTACATCTCTGTCATGAAGAGCCATCTGTGCTCTCTCGTAGCAGTATTTATCATGCATATAGTGGATGATGTTCAATGTATTTACATATACATCTGCCTGCCACTCAAGCATGTCTATGAATTTATCCATAACGTCATCATAATCAAGTACATCACCTGTAACAGGACGATATTTAGGACCAACCTGTTTCTTGGTAACTTCATCGATACCACCGTTTAATGCATACAGTAAGCACTTAGCTACGTTAGCACGTGCGCCGAAGAACTGCATCTCTTTGCCGACTCTCATAGAAGATACACAGCAAGCGATTGCATAGTCATCACCGTGTGTTACTCTCATCAAGTCATCGTTCTCATACTGGATGGAAGAGGTCTGGATAGACATCTTAGCACAGTATTTCTTCCAGGACTCAGGAAGTCTTGTAGACCAGAGAACTGTTAAGTTCGGCTCAGGAGAAGGTCCTAAGTTGGTTAATGTGTGTAAGTAACGGAAACTCATCTTGGTAACCATGTGACGTCCGTCAACACCAACACCACCGAGAGATTCTGTTACCCATACCGGATCGCCGGCGAAGATCTGATTGTACTCAGGTGTACGAGCGAATTTAACGCAACGTAATTTCATAATGAAGTGATCTACGAACTCCTGAATCTGCTCTTCTGTAAAGGTACCGTTAGCTAAGTCTCTTTCTGCATAAATATCAAGGAATGTAGAAGTACGTCCAAGAGACATAGCAGCACCGTTCTGCTCTTTGACAGCGCAAAGGTAACCAAAGTATGTCCACTGAATAGCTTCCTGTACGTTAGAAGCAGGTTTGGAAATATCACAACCGTAAGAAGCTGCCATTTCCTTCATCAGCTTCAGTGCAGTAATCTGCTCGGAAAGCTCCTCACGAAGACGGATAACATCGTCTGTCATAACACGTCCTGTGGAATCCTTCTGTGCCTGCTTATCCTCGATCAGTCTGTCGATACCATACAGAGCCACTCTTCTGTAGTCACCGATGATACGTCCACGTCCGTATGCATCCGGAAGACCTGTAATGATGTGAGCTGTACGACATGCTCTCATTTCCTGATTGTAAGCATCGAAACATCCGGCATTGTGTGTTTTTCTGTGAGTAGAGAAGAACTCGCTGATCTCAGGATCAACTTCATAACCGTTATCAGCACAAGCTTTCTCTGCCATTCTGATACCGCCGTAAGGCTGTAAAGAACGCTTGAAAGGCTTATCTGTCTGGAAACCTACGATTTTCTCTTTGCTCTTGTCCAGATATCCGGGGCCATGGGATGTGATAGTAGATACAACTTTGGTATCCATATCAAGTACACCGCCGGCTTCACGTTCCTGTTTCTGTAAGTCAAGAACCTGTGCCCATAAGTCTTTTGTGTTCTGTGTAGGACCTGCTAAGAAGGACTCGTCACCATCATAAGGATGGTAGTTTTTCTGGATGAAGTCACGAACGTTAACTTCTTTGTCCCATTTGCCGCCTACAAAATCTTTCCATTCTGGTCTCATTTTGAAATAGCCTCCTATTAAAATAAATTTGGTTGATATGTTTTGACATGTTTTGAGAGACATTGCCCTGAAAAACATGTCGAAAAGATATGCTTATCCAGTACCAATATTATATGTTATAGCCAGTGGCAGAGTCAAGTCGGGCTTTGCACTTTTTCTTATACAAATGGTAAAAAATATGAAAAAAATTTGTGAAAATTGCATGGAAAGACCGGCAGCGAAGAATGCTTGACTGAGATAGGGTATTATTTTATAATCGTACATGTATAAAAGATGGGATGTATGATTTCCCAATTACTTGGAATCCTATCAAAATATATGATAATGGAGGTATGTGTAATGGCACAGATCAGTAAAGATACAACAATCGGCGAAGCGTTAAGGATCAATATGGATATTGCTCCGGTTCTGATGGAAATTGGCATGCATTGTCTGGGATGTCCGTCAGCACAGGGTGAGACTCTGGAAGAGGCTGCTATGGTACACGGTATTGCAATCGATGACCTGATGGCTAAGATCAATGCTGTAACAGGCGCATAAGAAAAACAAAAATAGTATAGAAATGCTAAAAATGTCCCGGGTTATTTTGCAATCCGGGACGTTTTCGATGTTTATATAAAAATGATTGGATTTCAGATTCGGGACAAAACCTCCAGGGCATTATCCTTGATGAGCGGTTCAAAATGTTCTTCCAGATAAGATCTGGTGGCAAGTACGGATTTCTCTGTTCTGCCGTATTCGGATACCAGATTACAGATTTTGTTAAAGCCTTCCGCATTCATATCCGCAGAACTTAATAAAAGAAGATATGTGCCTTCGTTGTCATTCTTATAGAGTGAATTTTCTCCTGTAAATGAAACAGCAGCAATATGTGCGAGCCTGGTTACCTCATGCAGAGAGGAAAAAGAAAATAACCGGTCTGCCGCGTGACTGACGGGAATACCTGCTGATTTTTCTTTTCCGGGAGCAGAGTGCTCTTCGGGAGCCGGCTCAGCAACAGTATCTTCCGGCTGCCCGGCATTATTCATCCTGCGCAACAGATTCAGAACCTCATCTGCACCGTCGGTAAAGGCTTCCATCAATTCCTCATGATCATCTTCATCAAAGTCCTCATCATGGACAGAAGGGGCAAACTTGGAAAAACGGGTATCCAGTTCTTCCGGATCTTCCACCTTTGTAATGATCAGGACGATACATTCTGAATTTAAGGGAATGGCTTCAATCATAAGAGGAATATCCTCGGCCTCAAAACCGCATTCGAATGCCGCCTGCTGCATCATGTCGCGGAACAGGCTCTTTGCTTTCTCTGTGCCATAAGCTAACTCGCTGATTTTCAATTCTCTATTTGCCAGATCCTCTCTTGTAAGTGTACAACGGATCTGATGGTCGTTTACTTTTTCTATTTTCATATGATGCTCACATCCTTTTAGATAAAAGTATCTTATACTTTACGCGAATTTTAGTCAATAGTGCGGGAATAGTGTTTAATAAAATTTTATAATTTTAGAAATCTCTTGATTTTTTGTCGAATTATAGATATAATTCTGTCATAAGATGTCTCCTGACAATCTGCATCGAAAGGAGGCAATGCACGTAAATTTTATAAATAACAACATCTATTTCTCCAAAGTTCACGAAACGGAGAAAGTCTTATAGGCAGTGTGCCTGTTCATCAACCATATCTGCGTTCCTTCTATTTTTATTTCACAATTATAATTCACAAGGAATGGGTAGGTTATACAGTTATTTTTTATTTATTTTGCATGTCAGGGATATCTTTAGAGCTATTTCCGCTCATTTATATTCTATGCCATTAGTATATCACGATACTCCTTTTGCGGATAAAGATTAAAAAAGGATGTGGCAGGTTAAACTGAAAGAGAGAAAGCTGCAGGAAAATTACAGGACTGTTTGTATAATAAGGAAGTTCCCACTTTGCCGGTACTGGAAAATACTGCGGTATGGACCGGACAGTTGAGCGAAAACTTATATTTAAGTAAGAAAAATGTCAAAATAGTAATGACTGACAAGAAATAGTTTGCTATAATATAGGACGGTCAGAAAGGAGCTGGACAAATGAAAAAGATGATTCCGGTATTCATCGCGATCGTCCTTATTATCGTGGTAGCTTTAGTGGGCTTTGGAGCTAAGATTGCGGATAAGTATTCTTATTCCAAAGAGCGGGCAGATTTAACAGAATATTTTGGTATTACGGACAGTGATGATATTGCTGTGATCCTGCAGGATGAGCGGATTGAGGAATATGCAAAGCTTTGGGATGGCGTATGCTATTTTGATCTTGCTACTGTACACAAATACTTTAATGATAGATTTTATGAAGACAAGAAGGAAGGTCTTCTTTTATATACGCTTCCGGATGCTATTATCAGAACGGAGATCGGCACACAGACGGTTATGTGCGGCGACGAAGCGCAGGACAGGGAATATGTAATTGCAAGATATGAGGGGGAAACTCTTTATATTGCAGCAGATTTTGTGAAAGAATATACGAATTTCTCCTATGATCTGTATACAGATCCGAATCATATGCAGGTTTATACGGAGTGGAATGAACGACAGGTGGCAACGATATCCAAAGATACAAAGGTGCGGTATCGGGGTGGTATTAAAAGCGATATCCTGACAGATGTATCTAAAGGAGATAAAGTTGTTATCCTGGAGGAGATGGAGACCTGGACGAAGGTCAAAACGCAGGATGGGTTTATCGGATATGTAGAGAATAAGAGGCTTGGAACGCCTATGACTGAGGAACCGCTTCCGGTAACTGATTATCAGGAACCGGTTTATGAGTCCAATACCCGTGATTACAAAATCAGCCTGGTGTGGCATGGTATTTACTCCGCGGCAGGCAATGACACTCTGGGTCAGGTTACTGAGAATATGAAGGGGGTCAATGTTATTTCTCCTACATGGTTCAGTCTCAGTGATAACGAGGGCAATTTTACCAGCTATGCATCCAGAGAATATGTAGACAAGGCGCACGCCATGGGTTTGGAAGTATGGGCATTGATAGGCAATCTGGAAAATCCGGATGTTAACATGTATGATGTTTTGGCGGGGACTACCAACAGAACCCATCTGATTGAAGGACTGGTAAATGTGGCACTGGAATATGATCTGGATGGTATTAATATTGATTTTGAGAACATCGGGCTGGATGCCGGAGAGCCATTTGTTGAATTTATCAGAGAGCTATCCATACCATGCAGGGAATATGGCATTGTTTTGTCTATCGACAATTATGTACCGATGGCACATACAGACTACTATGACAGGGAAGAACAGGGTGTTGTAGCCGATTACGTAGTTATCATGGGATATGACGAACACTATAGCGGCAGCACTGAGGCCGGTTCGGTTGCTTCCATTGATTTCGTGGAACAGGGAATCGCCAATACTGTGGCAGAGGTGCCGGCTGATAAGGTAATCAACGCCGTTCCTTTCTATACAAGAGTCTGGGAGACGAAGGGAACGACTGTTGACAGTCAGGCATTGGGGATGGATATGGCACAGCAGTATCTTGAGGATCATGGAATTGCCACAAGGTGGGATGAGACAACCTGTCAGAATTACGGAGAATACCAGTCCGGAGACAGCTATTACCAGATCTGGCTTGAGGATGCTGAATCCATTAAGGTCAAGATGAATGTAATGGAAGAATATGGTATTGCCGGAATCGGAGCATGGAGACTGGGATTCGAAAATGCTTCGATCTGGGATGTGTTTGAAGAATATCTTAACAGGTAATCGTTGACCTCATTTTTTTGGCTGATCTTTCATATGCATTATTAAAGAGATTATGGTTAGGAATGCAATATGAAAGAAAAAACGCCGGAAGATTATGAGAGACTGATCAGAACGATATTATTGGCACTCATGCTCATATCTGTGTATTTTATTATCCGGGGTGGTGTCAGATTAACCGCTTCCCGACAGATTGAAACGGAGCCGGCCAGACCATGTGTTGTAATTGATGCCGGTCATGGAGGAACAGATCCGGGAAAGGTCAGTGTGGATGGCAGTCTGGAGAAGGATATTAATCTCGAGATTGCAAAGAAGCTGCAGCAGTTTCTGATTATGGAGGATGTGGATGTTGTTCTGACCAGGGAGTCGGATGCAGGATTGTATGATGAGAATGCTTCCAATAAAAAGGTACAGGATATGAAGAACCGGGTGCAGATCATAGAGGAAAAGAAACCTGCTCTTACAGTCAGCATTCATCAGAACAGCTATCACGAAGAGTATGTGCATGGCGCACAGGTGTTTTATTATTCTAACAGCGAAAAAAGCAAAGAATTGGCAGAACGGATACAACAGGTCATGACCTTGGAGCTGGATAAGGATAATACCAGACAGGCTAAGGCAAATGACAGTTATTATCTCCTGAAGAAAACCTCATCGCCTATTGTGATCGTAGAGTGTGGATTTCTTTCTAATCATGAGGAAGCCCAGAAGCTGGCTTCAGAGCTTTACCAGGAGAAGGTGGCATGGGCAGTGCATCTGGCTGTTTTGCAGTATTTGAACAGTCAGTCATAGTAGTATAAGATATAGTATAAAAATGACGAGGGTTTTAGAGTAACTTAGATAAGGAAGTGTACAAGTGGATACGAAAGTGATCCGAATGGATGAACAACATATTGATCCGGCTGCACTCAGAGAAGCCGGTGATATTATTAAGGCGGGCGGTCTGGTAGCATTTCCCACGGAAACAGTATATGGATTGGGTGGAGATGCTCTCAATCCTGAATCTTCCAGAAAAATATATGCGGCCAAGGGCAGACCATCAGACAATCCACTGATTGTGCATATTGCGGATATGGCAGCTCTGAAGGCTATCGTAAAGGAAATCCCTGAAAGTGCGGAGAGACTGGCAGAGGCATTCTGGCCGGGACCGCTTACGATGATTTTGATGAAATCGGACTTAGTACCCTGTGAGACAACAGGCGGACTTGACACAGTTGCTGTCCGCATGCCTGTTCATAAGGTGGCACGGGAATTTATCCGGGCAGCAGGCGGTTATGTGGCTGCGCCCAGTGCGAACCGTTCGGGCAGACCCAGCCCCACTGAGGCAAAGTATGTGGCAGAAGATATGGACGGCAGAATAGAGATGATTATTGATGGCGGAGATGTGGAGATTGGACTGGAATCCACAATTGTGGATCTGACGGTACCGCAACCAATGATTTTGCGCCCGGGTCATATTACAAAGGAGATGCTTGAGGATGTGCTTACGTGTGTGGAGGAGGACTGCACGATGATGCGTGATGATTCCGGACAGGCTCCTAAGGCTCCCGGCATGAAGTACAGACACTATGCACCGAAAGGAGATCTGACGATTGTTGCCGGAACGGAAGATGTTGTGGCATCATATATTAATGAACAATTAGCTGAACAACGGCTGATCGGAAAGAAAACGGGTGTTATTGGAACAGACCGGACGATAGGGTGTTATCATGCAGATGTGTGCAAAAGTGCCGGAAACAGAGAGGATGAGGGCACGATTGCCAGAGAGTTGTACCGCATTTTAAGAGAATTTGATGATGAGTCGGTAGAGGTAATCTATTCGGAGGCTTTTGATACATCCGGGATTGGACAGGCAATTATGAACAGGCTTTTGAAAGCGGCGGGACATAAAGTGGTCAATGTACAATAGTATCATTTTATATAAATTTTAAAGCAGGAGGGAACAGGTATGGTTGCAATTGGAAGTGATCATGGTGGATATGATTTAAAGGAGAAAGTGATTGCTCATTTAAAGGAGCAGGGGATCGAATGTAAGGACTATGGATGTGCGGATAAAAGTTCCTGTGATTATCCTATATACGGTCGTGCCGTAGCGGAAGCGGTAGCCGGAGGAGAGTGCGAGAAAGGAATCGTGATCTGCACTACGGGAATTGGGATTTCCATTACGGCCAATAAGGTCAAAGGGATTCGGTGCGCACTTTGCAGCGATACGGTATCGGCTCAATTGACGAGGCTGCATAATGATGCCAATGTGCTTGCCTTAGGAGCAGGTATTGTGGGAGAAAATTTAGCACTTGGGATTGTAGATACATTCCTTGGCACAGAATTTTCAGGCGAGGAGAGACATCGGAGAAGAGTGAATCTGATTGAGCAGCCGTAACTGCTGCACCGGAATCAAACGGAGGAAGTTTATGGTGAGAAGGCGAAACGTGGCCGCCTGTCTGGCACTGATTCTGCTGTGCGGAGCAATGCCGGTTTCCGTTTATGCAACGGAAGAAACCAAACAGTTGATTAATCAGGCTGAACAGGAAAAGAAAGACACGGAGAATAAACTGAATGAGACGGAGCAGAATCTGAAGGGCTTGAATGAGCAGAAGGATTCGCTGCAAGGTACATTGACAACTTTAAATACTGAACTTTCTCAGGTAAGTAACAATCTTAATGATCTGGAAGGTAAGATTACAGATAAGGAAGCAGAAATTGAGGCGCTGAATCAGAAGATTGAGCAGATTAATAAGGAACTGGAAGAAGCGATTCAGCTGAAGGATGATCAGTATGATTCCATGAAAAAGCAGATTAAATTCCTATATGAAAGAAGTGATGCACTTTATCTGGAGCTCTTCTTTTCGTCAGGCAGTTTTTCTGATTTTCTGAATAAAAACAATTATATTGAGCAGCTTTCGGATTATGAACAGAAGGTACTGCAAAGCTATAAAGATGCACAGGCTGCCATGGAACAGAAGGCAGCAGAGCTTGAACAGGCCAAAGCGGATCTGGAAGAAGATAAGGAAGAACTGGATGATTACAAAGTACAGGTAGTGGCAGAACAGAGTCGTGTATCGGGACTTGTCAGCCAGACGGCGAATTCTATCAGTGTAACGGACAGCCAGATTTCTGATGCGGAGGCAGCGGCGCTTGCTTATGAGCAGCAGATTAAGGAACAGGAGGAAAACCTTTCTGCGCTGAGAGCCAAGCTGGCAGAAGAAATCCGTATGGCAGAGCTGGCAGCCCAATCCAGTTGGAGAGATATTTCAGAGGTATGCTTTGGAGACGGGGACAGATATTTACTGGCCAATCTGATTTATTGCGAGGCGGGCGGAGAGTCCTATAGCGGTCAGGTGGCTGTGGGATCTGTTGTTATGAATCGTGTACTGAGTTCCGTGTATCCGGATACAGTAACCGGGGTCATATACCAGTCCGGACAGTTTTCGCCTGTTGCAAGCGGCAGACTGGCTCTTGCACTGGCAGAAGGCAGGGCTACGGCAAGCTGTTATCAGGCAGCAGATGAAGTGATGAGTGGCACTACAAACGTAGGGAATTGTGTATATTTCAGGACACCTGTAGAGGGGATTGAGCCTAAATACAGGATTGGCGGTCACATATTTTATTAAAAATATTATATTGTCAGGATAAATGGAAATTGGTATTAGATATTCCGGTGCTGTTCAATGGGTTTTTGCAATTTATCAAAGTCTCCTGCGTAAATGATTTCAAGCAGATGATTCAGGCGCAGGAGAGCTTTTTTAAGCATATCATTGTTCAACAGACCGCTTTCCTGAGCGGTGACCAGTTCGTCAAGATCGACAACCTTAACAAATCCACCGGGATATATTACGACGTCGGCCAGAAGGTCTGTCACAATATAGGTATCGGTATCTGCGGTATAATCATAGTCGACGATATCACAGTACCAGTATAGCATGGAGCCGTCTTCTTTACAGAACCGGCTTACTTTAAAACCCTCTTCCAGATAATAACAGGAGTATCCGTGATGCAGGTCTTTACGGGGTTTTAGTGAATTCCAGCCGGTCACGATAATCTGATTGTCGCGATACAGAACGGTGTCGTCTTTGAGCAGTACGCATTCTTCCGGAATAAGTCTTTTGCGATATAGAATCGGATCAGCCATAATACCTCCTGCAAAAAATAGATGGAAAGATTATTCTTATACGATACGTTACACTGCCGCTTTCAAAAAGTCAATGTAAATTGTTCCAAAATGTTTAATAATTACGTAGTTTTTCACAAATTTGCTAGACATATCTACCAAAAATGGGTATAATTTTTCTATTAGGTTTTATTTAATCATAAGATACTTGAATCTGGAAATTGCATAGAATATTAAAATAAGAAGATAAGAAGGGAAAGGCTGTGAAATATAATAGGAATGTTTATCAGGCGCTTACGATGATAACTCAGTTCGGTATTAACATGCTGGTTCCCATTTTTCTTTGTACCTTTTTAGGAATATTTCTGGATAAGAGACTTGATTCATCCGTTTTTACGGTGGTGTTGTTCTTTGTCGGTGCACTGGCGGGATTTACCAACGTATTTCGCTTTGCCAGAAAGATCTATGAGCAGCCGGCAGTGACGAGAAAACGCAGTGCGGGGAAAGAACTGAAGAATTCTGAGCATATCAAAGAGTGACAGATAAATGCAACCGCAATGAAACGGAGGATATCACTTGAAAAAGAAAATCGATCCAACTTTATTTGATCTTTGCCTGGGTATTTTTATCTATGGGATTGTATTTGAGATCATTTTATTGTTTTTCAGCCGAAAAGTATCATATAGTGTGGGACTTTGGATTGGTGTCATTCTGGCGATAGCCGGGTCTGTGCATATGTGGTGGTGTTTAAATCGTGGACTGGAGATGGCATCCAAGGATGCTGCCAAGACAGTCGGAGTGAATAATCTGATACGATATTTAGTGATAGTGGTTGTGATTATGATATTGGCCTGTACGAATCTGGCCAATCCTATTTTCGCTTTTTGCGGTTATATGGGCATGAAGGTGTCTGCTTATTTAAATCCGTTTATCCGCAGGGCGCGTGAGAAGGTTTTTAAAATTTAATCTATATTCTTTTTTAATAGATTGATTTTAAATAAGAAGAGTAACAAGGAGGTGAAACTATGGGACAAGGAATATTGTTATCGTCCGGTGCCGATATTGACTTTATGATTCATGGGGTGTTTTCTTATGAGTTATTCGGACAAACCGTATGGATAACAACTACCCATGTCTGCGTTTTGATCGTGATGCTGGTGATTATTGGCTTTTGTATTGCAGCCAACCGCGTGATCAAACATGCGTCAGACGTGCCGGGTACATTCCAGAATATTGTGGAATTGATTGTAGAGATGTTAGACAATATGATTGGGGGTGTTATGGGGAAGTTTTCACCCAAATTCCGAAATTATATAGGAACCATCTTTATTTTCATCTTGTTGAGTAATATTTCCGGTTTGTTTGGCTTGAGGCCACCCACGGCAGATTATGGCGTAACTTTTGCGCTTGGTATCATGACTTTTGTACTGATTCATTTTAATAAGTTCAAATATCAGAAGGTAAAGGGTGTCATTGCCGGATTGTGTGATCCATGGCCAATCTGGGCGCCTATCAATATCATAGGTGACATCGCAGTGCCGATTTCGCTGTCGCTGCGTTTATTTGCCAATGTTTTATCCGGTACTGTTATGATGGCATTGATTTACGGCCTTCTCAGCAAGATTGCAATTGTATGGCCCGCAGCACTTCATGTATATTTTGATTTGTTCTCCGGAGCGATCCAAACCTATGTATTCTGTATGTTAACAATGACATACATCTCTAATGCCTGCGAAACAGAAGAAGAGTAGGCAGATTTATAAAACACCATTTTAATTAAAAAGACTAAAAGGAGGAAATAAAATGGGAGAATTTAACACAAACTTTATTTTAGGATGTTCAGCGATTGGTGCGGGACTTGCTGTTATTGCAGGTATCGGACCTGGTATCGGACAGGGTATTGCAGCAGGACATGCAGCAGCAGCAGTTGGTAGAAATCCGGGTGCAAAGTCTGATATTACCTCTACCATGTTATTAGGACAGGCCGTTGCAGAGACAACCGGTTTATATGGTTTGTTAGTAGCTATGCTGCTCTTATTCGTTAAACCTTTAGTACCTTAAGAAGCCTCTGGCAAAATATAAAGAAAGGAGGCTGAAAGCTTGAATACATTAGCTACAGGATTAGTGCTGGCGTCCGCTGAGATGGCCCCCAGACTTTTCGACCTGGATCTACAGCTTATTGCGGATTCCGCATTGATGATTATTGCCGTAATTGCATTATTCCTGATTGCATCCAATCTCTTATTCAATCCGGTAAGAAACATGATGCAGAACAGGCAGGATCGCATTAAGAATGAACTTGACAGTGCTGCTGCTGATATGGAAAATGCCCGTGCATTAAAAGAAGAGTATGAAGCTAAGTTAAAGGATATTGATAAAGAAGCCGAAACAATTCTGTCAGAAGCAAGAAAGAAAGCACTTGCCAATGAAAATAAGATTGTAGCGGATGCGAAAGAAGAAGCTGCCAGAATCATCGAGAGAGCCAATGTGGAAGCAGAACTTGAGAAGAAGAAAGCTGCTGACGATGTGAAACGTGAGATGGTTGTACTGGCATCCATGCTTGCCGGCAAGGTGGTTAACGCAGCAATTGACACGACTGTACAGGACAGTCTGATTGAAGAGACGTTGAAAGAAATAGGTGAGGGCACATGGCTAAGCTGATTTCAAAAACATACGGTGATGCGTTATTTGAACTGGCAGTCGAAGAAGATAAGATAGATGTCCTGTTAG
>JALETS010000012.1 GCA_022781395.1 Lachnospiraceae bacterium | reverse complement strand
CCAATCGTATTCACAGCCCAGAGAATTGTGCCATCTGTGGCTGCGGAGCCGATTCTTCATGAGATAGAGGAACTCCCAACAGAGATTGTGCATGGAAGAGTGACGGATTCTAATTATTACATTACCATTCAGCGGTTTGTGCAGGTATTCCAGATGAAGGTTCTGGGCATACCGGAAGAAAAATGTGTGGAAGCTATCTGTATTGTCCGTGAGGACGGAGAACCGGCTTATATCAATGATTATTTTGAGAATGGGACCAGGCTTCTGCTAGCTTCAGAGGAGGACATGGCAGCTTCCGGAGAAGAGGAACAGGAAGAGGAATCCTATACCAATGGCAGATTGGAAATCTTTAGTTTGTATTATAAGAATCTGAACAAGATCGGACATGAGGATATGGGTATTATGGAGCCTGACGGTACATTTACCGTGCATGCCCATAATATTTATCTGCAGGTAGCATATGACCACGGTATTTATGTGGGAATTGTATTTATTATTTTAGGAGTGGGTACTTTTATACAGTCTGCCATTTATTATCACAGACGAAAAGAGGATACCATATGCGCGGTACTTCCGATGGCAATTTTAATCCTTTTCGCCGTAGCGGGACTGACCGAGTGGATTTTCCACCCATGCTGCCCTATTGCTTACTGCCTACTCTTAACGATGGCTCCGCTTTTGATCGATATGAATAGACGATCGGAATCAGTTCAGAGTTGAGAAGATGAGAAACAGACAGGATATTATGATGGAAAAGAAGAAAAGAAAGCCCTTTAATGTAAAATTATTTTATAGAAGAACCTGCCTTATCATATATGATATTATCAGTATTGTGCTGGCAAGTTATATGGCGATCCTGGTGCGTTACGAGTTCCATGTGGATACCATTCCGGATCATTTCATGCGTCCGGTCGAATTGTTTATGCCATTGAACATAGTTTTGACACTGGTCATTTTTTACTGCTTTCATTTGTATAGCAGTTTATGGGCATATGCAGGTGAGACGGAGCTTCAGAATATCGTTGTGTCCTGTGTATTGTCGACAGCGGTCAACGGTATTGGTATGCAGTTTTTTAAATTGAAGTCTCAGGCAGTACCGAAGAGCTATTACCTTTTGTATATGTTTCTGCTTGTCACCTGTATCTTTGCAAGCAGATTTTCTTACCGCTTCTTCAGAAGTATGAAGCATAAGCAGCAGAATAAGAAGAACCGTATTTCGGTTATGGTGATTGGAGCAGGAGAAGCTGCAAACGTGATCATTAAGGAGATTGTGAACAGCAACTTTTCCACCATGGTAATTAAGTGTATTATCGATGATGACAGGGGAAAATGGGGCAGGTATATCCAGGGCATTAAGGTTGTCGGAGGCCGCGATAAGATTGTAGAATGCGCGGATGTCTATGATGTGGATGAAATCATTGTTGCCATGCCTTCAGCCAGCAGATCAGAGATTAAGAGCATCCTGGAGATCTGTAAGGATACGAATTGTAAGCTGCGTTCCCTGCCGGGCATGTATCAGCTGGTGAACGGAGAGGTCAACGTCAGCAAACTGCGTGACGTGGAAGTGGAGGATTTGCTGGGAAGAGAACCCATCAGCGTAGATATGGATTCTATTCTTGGTTATGTACAGGGTAAGGTAGTGCTGGTAACCGGCGGTGGCGGTTCCATCGGAAGCGAATTGTGCAGGCAGATTGCGTCGCACAGACCGAAACAGCTGGTGATTATAGATATTTATGAGAATACGGTATATGACGTACAACAGGAATTGAAGAAGAAATATCCGGAGCTGGATCTGGTAGTTCTGATCGCATCGGTGCGTAATACGAACCGAATGAATTATATCTTCTCAAAATACCGCCCTGATATTGTATACCATGCGGCAGCCCATAAGCATGTGCCGTTGATGGAAGACAGTCCGACAGAGGCGGTGAAGAATAATGTATTCGGAACCTTTAAGACTGCCCAGGCGGCAGCTATGAGCGGCGTGCAGCGCTTTGTTATGATTTCTACCGATAAGGCGGTGAACCCCACCAATATCATGGGTGCAAGTAAGCGTATCTGTGAGATGATCATCCAGACCTTTGACAAGCACTACGATACAGAATTCGTAGCTGTGCGGTTTGGCAATGTGCTGGGCAGTAACGGAAGCGTTATTCCTCTTTTTAAGAAGCAGATTGCAGCGGGCGGTCCGGTTACGGTTACCCATCCGGACATTATCCGTTATTTCATGACCATACCGGAGGCGGTTTCTCTGGTACTTCAGGCAGGTGCCTATGCGAAGGGCGGAGAGATCTTTATTTTGGACATGGGTGAGCCGGTCAAGATATTAACACTGGCAGAGAATCTGATCAAATTGTCCGGTTTCCGTGTGGGTGAAGATATTAAGATTGAGTTCACGGGCCTTCGGCCGGGTGAGAAGCTTTATGAAGAGCTTCTGATGGATGAGGAAGGAATGAAAGATACAGCCAATAAGCTGATTCATATTGGCAAACCGATAGAATTGAATGAGCAGGAATTCTTCAGTCAGCTTAAGGAACTGAAGGATGAGTGTCAGATAGAGAGCTCGGATATCAGACCGTTGATTCATGAGATTGTTCCCACATATCACTATGAGGGAATGAATAATTAGATAAGTTGCGCAACGATCTATACATTTATATGAGTGAAATGTAGGAAAGGAAGTAAAGTGATGGACAAGAAAAGGATCTACTTATCTTCCCCCACCATGCATGGTGAGGAACAGGAATTTATTAAAGAGGCTTTTGATACGAACTGGGTTGCACCGTTAGGTCCCAATGTCAATGCCTTTGAGGCAGAGGTGGCGGAGTATACCGGATGCGGTCATGCGGCGGCTCTGAGTGCAGGAACGGCAGCCATTCACTTATCCCTGAAATTACTGGATGTGAAACAGGGGGATGTTGTATTTGTTTCAGATCTGACCTTTTCTGCAAGCTGCAATCCTATTGTCTATGAAAAGGCGACTCCTGTATTCATAGATGCGGAACCGGATACCTGGAATATGTCCCCTGAGGCTTTGAAAAAGGCTTTCGAATTATACCCTCATCCTAAGGCGGTTATCTGTGTTCATCTCTATGGTACGCCGGCAAAACTGGATGAAATTATGGCCATTTGTGCAGAACATCAGGTACCTTTGATCGAGGATGCTGCTGAATCCTTAAGCAGTACGTACAAAGGAAAACATACGGGTACCTATGGAAAATATGGTATTTATTCTTTTAACGGCAATAAAATTATTACTACTTCAGGCGGGGGAATGCTTGTATCTGCCGATGAGGAGGCAACAAAGAGGGCAACCTTTCTGGCCACACAGGCCCGTGACCCGGCAAGATATTATCAGCATTCTCAGATAGGGTATAACTATCGTATGAGCAATATCACAGCCGGGATTGGACGTGGGCAGCTGCTTCATCTTGAGGAACATAAAGCAATCAAGAAGGCTATTTATGAACAGTATAAGGAGGCCTTTGCAGACATCCCGGAGATTGCCATGAATCCAATGAATCCGGACGGTGACGCGAATAACTGGCTGTCCTGTATGACCATTGCTAAAGACTGTTCCGTAACGCCGGACATGGTCATGGATGCGCTGGCAGAGGAAAATGCGGAGAGCAGACCGATCTGGAAACCCATGCATCTTCAGCCTGTTTTTGAACAATATGATTTTATCGCGCATAATGAGGACGGC
>JALETS010000001.1 GCA_022781395.1 Lachnospiraceae bacterium | reverse complement strand
GGATATAATAAAAGTGAAAAAGATAATTTCAAAATTGTGAAAGGAGAGTTCTGTATGTTATATGATTACATTATTACAAATTATCAAAAAGATGAACCAATCTTTCTTGCAGAGCTTCCTGGCAAATCCAGAGAATCTGTTAGGCAAGAGATGAAGAAACTTACAGACGAAGGAAAAATAGAGCGATTATACAATGGCGTGTATTACCGTTCTTACAAAACTATTTTGGGAACTAAGGGAAAAGTTTCGGTTGAAAAATTTATACAAAAGAGGTATCTGGAAGCGAATGGCGAGATATTCGGATATATTACAGGTATCCAACTTGCCAATATGTATGGTTTTACAACGCAAAATCCATCTTGCTATGAGGTATGTTCTAATGAGGCATCTACCAAACAACGTAAAGTAGATGTAGATGGCAGACAGATTATTGTTTACAAACCGGTTGTAGAAGTATCAAAGGAAAATAGAGGTGCATTGCAATTTTTGGACCTTATGAGTACGATTGACAGATACAGCGAAGTTAGCGGTGATGAATTTACAGTAAAGATAAAGAATTTTATTTCTATAGTAGGCGTTGATTTTGGTCAGGTGAAAAAATATCTTTCACTATTTCCGGATAGAGTATATCGAAATATTTATCAGGGAGGTTTGATGAATGAATTGGTATAAAAGTATATAAGAAATAAATTGAATGAAAACTTTGGAGCTTACCAGCAGTGATAGGCTTTTTTGGAATTTTTCCAAAGAGGTCTATTTTTTATGCTTTTTTGTAGGAGACAGTTTCGGGCAAGAGAGCCGCCGGTTCCGGATTTTGAAATCAGAAAACATTCAAAATTCGGAGGATAAATAAAATGAGAAATTATAAATGTAATCCATTGATAATGGGACAGAGATTAAAAGAGTTAAGAAGGAATGCGAAGAATAGCATGTTGCAGTTAGCGTTTGCAGAGGAAATTGGAACCTGCTTAGGTAATATCAGTAAGATTGAACAGGGCTTAAGATTTCCAACAATAGAAATACTATATGACTATATGAATTATTTTGACGGGGATGCGAATTTGCTTTGTGGGTGTGATATTGAGAATCAGAACAGAGAAGATTCTATTGATGCAAGGCTGGAGAAATTGCCACTGGCAGTAAGAGATTATCTTACAGTTATTTTTGTAGAGATGATTGAGAAATGTCCATTTCAATAAAATCGCTATTTATAGTAGTGATTACTGAATCTAATCATTACAATAAAGGACGATAAGTTTTTGAAAATAGAGATGCACTACAAATAAGGGTTAGGGTAACACCATGTAATGTGTACTCTGCACAGGCAGCTATAGCTAGTAAGTAGGGTTAAGCAAAAAATAGCCTAAAAACCTAGTATTTATGCCCCTTAGAGCCTTTTGATTCTAAGGGGGTTTAATATAAAATATAACGCAGAAATCCGTAGTGATAGACAGCCTGATGCACGATGGTGTCCACGAGGGTCAGAGGTCTTAAGGGGAAATAACCAATAAAGTATTGTGATTTTCCAAGAATCTCTGTTATAATGTGATTGATTTATATGAAATTACAGCACACGGGATATATGGAAGAATCTAGGGAGGAAATGTCATGGGACTGTTTGTTAACTGCCTTGCCGTGGTATTCAGTACTATAATTGCAATTTGTGGAATCAGCTATTTTATGCGTGAAAAGAATGCCGGGAGTCTGCGGTATTTCATGCTAATAATGGGTTTTTTCGGTGCGTTATGGAGCGGCGGCTATGGCATTATGGGATTTACGGAGACTTCAGAAGGTGCAGCCGTATTTCGGGCAATAGGAGTGGTAGGCATTGCGGGATTTATGATGACAGAAGCATTGATGCTTGCCTATATGATTGAACTTCCTAAGAGGCTGTTTTGCATTTATGCGTCTGCATTTGGGATATTTGCAGTTGTGGAATTGTTATTTTTCATACCGGATTATCATGAGTTTGTACGGATAGAAGGGAGAACGTGCTATTATTCAACAAACAGCATTGGCAAAGCAGTACATAGTACATTTCTGGCTTTTATTGCGGTAACAATGCTCGTCATTGCCATTGTCTGGGTGCGCAAGGAGAAACAAACACGTCAGATTTATTATGTCAGGGCTGTTATTTTATCTAATCTTGCCATTTTGGTTTCTATCATTCCGGATACCATTCTGCCGCTGCTGGGAAAACCTTCCTTCCCAAGCTCTGCTTATGGTATGTTTCTGACTTACATGATTACATGGTTCTGGGCAACAAGATTTAATGCTTTCAGCATCACGGTGGGAAATCTGAGCCAGTATATTTATGAGTCTGCCAACACCGCTATATTAATTTTTGATGAATACTTCCGACTTTTTCTTGTTAATAAATACGGGAGAGAGCTTTTGGGAATTAATAAAATTGAAAATCAGAAGCTTTCTGAGCTTTTTCAGAGCACAGAAGAGGAGGCTGACAGGCTGCTTGCTGGGGTTTTAAAGGATAACAAAGGAGTTGCGGAGCTGGTATCCGCACATGGAGAGGTCAGTTGTTCGTTGAATTTTTCCGTTGCAAGAGACTTTCATGAGGATCCGTACTGTATTGTATGCTTTGTGTATGATCTCACAAAGGAAAAGAATATGCTGGAGCAGCTTGTTCGGGCAAACGAAGCCAAGAGCCAGTTCCTTGCCAATATGTCCCATGAAATCCGTACTCCGATCAATGGCATTCTGGGTATGGATAATATGCTCTTAAAAGAATGTAAAGACGAGGGCTTAAGGGAATATGCAAAAAATATCCAAAGTGCAGGGCAGTCGTTGCTTTCAATTATCAATGATATTCTGGATATTTCCAAGATTGAGTCCGGCAAGCTGGAAATTCTTCCGATAAAATATGAGCTGTTTTCCATATTGAATGACTGCTATAACCTGACAAAAGCAAAATTGCAGGAAAAGCCGCTTGAATTTGAAATACAGATCAATGAAAATCTGCCTTCATGGTTGTATGGAGATGAAGTCAGAATTAGACAGATTATCAATAACTTTCTGTCCAATGCCGTGAAATATACGAAACAGGGAAAGGTTACCTTCTGTCTGGATTACGAACAAAAATCCAGTGAGCAGATACTGATTATTATATCAGTTGTCGATACGGGAATCGGAATCAAGGAGGAGGATTTAGGTAAGCTGTTTACGTCCTTTACACGTATAGAAGAAAAGCGTAATCGCAATATTGAGGGAACAGGTCTGGGACTGAACCTTACCAAAAATCTGGTGGATTTGATGGGTGGAGAGGTTTTGGTGGAGAGCACCTACGGAAAGGGCTCCTGTTTTACTGCCAGAATACCTCAGAAAATTGTTGATGCCACACCGATGGGAGATTTCAGCAGACGTTATCAGCAGTATCTGAGTTCTTCGGACGATGACGCATTATCTTTTTCTGCACCGGAAGCAAAGATTCTTGTTGTGGATGATATTGAGATGAATCTAAAGGTGGTAAAGGGTCTCCTTAAGGAAACAAAAATACAGATTGATACGGTAGCCAGTGGCAAACAATGTCTTGAACGCGTAAAAACAACGCGTTATGATGTCATTTTCCTGGATCACATGATGCCGGAAATGGACGGAATTGAAACACTGCAGAACATGAAGCTGCTTACGGACAACCTTAACGAGGAAGTACCGGTTATCATGCTGACAGCCAACGCCATCGTAGGAGCCAAGGAAGAATACATGCAGGCAGGATTTACCGACTACCTGACAAAGCCGATTCAGGAAACCGAGCTTCTGGAGATGCTTCTAAAATACCTGCCGGAGGAGCATGTGGAAGAACTGGGAACGGAAGAGCCGGGAATTGCAGTGGACATCAATAAGTCGGAAATGGGACGAATGCAGCAGCTTGAAAAACTGGAAGGAATGGACATACAGACCGGACTTTCATACTGCATGAATGATGAAGAGTTTTATGTAGAGATATTGGGAGATTATCTGAAATCGGATAAAATGTCAAAGATGGAACGGTTTTTTACTGATGAGGACTGGGATAATTACAGAATCCTTGTGCATGCATTAAAGAGTACCTCCCTTACCATAGGTGCCGTTCATCTGTCCGAGGAGGCAAAGGCTCTTGAAATGGCGGCAAAAGACGGAGACGCAGACTATATCCGGTCACATCATAAAGTTGCACTGGATGAATACATAGAACTGACGGGCAGAATAAGGGAAATTCTGGAACCGGACAAATGACAGCAAGAATAATCGGGCACATCCCTGCCTGCTTTGGTACGGTGAGTTCAGGCGAAAGAATCATAGATACTTCATATCGCCTTCTTTTAATCTGACCTGAAATGTAGAATGGCTATGTTCTGATTTTATTTGACAAATAAACGCGATATTTTTGACAGTATCGTAGAAAGAATGATACAGATTGATGCCCAAAGAGCAAAAGCTTACCGGGTGCCCGTTGAACAGTATGATGTAAATTCGGGTTCCTATGAAAATACGTCTTTGGAGGATATTCAAAAGTATACGATTGAACAGTTGAAGTTCTGGACAGAGGATGATTTTGCAGTGAGCTTTCGAAGAATGCTGACTTTGGAACAATACCGAAATGCTGAAATGGCAGAGCTTTACAGTCAGTGTATTATTGCAGGACCGGTTGACTATATGGAAGATCTGTTTCGTGAACTGATTCAAAAAGGAGTATTAGGTGATTAAAATGAAAAAAAGGGAAAGTAATAAGGAATATAGTTCTGATCATTGTAGCACTGATCATTATTGCAGGAATTGGAACAGTTATAATCTTTAATCGTGAAATTCAAATTATTAGTTCAATAGAAAAATTTAGTGGAGAACATCCTTATTATGTGATGGACTACAAAAATGGATATCATTTAGAGGAACTGTTGCAGAGAAATATAAGCTCAGATGGTGAACTCGCAGATATTCTGGCGGGATATATATCTCATGGATTTTACACTCCATCTGTTGAACCGGAAATACATATAGGATGTTCAACATTAACTTGTATGAATGAAGAAGGTAATATACTTTGGGGAAGGAATTTTGATTGGTATGATTCTGTACCAATTGTTGTCAGAGCAACTCCAAATAGTGGATATGCTTCTATTTCAACCTGTGAATTTTCTAATATAACAGGCGATGCAACAAGTTTGCCGGAGGGGATTGCCAATTCTTTTCTGGCGATAGCCGCTTATTGGGTTCCTATGGATGGAATAAATGAAAAAGGGTTGTGTGTTGCCAATCTTGAGGTAAACGAAGGTGGTCAGAAACTGATTGACACTTCAAAAAATAATATAACAGTCACAATGGCAACGCGATTATTGTTGGATCAAGCAGCAAATATAGATGAAGCTGTTCAATTGTTGGAACAATAAGATATTTGTCCATCAGGTGGTATATCATCTCATTTATCGATAAGCGACAGCACAGGGAAAGCGGTTGTTGTTGAATTTATGGATGGGAAAATAGAAGTAGTGGAAACACCGGTAGTGACGAATTTTAATTTGAAGAATGGAGATATTACTGCAGGTGGTGAAAGCGCTATGAACAGATACAATACATTGGTTGATATATACGAAGATACAAATGGCATTATGCAAAAAGAGAATATAGTAAAGTCGATGGAGGCTGCTTCTCAAAAAGAAGGTAAATGGATGACACGATGGACAATTGTATATGAAAATACAGGGATGGATGATTTAGATAATCTGGCAGTGAACTATTATTGGTCAGGAGATTATGAAAATGTTTATCAAATTAGTCTTAAATAAGGGAATCGCAAAACAACTCTTCAATAGAGTGGAGAAAGAACTATATCGTTATCTCACACCGGAAATGTAGTATATAATCAACAAAAGAGGAGATGTGATACACTTGAATAAGAGTGTTGATGGATATACGATTGGAGAAATTGCGAAAATAACAGGAATCTCAAGGGATCGTTTACAAGATGCAAAGGCGGATTCTATTTAATAGGAATGGTATCAATAGTAATAAGACATACCGTGGTTTTGCGCTTCCATATATGCGGGAAGAACACGGAGTAGTGACGGTCGGTCTTATTACAGGGATTGTCTGGGGAATGTGGCACTTGCCATTATGGATTGATCGGCCCCAATAAGGCTAGGTGATGACAAGGCTGTTTCCGGTCTGCTGTTTGGCTCGTTTCTTGGTCTGTGCTATAACAAGGGAGAGCTCC
Source organism: Lachnospiraceae bacterium (assembly GCA_022781395.1). Lineage (GTDB taxonomy): Bacteria > Bacillota > Clostridia > Lachnospirales > Lachnospiraceae > UBA3282. The sequence goes on along the minus strand of JALETS010000001.1, from coordinate 455 downwards.
TTGATTGATGCATAAGGGTGTTCGCGGTTGGTAATGGCAGCGGCGGAGAGTGTTGCCAGGGGAAATTCTTCTATAAAGCCAAGCCTGTTTTTGGAGACGATATAGCCCCGTTCTTTGTCAATCTCACTGTAGAGATTTTGCGAATCCTCAGCAAATTTCCCGAATGCACTCTTACACAGGTCTTCCGTTTTGTCTCCATTAGTGATTACAACAAAATCATCTCCGCCGATATGACCGCAGAAATCGTCGGGGCTGCATAGCTGTGTCAGAATATCGGCGACCATCTTGATCATCATATCTCCGTTAGTAAAGCCGTAAGCATCATTATAAGCCTTGAAATTATCCAGGTCAAAATAGATAATGGCAAAGGGTGCAGTATTTCCAATCAGTTTTTCTACCCGTTCATCAATGATGATGTTACCCGGAAGTCCGGTCAGGGGATTGCAGTCAGCAGC
>JALETS010000261.1 GCA_022781395.1 Lachnospiraceae bacterium | reverse complement strand
GCCTTTATGCGTCTTATACTCATCAAAATGACGTCCACCTTTTCTATGCTGCACAAACACGCGCCATCCTTTGGAATCCGTTATGCTGTCTTCATAGGGACCAATAACCATGATTCTCCCCGGGAGCTCATGCACAAGATTTTCATCTGCTCTTCCGGTCATGTCAATCATGTCCACATAGCTCCCATGATACTTTCGCTGATAATGAGTTTCTCTGGAGAATCCTCTGGTATGATTGAAAACACTGTCATATGATGGAAACAGATATCCCGGTCTGTAATCCTCATCTACTTCCAAGAGAATATTTTCCAGTTCAGGAATACAATATAACAGCTGATTGAGCGATATCTTCCACTCTGACTTCTCTGCTTTCTTCTTCGAATCCGGGAATCCGGTTACATCCACATTGCGATGGGAAAGCCATGCCTGAAACAGGCCTTTATTCAACACGCCGACATAAAACTCACTCAGACCGGCTTCTGCGTTTCCAAAGGTCATCATTCCATGACCATTTTTCGTAACCTGTTCAATTTCCGCCAGTTCCTTATACTGCTCTCCGTAAACCAGCATCTCCGCTTCCATCAGTGCAATCGTTCCATAATATAAATTCAACATGCGCTGTGTCATATTTTCAGTAGACGCATTGTCGTAATAATCAATTGCATTTTGTACGAGATAGGAAACGCCTTCCGCCTTACTTTTAATAACCGTCTCATCAAACTCTATATTTTGCCTGCGGGCGTAAAGCTCTACAGCCTTTTGAGCAACCGTTTTGCTGGTCAAAGCCCTCAGCTGCGTATAAATTTGCTCCAATGGGTTCTCTTCGATGATATGAATCGCATCCGGATTATCCGCTTTTGTCGGTGTCATGTCAGCAGAAATATCATCACAGAGTGGAATCCCTGAAAATTCCATATTCCAGTCTGTCATCACATACAAAAATTCAGATTCCGGAATGACCGGCACACTGCATCCCCTGCTAAAGGAATTATTGGTATCGAAATCCATCCCATCGATGATGATACATTCTACTTCATTTTCCAAGGCGTGGTAAACAGACCGGTCCGTTGACTGAGAGTACAGCCGGGCAAATTTATGAATGACCGTTTTTACTGGCGGTTCTGTATCTTTTTCCACTTTATAAACCAGATAGCTGTTGCAGGAATTACTGCTCACTTCTGTGAGTTTCCACCCAAGAGTGCTCGACATCCTGTCCAGCTCGCCGTTTCTCTTTCTCATTAATTCTATTCTGGGATTGTCAGTCATGATATTCCCCTTCCTGAAATTTATCTGCCATAATTTTCCCTCCGTATGCCCTTTGGACTTTCCGGTAAACATTTTACCTTTTTCATCTATGTAATGTCTGCTTAACGTCAGCAAAATTTATTTTAATCTGTCTATTGCTTTTAAGTGTTAAGGTGTTTAAAATATCCATGAAGGGCTCCTTGGTGTGATTAATAAGTCGTTGAACACCCTAATTTTACCACAACCGCACGCCCTTTTCCATTCACTTAACAGATGAAATACAATAAACAGCTTAAATACAGTAACTATGTGGCCCGTAGCACCTTTCACCATACAACGGCAGAAACAATCTTTGCATGATAATAGGAATTTGACGTTTTCGAAAAACTGCATTAAGAGGAAGGGAACAGATGAATTGTGATTAGTGTAATAGTCCCAATATACAATGTTGAACCATATCTTGACGAAGCAATTGAAAGCTTGATTCATCAAACCTTCACGGATCTGGAGATTATTTTGGTAGATGATGGATCGACAGATGGCTCTGGGGAGATATGCGACCGATATCAAAATAAGGATAGTCGTATAAAGGTTATTCATCAGGAGAACAGAGGGCTAAGTGCTGCGAGAAATGCGGGGATTGATAGCTGCAAAGGCGAGATGATAGCTTTTCTTGATCCGGATGACGCCTTTTGTAAGGATATGCTCCAAAAAATGTCTGATGCGATGTTAAGATCCGGAGCAGACATTGTAGAGTGCAATTATACCTTGTATAAGGGCATTCAACATATGGATCCGCAAAAGATTTGGAAAAAGAAGAAAGTCATCTCTCCGGAAGTAAACCGAACAGGCCTTTACCAAAAGAGGGATGCTCTTCTTATGGAGTTGGATGGACAAATTGCACCAAATGCATGGAATAAACTCTATAATCGCAAGGTTTGGAACAGCATTCGATTTCGCGAAGGACAAAACTATGAGGATCTTGACATTATACTGCCATTATTAGGAGAAGCGGAAAGTGTCTATGTCCTTGACGAACTGCTTGTCATGCACCGAATGAGGCCGGGAAGCATCACTGCAACTCATACTTTTAAAAATATCAGAGACAGAGATCTTGCCTACAGGCATTATTTTGAGTATATTCAGTCTCATTCCCCGGAATATTTTAATGAAAAGAATCAGAGTATGGTTTTGAACGCACGATATACTTTGCTGCTCAGACAATACTACTACATATGTTCTTGCCGCAGGATTCCTGAAAAGAAGAAATGCATCGATTA
>JALETS010000260.1 GCA_022781395.1 Lachnospiraceae bacterium | reverse complement strand
TATTTTATCTCTTGATATAGCGAAATTAAATGGTTTGTCAGATAATGAATTGGAACATAGTATTCAGAGAGCAAAGTCTGCATTAGTGACGGATTTACCGGAATATAGATTACTTATAAAGCGCTTTTTTATTGAATATGATACGAAAGTTGAGGAAAATGGTCAGTATAAGTTTAAGCTTGGGAAAAGTCCGTTTTTTTGCAAATATAATGTGGACAAACTAAATGCTAAAATTGATCAGATTGTTTCAAGTATAAAAGGGGACGATCAGTATAGTGAAATTCGCAGGATGTGTCATTATATTACAGAGTATACGCAGTATGATTATGACTATACATTAGGTGGTAATGCGAAGTCGGAATGGAATGATTCTGCATATGGTGTTATTTTAAAAGGAACGGGAGTATGTGGTGGATATGCCGATGTGTGTAAGATGATATGCGATAAGCTGGGGATTGCCTGTATTATAGTTGGAAATGCGACACATGCATGGAATTTTATAGAAATGGAAGATGGCAGGTGGTATTCCATTGATTTATCTGCCTGTGGATGCGGAGTGGAAAATGAATTTACATTGATTGGGCAAAAATCCCAAGCTTATCTGGAAAATAATAATTACAGCATATCTGATTATTATATCATGTTTCCGGGTGAGAATATTTTTCCAAAGCTGTCTGATACAGAGTACGTTTATAATGGAGAGAACAGGGATTTTTCTTTTGAATTATGTGATATGGAATTTGAAGAACCGGATTCACAGTTTTTGTATGAAGTAAATGAAGACGGAAGCACATGTACGATAACGGCGCATATTGGAAAGGAATCCGGGGATTTGACAATTCCTGAGACGATAGACGGTTATCAGGTATCTTGTATTGGGGAGGGAGCCTTGTATTGCTGTCTAGGATATACAGGAGATATTATTATTCCTGATAGTGTGGTAGAGATTTCTGATGAAGCTTTTTTGGGATGTGCGAATATAAAAGGAAAATTGATATTGTCTAATAACCTAAGGTCGATAGGAAAGAATGCATTTCTCAGATGTGACAATATGACAGGAGAACTGCAATTACCGGAAACGGTAGAAACAATTGGAAATTCGGCGTTTTCATACTGTAATTCCCTGGAAGGAGACTTGAAGATACCGGACAAAGTTTGTAATTTGGATTGGTTCCTTGGATGCAATAGTATGACAGGGACATTGTATCTTCCGGATCATGCTGAATTAGAGGAGGATTTTGTATATAAGATTTTTGATAAGTGCAGCTTTTCGAGTATAAATGCAAGCGCAGAAAGTCAAAATTATCTGTCGGAAGATGGAGTGTTATATTCTAAAGATGGAAAAATGCTGCTTGCATATCCGGGAAACCGTAAAGGAACATTGATTGTTCGGAATGGGTGTGAGGTAATAGCATCAAGAGCTTGTTACTATTGTAAGAAAATTAGTTCTGTTGTCTTGCCGGAAACTTTGAAAAAAGTTGACGATTATGCGTTTTACAATGCTTTTGAAAAAGATACAGTTGTGGAAATTCCCGATAGCGTTACAACGTTAGGAGAATATAGTTTTGCAGAATCAGCTGTTAATACGGTTGTATTGGGAAAAAATATTCAGGATATTTACGAAAAAAATGTCTTTTCATTTTCAGATGTGAATACCGTTGTTTATCATTCTGATATTGTGAAAATAGGTGTATATAAGATGGACAACTATAACGGCAACTGGGGACTATATTTTGTTAATAATATTATTCTGGATCCTGATGCATCTATCCAGTGGGCAGGAGCACAAACAGAGGTATATGAGAAAGACAAGGGGGTTATTTGTGGATATGAGGGATCAACAACAGAGAAATTTGCGCAAGATAATAATTTACAATTTCTGAATTGTGAGCAGGGTATATGTGATTGGTCTACGTTTCGGCTGCATCAGTATGAACCGGATCAGTTTGAGTGGTCGGAAGATGGAAAAGAATGTTCCGTTGAGTGTGTATGCCGGAACGATGCGAGCCAT
>JALETS010000256.1 GCA_022781395.1 Lachnospiraceae bacterium | reverse complement strand
GACCATATCTGCCTTACCTTCCAGAATCGGCCGGATAATCGTCTCTATATCCTCGCCGCAATACTGGTTATCGGCATCCGTATTCACAATGATATCGGCTCCATGGCGCAGACACGCGTCTATTCCTGCCATGAATCCCTTCGCCAATCCTTTATTCTGTTTGAAATTAACGACATAATGGACACCCCAGTTTCTTGCAACCTCTACAGTATTGTCCTTACTACCATCGTTAATAATAAGATATTCAATTTCATCTATCCCGTCTATCTGCTTTGGAAGATCGTTTAATGCAATTTCCAATGTTTCCGCTTCGTTATAACACGGAATCTGAATAATAAGCTTCATACCAACCTCATTCTTTCTCTATATATTATGACCACCCTGCAATTCATCGTACTAATTAAGAGTTATCTCTGATGACTGTAGCCGGAATGCCCACCGCCACCTTACCATCTTTAATATCACGGATTACCGCAGATCCTATACCGACTATCGTATTGTCTCCAATGCTACATTGATTTTTCACAATACTACCGACTACCCAGCTGTTTTCTCCTACATGAGCACTTCCGTACAACTGGGAACCAACCAACATAGCATCCTTTTCTACTCTTGTATTATGGGCTATAAAGGTACGCGGCCCTACCTTGGCACCATTCCCGATGTAAGTATCATCAATTGTGCCGCGCTCTATGCTCACCAGACTGCTGAGGAACACATCATCTCCAATGGTAACACCGCCATAATGTCGGATCATCACTTTACGATGGTCCTCCAGTTCATAAGCACCAAAACCATCTTCCCCAATCATAGTCAGCGCCTGTATGGTACACCGTTTTCCGATACGCACCCTATTTTTGATTACAACATTATCGGAAATAACCGTATCATCCCCGATAATTACATCTCCTGTGATTGAGCAATTATGTCCTATTCTGACATTAGTGCCAATCTGCACATGCGGACCAATCACCGTGTTATCACCAATCGGCTGCTCCTCTTCCTTCCCAGCATAAAAATGCTCTATCAAAGAGAAGAAAACTGCCTTGGAGTTCTTGCAGATGATCTGATAGGGGATAGTGAGTTCCACTCCTTCCTGCACAATACACAACGAAATCTCCGGTAAACCTTCCTTCCACCTGTCGGCAGATTTGATCCAGGTCATTGTGCCGGGCAGATAATGGTCCAAAGAAGAAAAGCCCTGTACCGCCACTTCACCTTCCACCTGTACCCTGTATTCCAACCGTTCCTGTTTCAGGAATGCTTCTATCTCTTCTAATGTTACCATGCCAATTCTCCACACTATTTTTTAATCCAAGTCATTTCTGACTTAATCATTTCTTTCTACAGCTTCAGTTCCGATCTTTCCAGAAACTCTTCCAAATCCCTTACATTGTCATGCATCCAGTCATAACATGCGTAAGTTCTGCTCTCACAGAAATTCTTCAAAGCCTCTTTGGCCGTCTGCTCTGACTTATCGTACCAGAAAGGGTGAATCAACACATGAAGCCTATCATATGCTTCGCTCTTAATAATGGAGCGTACATCTTCCCTCCAGTGTCTTCTGGAATCAGACAAATATTTATGATTCTGAAAGAACTCCGTTCCGTAACTGTTTACAATCTGTCCGCCCATTACCACATAATCTGCAGCAAGGGTCTCTTTAGATGGTCTGTGCATCGATACGCTCCGAACCGGACAACCTAAGCACTGTGCAAGCAGCTCCGCTTCCTGCTCCATGGCCTGTACCATGTCAGTCTTATGTCCATCATATTTTGCTTCATCGAAATGAAGGCCAACCTCATGCCCCATGCAGTGCATTTCCCGCAACATATCCTGATTTTCCTTCGAGAAAATATTGTAGAAATTGCTCGTAACCAGAACAAAATAAGTGGACGAAATGCCCATCTGCGTCTCGATTTCCGCCATTTGCACAGCTTTGGCAATATTCATATCGATATCATGCCTGACGATAACACTCTTATCACACTTCCGGTAATCATGATAACTGCAGAAGATATAGCCATGCTCCCACAGCATAGTCAGCAGTTCTCTATATGCTTTGTAGGTAAATTCCATCGTTATTTCCTTTTTCATATCTTTAGTTTTTTGTAAAACTTCATCAAAATTTGCGTCTTTTAAAATTTTCTCACGAAGTCATTTCAATGTCAACCTTGATACCCATATACGATATACTTTTGACAGAAAAATATTAC
>JALETS010000242.1 GCA_022781395.1 Lachnospiraceae bacterium | reverse complement strand
ATGGCTGCATAAAGAATCCATAAACGAAAAAACTTTTCAAAATCTTCACAAATATTTTCGCTGTTAAAATCTTCCATTTTGTGATAATATTTCACTATATTTAAAAAGTGAGTTGATAATTATGAACCAAACCAAAGCCTCTATTGTCACTGTATTCTGGCAGTTATTAGAAGAAAAGGCCTACAACCAAATCACAGTAAAAGATATCGTAACCTGCTGTCTGATCAATCGTAATACTTTTTATTACCATTTTCATGATATCCCTGAGCTTCTGGAATACTCTTTCAAGCAGAATATTGACCATGTGATTCAAACATACAGTCATTTCGGTTCTCCTGTCGATTGCGTCAAACCATTTGTAGAGCATGTAATGAGTCGAAAAAAGGCGTTTCTTCATATCTATCGTTCTGTCCAGCGTGAAATTTTTTTAAGGGAGCTGGAACGTTTATGCCTTTACACAGTGAAAGAATATGTCAACACCGTTACGGCTGACCTGTCCTTACAGGAAAGCGACAAGGAACTTCTGATCCGCTATTATAAATGTACTCTGGTAGGAGCCATTCTTGACTGGATGGATCATTCCATGGATTATGATCTGCTGAATTCCTTCATCAGAATCAGTGAGCTGTTTGCAGGTACCGGCAAGCAGGCATTTTTGAAATCAGTAAAGTTATAGCTTCTTAATAAAACCCAAAATACAGTCTCGTAGAACAGAATACTAAAACTGCAGCGCCGCTTCCTGCCAGAAATTCCGATATTGTATGGCGTTTTAAATATAAGGAAGCCCAGAACTCGACGAAATAGAAAATGCTGGCCTTTATCCGGAACCCGCGATTGATAATCGCCAGCACTGCTGAAGCCAGGAAATAAGAAGTAAGAATCCACATCAGAATATTGGGAATCTTTCTTACTATGCCATAAATAAAAGCTAAAGGGGCGTTTACTGTTTATAATCTCAAACACTCTAATAAAGCAGTATTTTCAACGCTCAGTTTAAGGCAATAAATTATTTTCACCATATATTTACCGCTTCATATAACATAATAATTTGATAAGCCGTAATCATTCAAATATTGGAGCAAAAATCTACGGCTTGAAACATTAAAAAAGTAAAAAAGCAGTAGGAACACTTTTCTGATCGCCTCGGTATCCCTCAGCCAGAAGTCTGGCAGTCCGATAAGAATTGCTGAGAGTGCTTGATATTGGAATATAGACAATTTCCTCATTTCCCATAATACAGCCACTTGCTGTAACCACATTTGCCTCCTGAACTTTACGGTCATAACTGCCGCAGTTTCCAAAAAGGAATCTGCGGCAGTCTGAAAAATCAGCTTTTCTTTGCCTTTGCCGCTTCACTGGCTTCCCAGATCTCATCAGCCACCGGTTTCCAGCAGGCTGCATAGGAATCACATTTCACACAGAGATGTTCTGCCGATTCCGGCGACTGTAAATCTGTGGAATGGGCTCCCGACTCTGCTACCATTTCCCTGAGTTTCTCCGGATTTTCCAACATCGGGCATGGGCGCAGCATATTCTCATTGAACGGCTGCCTCTTGTAATATGCCATCATCATCGTAGACTGAAGGGCTTCGAGCAGCGTTTTTTCCCTGATATTGGAATCAGAATAATGAATAAATACGCAAGGATCAACATCTCCATTGGCATTGATATGTAAGTAACGGCGGCCGCCGGCAATGCATCCTCCCACATATTCTGCATCATTTTGGAAATCCATCGCGAAGAGCGGCTTTGTGGCGCGGTAATGCCGGATCCTCTCGTAAGTCATCTTCCTCTGCTCCGGCGTAGGCATTAATTCCGGTGAGGCATCATTTCCAACCGGCATATAATGGAAATACCAGATAAAATAGACCCCCATCTCGATCAGTCGGTCATAAAATTCCTCAGACGTAATGGAATCGAAATTGGCACTGGTATAGCAGGCGGAGATACCGTACAGCAGTTTCTTTCTGTGCAGAAGCTCAATCGCATCAATCACTTTCTTATATACTCCCTCACCGCGCCGTCCGTCTGTGGCTTGTTCAAATCCTTCCAGGGAGATTGCCGGGACAAAATTTCCCACCCGAAGCATCTCATCGGCAAACGCTTCATCGATCAGCGTCGCATTGGTAAAGCATAAGAACACGCAGTCATTGTGCTTCTCACAAAGGCGGAGCAGATCATTTTTCCGTACCAGCGGCTCCCCTCCGGTATAAATATAGAGATAGATCCCCAGTTTCTTTCCCTGCTCAATGATATTGTCGATCTCATCGTAAGTCAGGTTCAGCTTATTTCCGTACTCAGCGGCCCAGCAGCCGATGCAGTGCAGATTGCATGCGGAAGTCGGATCTAACAGGATGGTCCACGGAATATTGCAGCCATACTTTTTCCGTGCCTCCTGCTGCTTAGGCCATCCTGCCAGAGCCGCATTGATGAAGAAATTTACTGCTGAGGTCTTCATCACGTGCGGATCCAGATCATAGATCAGACGGCGGATAAACGGATAATACGGGTGTGCAGGGTCCGTCATTGCTTCCCGCACCATTTTTCTGGGAACCGGAAACTCCTCTCCTGCGAATTTGTCAGCCCAGTCCATCAGTTTCAGCAGATTCTTTTCCGGCTCCTTGTAAATGTAATTCAAAGCCTGCTCCAGTCCAAATTTTTTCAATGTTGTTGTAACGTCCATAATTTCCTCCTGTATACTATAATTTCATCTTTCCAGATCAATCCTCTATCGAATGCGGAAGATCCTTCATCAGAATCACCGTACTCTTGACCAGAAGATGCTTCATAACTCCTTCCATCAGAACGGAACATCCGTTCGCAATACGGGAAGGCCTTCCCAAAAATGATTGAATCACCACCAATGCTCCCAAAGCACCTGCAGCAATGGCACAGATCAGGATCCAGTACCAGGTCTCCAGGCCAAATTTTTTAGAATCCTTAGACGTCTGGATCGTCATCAGACTATCCAGAAGAATCAGCATTCCCAATGCCGGCTGCAGATACTGCCACACTCTCACACGAAAAATAAGAACAATCACTCCGAGGACGATCAGGAACAGGCCGCAGCCCAGATCGTATTGAAATGCCAGGCAATAAAGATCATCCGACAGATATCCGATGATTTTTATAACCCCATATGCAATCAATATAATACCGCTGCTGATACAGACCGCAATCGGCGATGCGTCCGGCAAGATCATATAGAGGAAGCCTGCGATGTAAAAAAGGACAGACATCAGAATATAGCCGCTTCGTGCAATTCGGAGTTTCTTCAGAATTCTCACCTCCTGAAACTTTATTTGCTTGCAACAACTTTACTTTTTTTATCCGGACATCACAATGGACATTTGCCATGCCGGTGCCCAAATTTTAGGCACCGGCATATCAAATGCCCATTTTTTTCAACGACATGACCGATATAATTACCCATAACAAATTTGAAGGATGTGAATGTATTTGATGAGACATGTCCGTCTGCCAGGCTGTACCTGGGACATGTACGGGCCCTCATCGGAAAGTGTGATTATATTCTCGTCCCCCGCATCAGCAATCTCGGTCGGCAGCAAAATATGTGCACCAGGTTTGAGTCTATGTACGATCTGATCTGCGGCACATTCCGGAACTCAGGCCAGAAATTCCTCTTCTATAACGTTGATGTGATCCATAACCTTACGGAAGAGGACGCCTTTCTTTCCATGGGCGCAGAAGATTCCGGTTGTCAAACCGGGGGCCGCTCTTCGTGTCGGTGTCGTAGGGGAATATTTTACGGCTGTCGATGAGTTTTTCAATCACTCACTGGAACAAAAGCTCTCCGATATGGGGGTGGAAGTTCATCGGTTTATGAGTGTAACCAACCGGAATCTTCGATATCATGGAAAAAATCTGAGTGTGGCAGTATAAGAGTACAGCACCTATGAAATGGGTCCCACCTCCACTGCTAACATATGGGGCGCCAAATACTACACCTCCCTTCAGAAAGGCGCTGGGATGTGACATTCTGGTCGATGAAAACGGACATCTGATGGGGCTTATGGAATCTCGCTCCTGGCAAAAAGGAACGGATCTAGAAAACCTTTTGACTTTTGGTGGAAGACATGGAATTTCAGGCAAGAGAAGTAACCTGCGGCCACTGTCCCAATCACTGTGAGATTATCTTTATCTACCGGGATGGAACGCTCATTGATGCATGGGGAAATCGGTGCGAGAAAGGCGTTGCAAGATAAGAAAAAAGCGCATCAGGAACAAAGTTTCATTCCCTGATGCACCTAAATCATGTTTCTAGAGCTCCCCTGTTCTATCTGTAGTATCCAATAGCGTCTGTAAAGTATTAGTTGATACGCTCGCTCTTCTGTGTCAGGGGTAATGACCTCGATACCCGCCTTAAGGAATGGCACTTTGAAAAGTTGATTCATTCCCCGGAGACCAGATTGCTTATATACTCTGTCTTTTCAGACAACAGATCATCATAAAATCCCTGCTTCCAATCAATATATGCAAT
>JALETS010000223.1 GCA_022781395.1 Lachnospiraceae bacterium | reverse complement strand
ACAGTGCTCCAAATAAATTAATCGGGACCACCGGGATCAGCCAGATTGCAAGAACCAGAATCACAATACCCGTAAGAATAAAACGGATGTCCAGATCCTGATTGGTACGTTCTTTAGTCTTTGCTCCCCTTCCAAAGCCTTTAAGTGATTCCCGAAAGGTTTTTATAATAAGCGGAAGCGATTTGATCAAACTGATAATACCGCCGCAGGCAACCGCACCGGCGCCAATATATTTAATATAGTTCGACCAGACTGCAAAAGAGCCTCCCGCTTCATAAAGCTCCAGAACACTGGCCTGCGCCGGGAATAAGATTGTGCCCGCACCAAACAGTACAATAAGAGGCATCAATACAAACCAGCCCAGAATACCGCCCGCAAACAGATAGGAAGATATTCTGGGGCCGCAGATATATCCTACCCCCAAAAGTGCCGGCAAAACATCTGCCCCAAAGCCGGAGCCTCTGTAAACCGGAATCTCATAATGCACCTCACTGGGAAATGCCTTCAGGCCGTCTGCAACGAATTTGTAGGCGGCGGCAATTCCAAGCCCGGCGAATACGGTAGAGGCCTTGGCTCCCCCTTCTTCCCCGGCAATCAGGACTTCTGCACAGGCTTTTCCCTCCGGATAAGGAAGCGTCCCATGCTCCTGCACGATCAATGCTCTTCTGAGAGGAACCATAAACAGGATACCAAGGGCACTACCAATAAAGACGATCACTGAAATCTCAATTAAGGAAGGGGTTTCTGTTCCCCATTCTTTGGCCCACAGAAAAAGCGCAGGCAGCGTAAAAATCGCACCGCCTGCTACCGATTCCCCGGCAGAACCTATTGTCTGGACCATATTGTTTTCCAGTATGGATTCCTTCTTCAGAATCATACGGATAATGCCCATGGAAACGACTGCTGCCGGAATGGAAGCCGATACGGTCATGCCTACCCGCAGCCCCAGATAGGCATTGGCGGCTCCAAACACAACAGCCAGCAGGATTCCCAGTAAAATGGACGTTCCGGTAAATTCCGGCATAATTTTGCCTGCCGGTACAAAGGGCTTGAACTCATCACTTCCGCTCATTTTTTATTTCCTCCGAATCTTTGTAATCATCTAAGCGGTCTGCATATTCAATAGTATGTCTCGCCCTTTGCATTTTCATACCCGGCAGTATCAAATTATCACTCCATTCCGGCTTGAAGAATATACCGGAATGGAGTACAATTATATTTATATATACAAGAGAGGGTATCGATATGCTATTGAAGAAAAATCAAACCAAAGAATTAATCAAATCACTTTCCGAACTACAGGAAGCAGACTATACACTTTCCGGTTCGGAGCTGGCTGCAATCTACGATCGACTGCAAAATGGCAGGATACAGTTTGAGAAGGTTCTACAGCAGAATATCTCTGCTGTCATGCAGATCAGTTCTTTAGATTTGACACTACATCATTATACTGAGAATCTGGAAGCTATTTCCAGGAGTGTGGCAGATGCCACGAAAGCAATCCATGCATCTTCTGAGGATACTTCAGATGTGGCAAATGCTATCTCCAGTCAGCATGAAGAACTGACCAATACCATTATTGCCGCCTCCGAGGAATCCAGCGATGTTTATAAGAAAATAGAAGAAGGCCAGGATGCGTTGACCCACATCAAGAACTTATCCGAAAATACTATTTCTGCATCCGAAGAAATGAAAAAGGATATGGATCAGCTTGAAAAGGTCATTGATCACATGAACGAAGTGATCGAGGGTATTAATTCTATTTCCTCACAGACCAATCTTCTTTCCTTAAACGCATCCATAGAAGCTGCCAGAGCAGGCGAAGCGGGAAGAGGATTTGCAGTGGTTGCTGATGAAATCCGCAAACTGGCAGATGAGACCCAGACGCTGACAGGAACCATGGGAAGCTTCGTGGAAGATGTGAAGAAAGCATCCCGTAAGAGTGTAGACAGTGTTGCCGGTACAATCGGTTCTCTGGAGGCCATGACCGAGAAGATCAGCCATGTATGGGCGCTGAATGAAGAAAACCAGAAGCATGTTGCCCGGATCACAGATAATATCAGTTCTCTTGCATCTGTCAGCGAAGAAATCAGCAGTTCCATGGTAGAACTGGAGAATCAGACTAATGAGATTCAGGAAGAATGCAAGATTCTGACAGAAGACACAGAACAGCTGAGGGAACTCGGAATCCATGTAAAGAAATCCGTCGACCCGGTTGCCAATATTGAGCAGACTTTGGATGACAATGCCAAGATGATGGGCAAAATGTCTCAGGATGCTTTCTATGCCTTAGACAAGAAGGAATTTATCGGTTATCTGGACAGAGCCGTCAATGCGCATAAGTTATGGCTGGTTAACCTAAAAAATATAGTAACAGGACGTACCATTCTGCCTTTACAGCTGGATGATTCCAAGTGCGGTTTTGGACATTTTTATTATTCCATAACACCGTCTTATCCTGAAATTACCGATTTATGGAACGGACTCGGTGCCAAACACAAGAAATTCCACCATTTCGGTTCGGATATCATCAAAGCTCTTTTTGCAGAAGATCACAGCACAGCTGAGCGTCTTTATCAGGAAGCGGAACAGTATTCCAAGGAACTGATTCACGATCTGGAAGAGATGAAATCCAGATTATCCAAATAAGAATAAATGAAACAGGAGGCGGATAGTTATTTTATCTGCCTCCTTTTACGTTATGACACCTATTCTCTAGCTGCTGATCTGCCTTCCCTCGTGATCCAGATGATAATTATCTCTATAAATCAGCTGTGAAATCGGAACCAGCTCATACCCCTGTTCCTGCAAAGTCGTGATCAATGTTTCCAGTGCGTCCGCTGTGTACTTTGCACCGTTATGACACAAAATAATGCTGCCGTTTCCAAGATGCTTGTGCTGAGTTACTGTCTGGATGATGGAATCTACACCATAGTCCTTCCAGTCCAGGCTGTCAACATCCCACTGAATGGAATAATAACCACAGTCCTTGGCTACATTTATGACATCATTGTCATAATCCCCATAGGGCGGTCGGAATAGAAACATCTCATATCCTGTCAGCTCCTGCACTTTTCTATGTACCGCCATCAACTCCTCTTTACACTCTTCCTTGGAAAGCTGGGACATATTCTTATGATTCTCACTGTGGTTCCCCAGATCATGGCCGTCTGCCAGGATTGCTTTCACATCATCCGGATAGGCTTCTACCCATCCTCCGGTCATGAAAAAAGTGACTTTCACATTATGTTTCCGCAAAATTTCCAATATGGTAGCCGTATCTTCGTTCCCCCATGCCGCATCAAAGCTAAGCGCCACCTGCTTCTTATCCGTCTGCACACAGTAAATCGGCAGTTCTCTGCCGCCCACCGAATTACTGACTGTGACAGAATCGGGAAGAAATCTCACCATTCCCTGGATCAGCGCGACCGTTGCCAATACGAATGCTGCAGACTTCACCGTCTGCAGGACTATATTTCTGCAAAATGTTTCTTTCTTACGCTCTTCCTTTGTCTGATTCTTCTGCCCTTCACAGCTTCCACCGCAATATTGTCCGTACCCGCGCTGTTTTTCTCTCTCGGCTGTCCACGCCTCTACCTTTTCACGTTCCGGCCATTTCTCTTCTTTTGCATTACCGTGCTTATCCGAAAACACCTGTCTTTCCAATTCCCCAAGTGTCATTTCGATTTTTTCACTCCATGACTTACGTCTTTCGGCCATAATAATACCCTGCACCTTTTTATTACTAAAGTATATGCAGGGCATCTTCCATTTTACTATTAATTTTTCAAGACAATTTCCATTAATAAGTTAAGCCTTCTTAAAATACTTAATATGATAGATTATTTTCCCCGTTTTATATTCTCCAGTTCATCTTCAATCGCCTGAAGCTGCCTCTTCTTCTCACGCAGCTCCCGGTCTACTCGGTCCAATTCCCGGTTCTGCGCCTCATCCTTTTTCCCGGGTCCGGCCAGAAGCAGCCGTGCCAGCATTCCCGCACCTCCAAAAATCAACACCAAAAGCAATACCCACTCATACAAGGTCATACGCGTCAAAGTAATATTAGTCGTCATGATGATCGCTACAATAATCAGCAATACACTTGCTGCGGTAAATACTTTAGACGGAAAGCTCCCCTCCGTTGCAAACATCCACACAATGCCAATAATAAGCGGCACGATAATCAGACCATTACTCATATAGAAACCGCCCATTCTCCAGCCAAAGCCAAAGAAACCGGAGGATACCGTAACCTTCTGTGAAAAGATAAATAATCCGGAAACCAGCATGGCCAGTCCGGCCAGAAACTGTAATAATTCATTCTTTGCTTTTTTCATTTAATTAGTATGCCTTTCTCTCAACCTGCAAACTTATTACACAGACACTTCATGGAAATGCCTTATCCCTTATGCTTTTACAATCTTAACATGTTATAGGCAAAATGAAAAGGCATTTTGCTCTTGACATTCTCATTGAAACAATTAAAATATGGTGTAATGTTACTGACAAGACAGCAGTCTTTACAGTGACGGACATATTAAGATTGAAAGGTCGTTCTCTTTACGATTTCTCAATCTATATTTCTGAAAGGATTCCAAATATCATGAAAGAATTTTTGAAACGTAAGAACATTATCTTTTCCTTTAAAAGATACGGTGTAGAATGTTTAAGCGCCATGGCGCAGGGTTTATTCTGTTCCCTGCTGATCGGTACCATTATCAAGACACTTGGCCAGCAATTGGGCATTGAGTTTCTTGTAACCATCGGTACCTATGCTTCTTCCATGGCCGGTCCTGCTATGGCCATCTCCATCGGCTTTGCCCTGCAGGCGCCTCCACTGGTACTGTTTTCCCTGGCTGCCGTAGGCGGTGCTGCCAATGAGCTGGGCGGTGCCGGTGGTCCTCTGGCAGTCCTGATCATCGCCATTTTAGCTGCCGAATGCGGCAAGGTAGTTTCCAAAGAGACTAAAGTGGATATTCTGGTAACGCCTTTTGTAACCATCTTTATCGGTGTTGCCCTTTCAGCCCTGCTGGCACCGGGTATCGGTGCTGCTGCAAGCTCCGTAGGCCGGCTGATCATGTGGGCTACTGACTTACAGCCCTTCCTGATGGGTATCATTGTATCCGTACTGGTAGGAATTGCTCTCACACTTCCTATCTCATCCGCAGCCATCTGCGCAGCCTTATCCCTGACCGGACTTGCCGGCGGTGCTGCCGTGGCAGGCTGTTGTGCCAACATGATAGGCTTTGCGGTTATGAGCTTTAAGGAAAATAAATGGGGTGGTCTGATTTCCCAGGGTATCGGCACCTCCATGCTGCAGATGGGCAATATCATGAAGAATCCTAAGATCTGGATTCCACCCATTATTGCTTCTGCCATTACCGGTCCTATCGCCACCTGTGTCTTCAAGCTGCAGATGAACGGCACCCCTGTATCCTCCGGAATGGGAACCTGCGGCCTGGTCGGTCAGATTGGTGTATACACAGGCTGGGTCAATGACATTGCGGCCGGCACGAAGAGTGCCATTACCGCCTTCGACTGGATTGGGCTGATTTTGATCAGTTTCATTCTGCCTGCAGTGATTTCCCTGCTTGTAGGCAACCTTCTTCGTAAGATTGGCTGGATCATAGAAAACGACCTGAAATTAGACTAGGATATAGATCTACATCATGACAAAAATAAATATATGTAAAAAATCATGAAAAAACACATTTTACCCCTTTACAAATCCACAGAAAAACCGAGATAATATATATACGGAGGGATAAATTATGGGAATTAGTTTAAATGGATTAAATTCAGGTCTTGCAGATACCTATTCAACTTTATTAAGCGGGGGCAGTTCTACATCTGATTCCGGCATGTCTTCCCTGCTTACCGATTATGCTTCCATCAAAAACGGAAGCTACGGCAAGATGATGAAAGCATATTATGCAAAAGTCACTGCCGATGAGGACGATGAAGCTTCGACTAAGAAAGCAAGCTCCGGAACCGGAGAAAAGGATACCCTGACAGCATCTTCCGCCAGCAGTGCATACAAATCAGCTGAAAAATTGAGCTCGATGGAATTCAGTGAAGATAACTTAGATGAGGCATACAATGCTGTTTCCGACTTTGTCAAGAATTATAACAGTCTGATTAAGAACGGCTCTTCCAGCAAAAACTCTGACGTACAGAAACAAGCCGAGTACCTGTACGACGCTATGTACAGTAATTACAAGCTTTTTGCCAAAGTCGGTATCACATTGAATGCTGACAGGACTTTATCTCTGGATGAGGATACCTTTAAAAAGGGCAATACTTCTACCATGAAAACCTTGTTTAATGGGGCCGGTTCTTTTGCAGATAAGGTATCTTCCAAAGCAAGTCAGATGTATCGTTATGCAAACGAAGGGAAATCCGTAACTGCGAAGAATTATACAAGCAGCGGTACCTACAGCACGACAAATACAACGGATTCTACCATTAACAGCGCAACATAATACAATAAATCGTATCAATAAAAAAGGTTCGCTCAGCTGAGCGAACCTTTTCTATAAAAGGGATTCTATCCTTATGCAAAAGGATTCTCTGTCGGATATGGCAGGCTCTTCGGCTGATTGTATCCAATCTCATTTACCTCTACACCAATATATTTGAATACTTCAAATAATGCCTTGCCATGATGTCCAAATGCTACCGCACCATGATGAGGATAGTTCTTCTCAATCAATACGTGACGATAGAATCTGCCCATCTCCGGAATTGCGAATACACCGATACCACCAAAGGACTTGGTTGCAACCGGAAGTACTTCACCCTCTGCCACATAAGCACGCAGGATATTGTCAGCAGTGCTCTGCAGACGATAGAAGGTAATGTCACCCGGCACGATATCGCCTTCCAGTGTTCCCTGAGTAACTTCTTCCGGAAGTGCTCTTGCCATGATCATCTGGTATTCCATGCTGCACTTGGACAGCTTCTTAGAACAGGTATTGCCACAGTGGAATCCCATGAAAGTATCTGTAAACTTATAATCAAATTTGCCCTCAATAGACTCCTTATACATATCCTTCGGAACAGAGTTATTGATATCAAGCAGAGTAACAATGTCATCGCTGACTGCCGTACCGATAAACTCGCTTAAACATCCGTAGATATCTACTTCACAGGATACCGGAATGCCTCTTCCTGTCAGACGGCTGTTAACGTAACAAGGTACGAAACCAAACTGTGTCTGGAATGCAGGCCAGCATTTACCTGCGATAGCCACATACTCACGATAGCCCTTATGCTCTTCAATCCAGTCAAGCAGCGTCAGCTCATACTGTGCCAGCTTAGGCAGGATAGTAGGCTTATTATTGCCTTCGCCAAGCTCTGCCTCCATATCCTTAACTACATCCGGAATACGAGGATCGCCTTCATGCTTATTGAAAGCCTCGAACAAGTCAAGTTCGGAGTTCTCCTCAATCTCTACACCCAGGTTATAAAGCTGCTTGATCGGTGCATTACAAGCTAAGAAGTTAAGCGGACGAGGTCCGAAGGAAATGATCTTAAGGCTGGAAAGTCCGATAATAGCACGTGCGATCGGAACAAAGTCATGAATCATGGCTGCGCAGTCCTCAGCATCGCCAACCGGATATTCAGGGATATATGCCTTTGTATTGCGAAGCTTTAAGTTATAGCTTGCATTCAGCATACCACAGTACGCATCGCCACGTCCCTGAATCAGATCATTCTGGGACTCCTCGGCTGCTGCCACGAACATCTTAGGACCATCGAAATGCTTTGCTAACAATGTCTCGGAAATCTCAGGTCCGAAGTTTCCAAGATATACGCAAAGTGCATTACAGCCATTCTCCTTGATGTCCTTTAATGCATTGACCATATCGATTTCACTCTCAATGATACATACAGGGCATTCATAGATATCGGAAGCATCATATGCCTTCTGATAAGCCTCTACCAATGCCTTTCTTCTGTTAACCGCAAGAGATGCCGGGAAACAGTCGCGGCTTACTGCCACAATACCAATTTTGACTTTCGGTAAATTATTCATTTTGCTTTTCCTCCTTTAACCGGGGCAACCGGTATTCTTTTCTTTACTCTCTGATATCCAGGTTCTTACCAATCAGACCGATATGGGCGCCTGCATCCAGACCACCCTCCGCATGACCGATCAGCCATTTGTTCTGGGCCGTGATCAGGGAATCCTCCCAGCCTTCATGAGACTGCGTCAGTGGATAATTGGTTCCTTTGGGTAATACAATACCGACCTTGAAACCGCTCTCATCTGCACTGCAGGGAGCATAATGCAGCGTTGTCGCATAAATTTCAACCGCTGTTCCTGCCGGTACTAAGAATGCCTCCATCTTCGCGGTATCATAAGTAAAATCATCCGTAATATCCTGCTGCATTCCCAAAATAAGTACCGCATCGGTTGCTGCCACATTAATCTCAGAGCTTCTGTGGTACTCAACCGCATTCAGCTTATAATTATGTCCGTTACAGTAACCCACTTCTATCGGAAGCTCGCCATAGGTTCTCTTCTGTAACTCTTTGGCACTCTGAGTTGCTTCCAGTGCTTCAATGGATGGCTCATAGGCTACACCATCCGGTAATGGGGTTTCACGCTTGATGGCCTCAATCAGTTCACCAAAATCAATCCCCTGTACCACTCTGCCGTATTTACGAAATGCGGCATCCGTTATTTTCTTAATCTCCATCGGTAACCTCTCCCTTCTGTCTATCTTACTGTATCTTATCAAACAGCTCCTTGCAGGCCGGGTAGATCTGCCTGAACTGCTGATACCTTGCCTCATACTTTGCTACCAGTTCTGCTTCCGGCTCAACCGTATCCACGATCTTCACAATCTTTGCTGCCGCTTCTTCGACATCGGCATATTCTCCGCACGCTACTGCTGCTAACATGGCACCGCCCATGGCAGGACCTTCCTCACTCTCAATCACGTCCACCTTCAGATTCATGATATTAGCAATCATTCTCTTCCATAACGGACTCTTGGCGCCGCCGCCACAGATTTTCGTTCTTTCTATCTTAATACCCAGAGATCTTGCCACTTCCAGAGAATCACGAAGTGCAAAGGCAACACCTTCCAATACCGCCTGTGTCATATCTGCTCTGGTTGTATCCATAGTCATACCGATAAAAGTACCTCTGGCATTGGGATTGTTATGAGGTGAACGCTCACCCATAAGATAAGGCAGGAAATACACGTGATTCTCACCCAGCTTATCATCCGTAATTGCTTTCTGTTCAGCCGCATACTCTTGCGTACCGATAATCTCATCCATCCACCATTTATTACAGGAAGCTGCACTAAGCATGCATCCCGTCAGATGATAATGGCCATCCGCATGTGCAAAAGCATGCAGGGCATTGAACTTATCCACACCGAATTTATCGGAAGAGATAAAGATAGTTCCGCTGGTGCCTAAAGAGATATTACACATACCGTCTCCAACCGTACCGGTTCCCACAGCCGCTGCTGCGTTATCGCCGGCGCCTGCCGCTACCTTCACTGTCTCAGGAATTCCCAGTTCCTTTGCAATTTCAGGAAGCACCGTTCCCACTGTCTCGTAACTTTCATAAATCTGTGCCAGCTGTTCTTCCTTCACGCCGCAGATCTCACACATTTCTTTAGACCAGCATCTGTTCTTCACATCGAACAGCAGCATACCGGAAGCATCCGAAACATCAGTACAGTGTATTCCGGTCAGCTTATATGCGATATAGTCCTTGGGGAGCATGATCTTCTTGATTCTGGCAAAATTCTCAGGTTCTTTATTCTTAACCCACAAAACCTTCGGTGCCGTAAATCCGGTAAAAGAAATGTTTGCCGTATACTCAGACAGCTTATCCTTGCCGATCACGTTATTCAGGTAATCACATTCCTCTGTGGTTCTGCCATCATTCCACAAAATCGCCGGTCTGATAACCTCATCCTTCTCATCCAGAATAACCAGTCCATGCATCTGACCGCCAAAGCTTATACCTGCAATCTGGCTCTTATCCACATCTGCGATCAGTTCCTTGATGCCTGCCATACTCTGCTCGTACCAATCCTCAGGCTTCTGTTCCGACCACCCCGGATGCGGAAAATAAAGCGGATATTCCTTGGATACAATATTGACAATCCTGCCGTTTCCCTCCATCAAAAGAAGTTTTACGGCAGAAGTTCCTAAATCTACACCAATATAAAACATGCTGACCCTCCTGTCATTCTCCAATATTATTTTTGTTGCCTGAAAAGCAATCTTTCACATGCCTTCCTAATTTGTTCTTCTTTTCCGTGCACGTGCACGCCTCTTTGTTAATTCCATGATAATCTGTGTCAATCAGAAAATCAAGCCCTTTGTTTATTTTCGTAAAATTATACAAATATGACGTATTTAAATTGTAGAAAACCACTTTTCCCGTTAATTTTCACAGCATTTTCCAATTTCCGTATTGTATCTCTTTTTCCGTGCACGTGCCTTTACGTGCATTGACTTCCGTGCCTTATTGTGCTACTCTGTGCATATAGTTCAACTGCATGGAAAGGAGCTACCGTTATGGCTACAATCAAGGAAATTGCCAGCCTTGCCGGCGTATCAAGAGGTACCGTGGATCGGGTTCTGAATCACCGTGGTGCCGTTAGTCCTCAGACCGAACAGAAAATATGGGAAATTGTACAGGCTCTTGATTACAAACCGAACAAAGCCGGCATTGTTCTCGCCGCCCAGAAGAAAAATCTGAAGCTGGGTGTTGTTTTACTGGGTCTTGCCACTCCTTTTTATGATGACATTCTGATCGGTGTACGAAGCAAAGCCGCGGAACTGGAAGGCTACAACTGTACTGTCCTCATCCGTCAGACAGAATACAGTCTGAAACAACAGCTTTCGGCCATTGATGAGTTGCTGGAGGAGGGTATTCACGGTCTTGCCATCTCTCCGTATAATGATATTCTGATCCGGGATAAGATCAATGAACTGTATGAGCAGGGCATTCCTGTCGTTACCCTGAACACAGATATTGAAAATTCCAAACGCATCGCCTATGTAGGAAGCAATTTCTATCGCTCCGGCGAAACGGCTGCCGGTCTCATGCATCTGATGACTAAAGGTATTATTCATGTCGGAATCGTATCAGGTTCCCGGAATGTTCTCTGTCATACGGAGCGTATTGCCGGTTTTAGAAACGTCATACAGTCCTACCATAATATTCATATTGTAGATACTGTGACCAACAATGATGACGAAGTAGAAAGCTACGAATTGACAGCCGGACTGCTGAGCGCCCATCCGGAGATCAACGCACTCTATTTTTCCGCAGGCGGTGTCTATGGCGGCTGCCGCGCTGTTCTCTCCGCGGGACGCGGCAAGGATATGACCATAATCACTAATGATATGGTAGATACCACTCGGGACTATATGGAAAAAGGACTGATAGCAGCTACCATCTGCCAACAGCCCTTCTTACAGGGATATAATCCCCTGTCTATTCTCTTTACCTACCTGACAACAGGCGAACTTCCTCTCACGGAGCACAACTATGTAGATGTGGAAATCCGTATTAAGGAGAATTTATAGTCTGCAGGAACTGATTCTCGAATTGCTCTTTGGGAGAGGGTTTGCCAAAATAGTAGCCCTGTATCATATCCGGATGTGTCTTCATCATCTTATCAAGTTCATCCGACTGTTCAATTCCCTCCATGCATACGGAAGATCCCAGACTATGCACCATATCAATAATATGGTTTATTATATTGTAATCATGCTCATTCTGCAACGCCTGGATAACAAAACTTCTGTCAATCTTGACCGTCTTAGCCTCTATCTCCTTCAGATATCGCATATTGGAATATCCTGTACCAAAATCATCCAGTGCCAAATCGATATTCTTATCCTTCAGTTCACTAAAAATCTCCTTGATCCTGTCATTTGTT
Organism: Lachnospiraceae bacterium; assembly: GCA_022781395.1. GTDB lineage: Bacteria > Bacillota > Clostridia > Lachnospirales > Lachnospiraceae > UBA3282. The sequence continues at coordinate 17,539 of JALETS010000223.1, read as the reverse complement.
TCAATATATCCGCTCTCTGTCACTTCCAATACCAGACTATCCGGTTCGAGTCCCACTTCCTCTATACAGGTTTCCACATCCTTCATCAGATCGCTCTTATGTACCTGCACATAGGACAGATTCACATGAATCTTGAAATCCCCGATACTCTCCCGCCATTTCTTACAGGTTCTGGCAGCCTCCCTGAGAACATACCTTCCTACCGGAATAATCAGACCACTTTCCTCCAGAATCGGAATGAATACAGCAGGTGAAACATTCCCATATCTCTCGTTGCCCCACCGGAGCAGAGCCTCCGCACCCACAACCTGAAAATCCGGAGCCTTCACGATAGGCTGATAAAACACCTGAAAACCGTTGAAGTCATTGTTCACGTCACGCCGCATCGCCTTGCGGATATCCAGTCTCCTGAGATATTCATTATAGTTCTCCTGATCAAACACCGCCATCTGATTCCTGCCGTTACGCTTTGCTTCATTCAGCGCAAATTCTGTCAGACGCAGTATTTCATCTGCCGTCTTATCCTCAAACCCTTCTTCCATGACACCGGCAGAAATCGTATAGAAACGGCTGTATTCTTTCTGACGGACTGTCTGGGTTACCTTCCGTTTAATCCGGTTATAAACTGTTTTCGCTCCTACCGAATCATTGGTGGAAGCATCCATGATCATAAACTCATCTGCCAGCAGACGGTAAACATCAACACTCTCATCCACGGATGCCACGATACATTCTGCCAGCTCCTGCAGTACTTCATCTCCGGCTTCCAGGCCTTCCTTCTCATTAATCTCCTTAAAATTATCGATACCGATACGCATCATATAATGAACTGACTGAGGTCTGTCTCTTAAGATGGCTTCCGCATCCAGACGGAATCTGACTTCCCTTCTGAGTCCCGTCACATTATCAGCTTTGGCTTTCTTACCCAGTTCACTGACTCTTCCGATCAAAAGTCTGTGTCCCTCCGGACCGACAACAACTGTTCCTTTGCAGTTAATCCAGACCACTTTGCCCTTACGATCAAACCAGCGGTACTCTAATGCATGAGAATCCTGATCTCCCGATGCGCACTTGACTATATCTGCCTCCACCATGGCATAATCGGAAGGATAAACGACTTGTTTTAGCATTTCCGTACAGTTCTCAATTACCATTGTATCAAAAGGAAATCTCTTAGTCGCCTTCTCCGATATCATGTAAATGTCTTCATTCAGATCCATAATAAACAGATAAGAATCCGAAGATTTCTGAAGCACCTCTATGACCGAAATAATCTGCTCCAGAGACATATTCTGAATAACATCCTGATAATCCATCACTCTACCTCCAACCCCCAAGAGTCCATACATTATCTCTTATATACTTCTGTTCATAAATAACATGTCCCTTTTACACCTTATTTTTATTATATCTTCTTTATTCTGTCCAGTCAAACCATTTTGTTAAAATTTAACTATTATACGGCTGTAAGGCAAAATATTTTATATAATTTCTACAATATTCCTACAATATTCCTACATATAAAAACATTCTATACAAAATCTAAGCTTTTTGATATACTGAATTTGTAGCGGCTCTGCCAATAGGGGCAGAGAATCAGATGATTAGAGAGGAATGGATTTTAAATGAGTAAGAAGAAAGCAGTTGTCTCACTGGGACATGAAGCGCTGGGCTATACAACAACAGAACAGTGGGATGCCGTTAAAGTGACGGCCAAAGCGCTGGCAGATCTTGTAGCGGCAGATTATCAGCTGACCATCACACACAGCAACGGTCCCCAGGTAAGCATGATTCACAAAGCCATGACCGAACTTCGCCGGGTTTATATTGACTATACACCGGCTCCCATGTGCGTTTGTTCTGCCATGAGCCAGGGCTATGTCGGCTACGATATCCAGAATGCACTTCGGGCGGAATTACTCAGCCGCGGTATCTCCAAGGCTGTCAGCACGATCCTGACGCAGGTAACCGTCGATCCTTATGATGAAGCTTTCTATGAGCCTACCAAGGTAATTGGAAGATATATGTCTAAAGAAGATGCTGAGATTGAAGTGAAGAAAGGAAATTATGTTGTGGAAGAGCCCGGGAAAGGCTTCCGCCGTGTTGTGGCTGCTCCCAAGCCAATCGATATTGTTGAAATCGATGCCATCCGCACTCTTGCTGACGCAGACCAGGTCGTAATCGCATGTGGTGGTGGCGGAATACCCGTTATCGAACAGAACCATGCATTAAAGGGCGCTTCTGCTGTTATTGAGAAGGATTCCATTGCCGGCAAACTGGCGGGGGACTTAAACGCAGATGAGCTTATCATTTTAACCGGTGTTCCTGCTGTTTATCGTAACTTTGGCAAGGAGAATCAGGAACCAATCGCAAACATGACAGTTGCACAGGCTAAAGAACTGATTGCACAGGGTGAATTTGAAGAGGGAACCATGCTCCCTAAGATCGAGGCTTCCATTGCCTATCTGGAGAAAAATCCTCAGGGAAGCGTCCTGATCACTTCATTAGATGCAGTATCAGATGCCATCAAGGGCAAAAACGGAACTGTCATCACAGCATAATGAACATAAGACATCAATAGATTATGATCTATATAGAACGGCAGAGTAAGCAACTTACCCTGCCGTTATTTTTCAAAACTACCCAGCACCATGCATAGTGCACCAATCATAATACAGAAATCGGAAATGTTAAAAACAATCCGGCGAAGCTTCTCATTCTTTACCGGGAAGCTGACATAATCCACCACATAATGCCGGGTGAGTCTGTCGTAAGTGTTGCTGTAAGCTCCTCCCAGCAACAATGCCAAGCCACTTTTTAACAGTCTGCTTCCCTTCATACTGAAGGTACACACAAAAACCACTGTCATGGCAATGGTCAGCAAAAGAGAAAACAGGCAGATCAGACCGCTCTTCTTCTCTCCCAGATCTAACACGGCTCCCTTATTATGATATTTGCGAAGAAGGAGCCTGCCGCCCATCAGTTCTTCCGTCTCTCCTTCTGTTTTCTGCTTTTCTATTCCATTCTTAATAAACAAATCTGTCAAAAATACACCAACCGATATCAATGCGTATCTCATAAAAACCTCTCTTTTTCATATCATAGTCTCGCCAATGTCTCAAAAGTACCGCTGATATTCAGCTTTCCATAGCCCCATCGCTTATCCGGATATTGAATGCCTTCTTCCCTGACTGCGCCACGGATAAAATAGCTTTCAATCGTCCTCGTTTCCACTAAAATGGAATTGCCCTCTACAACAGCCCATTCCATAAACTGTGCCACACAACCGGCGGCCAGGGCCGCTGCCAGACTGGACCCGGTTCTCTCTCCTACAGCTGTGGAAACCTGTACGCCGGGGGCTGCAAACTCCGGCTTAACCCTGTTATCTCTGGCAAATCCTCTTCCTGATTCCGGGAACCAGTTTCCATTCAGACCATTATAGGTAGAGATCGTAATTACCTTCTCCGCATTGGATGGTTCAGTCAGTGTTACGTCCGCACTGGGTTCTAAGAATTCCACTTCACCATCTATGAATTCTGTAATCGGGAGCCACATATGAAAAAGCCCCGATGTACTGATCTTCGTATTTTCCCTCGGCGAAACAACAATCCGCCAGATCCCCTGGGAAGGATTCTCAAATCGCAGAAAAACGAGTTCTTCTCCCGATTCTCTTTCTACCAGAACGGCACTGGCATAAATCACCGTCTTATCAAACACAAAAGAATACGGTCTGTCAAAACCGCTCTGAAAATCAATCATAGCCGTGCGCTCTCCGCCCGGTGTCTGTATGAACAGGTGGTAACTGTCCAGGCTGCTATTCCACATTTCCATACAGAATCCCGTAACACCCTCTGCTACACGCACCTCTACCTGCTGGGGAACCGTACCCATGTAATGATGCCGCTTATCCCCCTCATTTCCACCGCATACGATAACTGCCCTGCTTCTTTTATCGGCAATAGAATTCAGGTAAACGCCAAGAGGAGAGCCTCCCGCATGATTGCCCAGATTGGTTCCCAAACCAAGCACGATCACCACAGGACGCTCAAATACAATGGTCATCTGTTCCAGATATTTGACTGCTTCCATGATATTATTTTCCTGATAGGCAACAGCATCCTCCGCGATCAGATAATAATCTCTCAGATATTGCTTTGCCTCCTTCAGCTTGACAACTGCAATATCCGCCTGCGGTGCGGCGCCACGTAATGTCAGACCCATATCCAGCACACTGCCCGCTGCCGCGGAAGCCATAGCTGTTCCATGTCCGTTTTCATCCGTAGAAGGTACAATATCAAGAGGATTATCTGCCTGAAGTGCCCGGTTAATGTCTTCACGGGTATATTCCGTTCCATAATCAAATCCCGCCGGCGGCGTACCATCCTGAATGGTCTGATCCCAAATAGAGATAATCCTGCTATTGCCTGCCTCATCCAGAAAAGCTTCCGACTGATAGCGAATCCCCGTATCAATAAACCCGATAATAACGCCTTTCCCCTGCAAAGACAAAGGTGGTCCCTGCATTCTGAGATTTCCCATTGCCGTCAGATTCTCCGTATGAAAAGTCTGCATCAGACCATACAGCTTCGGTATGGCCGCATATCCATAACTTCCGATGGAAATTGGCGGTGCCTGGCTCCTGTTTACATGGGCAAATCCATATTCTTCATTTAAAAGCCGGAAACAAAAGGGTGGGATATTCTGCTCCAAAAGCCTCTCCGGCAAAATATAATCTACAATAATATCTGCATAATCATTGGATAAGATTTCCTCTTTACAAGGCATCGCATAACATTCCTCTCATCAAAGGCTTACCCTATGATATGCTGTTTTCCTCATGCTGTTCTATCTCATTTAAGGAATCCGGGTTTTCCGCCGATCCGCTTCTGATATCAATGACCGGGCCTCCGGTTCCTTCAATATATTCTCTTGTAATTGTAATTCTTCCGATATTATCATCTTTGGGGATTTCATACATAATATCCAGCATGAATTCCTCAATAATGGCACGAAGCGCTCTGGCACCCGTATCCTTTTCCATGGCTTTCTCAGCGATTGCCTCCAGTGCACCGTGGTCAAATTCCAGTTTCACCTCATCCAGTGCAAGCAGTTTCTGATATTGCTTCAGGATCGCATTGCGGGGCTCGCTTAAGATCTTCACCATCATCTCTTTGCTCAGCCCCTCCAGGGTGAAAATGATGGGCAGACGACCGATAAACTCGGGAATCATACCGAACTTCTTGATATCTTCAACTGTCACGCGGTTTAAAATATTCTTTTCCTTATCATACTTATCTCTCAGTTCCGCATTATAGCCAATGGATGTTTTCTTATTCAGCCGCTGTTTGATAATATCCTCCAGATCCGGAAACGCACCACCGCAGATAAAAAGGATATTCTTCGTATTAACCGTGGCAAGCGGCACCATGGCATTTTTGGAATTGGCACCTACCGGCACTTCCACCTCAGCGCCTTCCAGAAGCTTCAGCATGCCCTGCTGTACCGACTCTCCACTGACATCTCTGGAATTGGTATTCTTTTTCTTGGCAATCTTATCAATCTCATCAATAAAGATAATTCCCTTCTCTGCCCGCTCCACATCATTGTCAGCAGCCGCAAGCAGTTTGGAAACCACGCTTTCGATATCATCTCCGATATACCCTGCCTCCGTCAAGGATGTAGCATCCGTGATCGCCAACGGCACATCCAGAAGACGTGCTAGCGTCTTAACCAGATAGGTCTTACCACATCCGGTAGGTCCTATCATAAGCATATTGGATTTCTCGATTTCAATCTCATCCATAGTATTCGTTGCAACCCGCTTATAGTGATTGTAAACCGCTACGGACATGACCTTCTTGGCATGCTCCTGCCCTACCACATATTCATCCAGTTTAGCCTTGATCTTATGAGGCGGCATAATATTTTTGATATCAATAACAGGCTCGGCATCCTCCGCTTTTTTCTTCTTTTTCAGTTTCTGCTTATTTGGAATGCCTCCGTCTCCCTGAAGATCCGCAAGATTCACGAAACTGATATTTGGGAATCCCTTGCCATTATTAAAATCTGACATATCAGGCTGATTCAGCATGCCCTGATAATCAAACTGGCTGACAGTATCCATGGTCTTATGCATACAATCATCACAGACACAGATATGATTGGGCAGACGGAACATCTTCCCCGCCTTACTTTCCGGCCTGCGGCAGATAAAGCAGACATCCTCATACTCATTGTCGCTATCCTTTTCTTCCGCTATGGTCACACTCTTCTCCGGAACTGTATCTTTTTTCTCTGTTTTCTCTTCTTCCTCTTTATGATTCCGCAGCGCCTCTCTTTGTTCCTCTCCATCTTCCATTTCCCGGAAGTCCCAGTTTTTTGATTCCTTGTGTTCCTCCACATTTATATCATCATTCTTGTCATTATACATATTCTCAGTTCCATACCTTTCCGACACATATGTCATATATCTTTTCCTTACCTATACCGGATAATCGCAAACCAATTTATTATACTTATATGACATGCCAATTTTGTATAGTTTTATGATAGTATAAAAACCACATTCCCACAAGTAAACATTTTCTAAACTGAAATACACTCATTTTCCGAACAGAGAGATAGAAATCCACAAGGAGAAAGGCGGCCTTTCGACCGCCTTCCCATTTATTTTTATTGTAGCTTATTGCCCAGTGTCAGTTCTACTGTCTTCTCACGGTATCCGCCTTCACCTACGGTCATAACGGTAACTTCTACCGTCTGTCCCTTTGCATAGAATTCCAGTTCCTTCTGAAGTGTATCCATGGAAGTAATCTTATCTCCGTCAAATGCGGTGATAATATCACCCTTCTGCAATCCCGCTGCCGCTGCCGCCGTACCTTCATATACCTGGGCAATATAAACGCCTTCAGGCATACCATATGCCTCAGACACTTCCGGGGTTACACTGATGCCTGAGATACCCAGATATCCTCTCTCCTCCTCAGCCACCTTATTCTTAGTCTCTTTCAGCATAAGATCGGCAATAATCGGGCTTGCTGCCGAAATAGGGATGGCATATCCCATACCTTCGACGGCACTGCCGCCAATTTTATTGGAATTAATACCGATCACTTCTCCTTGCATGTTAAGAAGTGCACCGCCGGAGTTACCGGGGTTAATTGCTGCATCTGTCTGAATAAAAGTTCCGTCAGAACCGGTAGATAGTTGAATCGTTCTGTTCAATGCACTGATAACACCAACTGTTACGGATTGTCCATAACCAAGAGAGTTACCTATTGCAATGGCAGGTTCCCCAACCACGAGTGAATCAGAATCTCCTAAAGTTGCTACCGCAATCTGATCCAGTGTATTTTTATCTACTTTTTCCAATGGTACAGCAATGACCGCCAGATCCATATCTGGGTCGGTTCCTTTGATAGAAGCCTCTGCCTCACTGTCTTCTACAAACTGGACTGTCAGTTTATCAGCTCCCTCAATTACATGATAATTAGTGGCAATCAGAAGTTCTGTATCATTCTGTCCCACAATAATACCGGAACCGCTTGCTTCTTCTTCATTGGTAATAGATTGTCCGAAATAAGACATTGTCTCTGTAAAATGATTGTTGATTGCTACAATAGACGGCATTACCTTACTTGCTACTTCTGACGCATCATATACTTCCATGTTCGCCGTCTCTGTCTGTTGAACAGTCGGAGCCTTCTCCTGTGCTGTATCCATCCCGCCATTCTGACCGGATGTTTCTGCGTCAGCCAATGTTTCCTTTACCTGAGGTTCTGCAGTACCTTCTATTGCCTGCGCATCCGCACTGTCCGAAGTTCCCGTAACAGTCTCCACGACAAACAGACCCAGCCCCGCAAACAGTCCGAATAACAATCCCAGTGACACAGCCGCCAGAGCTTTCTTAAAATAACCGCTGCCACCATTCGTTTTCTTCTCTTTCGGCTTCTTCTGATTCATATGGCTATAATCATTTGGATAAGTGTTTCCATATTGATAGCTGCCCGTATTCGTGTTTTGATAGGATGAATAACCTGAATTTGCAGATGTATAACCTGTATTTGTATTGTTATGATTTTGATAATCGTTTGGATAACTATTTTGATCGTACATAAGCTTTAACTCCTTTCCCTTACGATGTTGAACTCAGTATATCTGTAATTTGTGTTCAAACTGTGACAACTTTTTATCATTTCTGTGTTTCTCAGTAAAAATTTCATAAAATAGAACTTTTCTCTCTAATCCCCGGCTGTATAAAAGCCCTGTATAAACTGATGCGCTTATACAGGGCTGTCTCTTTATCTATTCCATTGCCATTCGATTTACTCTACGGTAACGGATTTCGCCAGATTTCTCGGTTTATCCACGTCACAGCCTTTTCCTACCGCTACATAATAGCCGAAAAGCTGCAGTGGAATAATTGCCAGTGAATTGGCAAAATAAGGATTTGTTTCCGGTATATAGATGACGTAATCTGCCGCCTTCTCAATTTCCTTATTTTCCTCACAGGTCACTGCCAGAACGAAAGCACCTCTTGCCTTTACCTCGACCATATTGCTGATTGTCTTGGCATACAGCTCAGGCTGGGTAGATACGGCTGCCACCAGCGTACCTTCTTCAATCAGGGAAATCGTACCGTGCTTCAATTCTCCTGCAGCATAGGCCTCAGAATGAATATAGGAGATCTCCTTCAATTTCAGGGACCCCTCCAGGGAGATGGCATAATCAATTCCCCTTCCGATAAAGAATACATCCTTGGCGCCCACATAACGGTTGGCAAATCTCTGAATCTTCAGCTTATTGTTTAGCAGCAGTTCAATCTGATCCGGCAGGCACTTTAAGTCACCCAGCAGGGTAACAAAGGTATCCTGATCAATCTCTCCGCGAACCTTGCCGAGCTTCATGGCAAGCAGATACAAAGCAATCAGCTGGGCACTGTAGGCCTTGGTGGTCGCTACCGCAATCTCCGGGCCTGCCCAGGTATACATCACATTATCCGCCTCTCTTGCAATAGAACTGCCTACCACATTGACAATTCCAAGCACTTTGAATCCACGGGCCTGGGATTCTCTTAGGGCCGCCAGGGTATCAGCCGTCTCACCGGACTGACTGATAACAACTACCATAGCTCCTTTTTCCAATATCGGATTTCGATAACGGAATTCGGACGCCAAATCTACCTCCACGGGGATTCTCGCCAGACCTTCGATCACATACTTGCCTGTCACACCGGCATGATAAGCAGAACCACATGCTACGATATGAATTTTTGAGATAGCCTTCATTTCTTTATCTGTCATATTCAGTTCATCTATGACAATATCATTGCCTTTAATTCTTGGCATCAACGTATCGGCAACAGTCTTGGGCTGTTCATACATCTCCTTTAACATAAAATGCTCATAGCCCGCCTTCTCGGCTGCATTAGCATCCCATTCGATAGTAACGGGAGTTTTCTTGATCTCCTCCTCATCCACAGTATAGAAATGCATATGGTCAGCACGTAACCGGACCACTTCCTGATTATCCACATAATAAACTTTTCTGGTATATTTCAAAATAGCCGGCACATCTGATGCAATAAAACACCCCTCTTCGTTCTGTCCAACGATCAGCGGAGAATCTTTTCTTGCTGCAAAAATCTGATCCGGGCAGTCTGCAAACAGAATACCCAACGCATAAGAGCCTTCTACACGATGCAGCACTTTAGTCACTGCCTCCAGTGGATTACCCTTATAATAATAGTCAAGTAAGTGCGCCAGCACCTCCGTATCTGTCTCAGACACAAACTTATAACCCTTGCTGCTCAGTTTCTGGCGTAGCTGCAGATAATTCTCTATAATACCATTATGTACCACAGTAATGGTTCCTGCTGCGTTAAAATGAGGATGGGCATTCACATCGCTGGGGGCGCCATGAGTTGCCCATCTGGTATGCCCGATACCGCAGAACCCCGGCATAGTCTCACCGCCATGGGTCAGATTCTCCAGTACCTTTAATCTACCCACCGATTTCGTAACATTAATCTTACTACCATCATAAACAGCCATACCGGCTGAATCATATCCTCTGTATTCGAGTTTGGACAATCCGTCCAAAATTATGGGGGCTGCCTGTTTGGTTCCAATATAACCTACGATTCCACACATGTTCTTAGTCCTCCTGTAATCTCTAATATCCCTATTTCATTATTTCCCGCTCTGTTTGCTTTTTCTATCCTCAATTTCCTGTTCTGATCGTCCATAGCCTTTCGTCGCATCAATCCTGCTGCCGGCTTTGATCAGATTATCCTGTCTCCAGTAATCCTTATTGGCAGACAATGCAATCACAAGCTTTCGGGGCAGTCTGCAATAATGCTTTCCCAACCGGTATCCAATGTACTTACAGGCGCTCACGCAGAGTAAATGCGGAATCTGCCGTTTCTGCTTCTGCGCTTTCAGATAATCTATCGTATTTCTTACCAGCCGGATGCCTTCCGATTCGGAAGGATACCCGGCAAAGACCTCCGGATGATCTGCCTGGGACACACCCAGGTCAAAGTTTCTGTGAAACTGCTCCATATTCGTAAAGGGGTGGGAATGATATACTCGCGCCTCTGCCACATAGGCAATGCCATATCCGGCTTCTACCGCCTTTGCCGCATAGATCATGTCTTCATTAAATATCGTATGTTTGATAAATCCACCCAATTCATCAAAAACACGCCTTTGATAAGCCGCGCAGACATTAGAGCAGAAGAACGTCTTAATTCCCAATTGCTCCAGATCTGCCCTGGTCTTGATCCGGGACTGTTCGGGATAATTAAAGTTTCTTGTGAACTTTTCTACAATCCCACTGTCTTCCGTGGCCAGCTGTCTTGCATAGGACACCGCAGCCTCTCCATTACATAGCGGTTTCAAAAGATTCTCCACCAGATATTCATCGGCCGGCACCGCATCATCCGTCATCATAATAAAGTAGTCAGCATCTGAATACTTTACACCACGGTTCCTTGTCCTGCCATGATCAAATTCCTTCTTTGATATATGTTTTACCATAATATTATGGTAATCCTTTTGAAAAGAGGTACCATAAACCAGCCTGTCAAAATATTTCTGTTCTGTATTCATAACGATAATCTGACGAACCGGTACGCTCTGCCGTTCCAGTCTCTGAATCAACTTGAGAAACTTCTGATCCGGCTTATAGGAGGGTATTATAACATCTACTGTAACCACGCTGTTTTCCTCCGTTTATCTTGTTGATTACGGAATAAAAGGGGCCTGCAAAACAAGCCCCTTCGCTTACTATTTCAAATATCCATTTGTTTCCTGATAAATCTGTTCGCTGCACTTCTTTACGGTTTCCGACGGCTCATACGAAGTATCGTCAAACAGGAACTGATGCAGCCACTTTACATTATCTTCCAGATTGGTCGGAATGACGCAGGAACCTTTGGAACCGATCGTTCCCGTGATACGCATGGATTCCTCCGGGAAGCCCGCAGTTTCGGAAATATAATAGGTATTCACATTACCCAGCATATCTATAATCTCTGACAGATCCAGGGATGTATATACCTCACTGAATACGGCATTGGCTGTCTCCGTCAATTTCGGGAGAGAAGCCTTCTTCGCCTGATCTGCCACAGCGCTTAAGACTTCCCGCTGTCTCTCGGCACGTTTGAAATCATCTCCGGCAGTATAACGGATACGACAGTAACCTGTTGCCTGCAGACCGTCTAACAACTGATATCCCGTGGAAGATACAGGTGTGTAGGATCTCTTCAGATCCTCTGCAATACACAGCTGATAATTGTTCAAATGACTGATCTCAGAATCATCCACATCGATATATACACCGCCCAACGCATCAATGGTATCAGCAAGACCGGCAAAACCAACCGTAACAAAATCCGTGATATTAAGATCCAGATTCATATTTAACATACTGATCGCCTGCTCCGGTCCGCCTTTCGCATAGGCTGAATTACATTTATTATAAGCGTCATTACTCAGGTTCAGATACGTATCACGATATACGGAAACCAGCTTGCATTCTCCCGTATCCTGATTAATGGAGGCAATCATAATCGTATCACTACGGGTATTCTTCGTCAGTGCCCCGGTAGTGGAGTCTACACCGAAGAGTGCAATATTTCGATAGCCCTTCATGGTCGTCTCCTGAGCTTCCATAACGGTATCATTGATAATGATATCTTTCTCGTCCAAATCAACTTTACCACTCTTGGTACCGGACAAAACACCATATAGGAAAAATACTGCTACTAGCAGAACAAGAATCTCTACAACGAAGATGACAATCTGCATACGCTGTTTCTTGGCCTTCTTTTTCTTACTCATCTTTGTACCGGATGATTTCTTGCCGGAAGTTTTGCTTCCGGAAGAGCGATGCCCGGAGGAATGTTGCCCGGAAGACTTTGTCCCACTGCTTTTTGCAGATGAAGATTTTTTTCTCGGTCTTACTTCATCATCCATATATTCATCATCATACTCTCTAGCCATTCTCTGTACTCCCTTAATTCTCGACAAATTTAAAATACTGACTTTGTCTTTTATTTTCTCACATCTTGACCCAAAAGGCAAGTTTTAGTGTATATATGATACGATTATACTACATCTTGATATAATTGCAACCCGATTACTGCTTCTTCAAAAAGTCTTAATAAATATTAGTATCTCACTAATATGCATTTTTATTGATAAATCCCTTAAATATCGTCAGGAACATTATCTTTATATCAAAAGACATGGTCCAGTTCTCAATATAGAAAATATCATATTCGATTCTCCGTTTAATCGAAGTATCGCCGCGGTATCCGTTGATCTGTGCCCATCCGGTCAGTCCCGGCCGCACCTGATGCTTAACCATATACCTTGGAATCTCTTCTTTAAATTTCTCTACAAACTGCGGTCGTTCCGGTCTGGGTCCCACCACACTCATATCTCCTTTTAAGATATTAAACAGCTGCGGCAACTCATCAATACTTATCCTGCGCAAGAACTTGCCGACCCCGGTAACACGGGGATCATCCTTAGTAGTCCAGCCTTTCTCCTCCATAGATGGTTTCTGCACCTTCATAGTACGGAACTTATACATTTTAAAAGGTTTATTGTGAAGTCCGATCCTCTCCTGTTTAAAAATAACCGGCCCTTTGGATGTACATTTCACGGCAACAGCCGCAATCAACATGACAGGCGCAGCAACCACCAGACCGATCAGAGATACCAGAATATCCACGATCCGTTTTGCGTACCAGTTCAGTGTATTGGTCAACGGTACATAACGGATGTTGATCACCGGTAGTCCCATCAGATCTTCCGTGTATGGCCTGCTTGGGAATAAACTGTTATAATCCGGGATAAATTTAGTATGCACGCCGGATTTTTCGCACAGGTCCACAATATGCTCCAGATGATCATAATCCTTCAGAGAAAGTGTAATTGCAATCTCATCCAGTTTATTCTCCGGCAGAATATAGAGCAGATTCTCAATCGTACCAACCACCTTGACACCTTTATACAGCGTACCGGCAGGTACCGAGTCATCCAGAATGCCCCTTACCACATATCCCCACTGAGGATTGCTATTGATACGGTTAATATATTCTTCTGCCGCACGGGAATACCCAACCAGCAGAATATACTTGAGATTATAGCCCTTATCACGGAAATACTGCAGAAGTATACGAATCAAGGAACGTCCCAGCGTTGTGAATATGATATTAATGACAAAAAATATCGCCATCATGGAACGGGAGAAATGATTCTGGGAAATCAGATACCATCCCGCCATTAACAGAATCAGGCCAACCACATTGGCCTGAAAGATATTTAAGATTTCATATTTATGAACAGTAGCACGTTTCGGCGTATAGAGATTAAAATAATAATACAGCACGATATAGCCCGGAACGATCACATAAAGCATCTGAAAATAGGTGTGCATGGAAAGAACACCGACAGAAGCGTCGATGTCAGAAAAAGGACTGGCAAACTTCAAATACCACGCTAACATATAGGATGCCGCTACAACAACCGCATCCAGCACAACGTGCAGTCTGTTAAAGTATTTCTGATTATCTTTAATCATTTTAAAGCCTCTACGAGTCTTTCCTTTTGTTCCGGTATGGCTTCACGCCATATAGGTTTATATTACAATATTTCCCCCGAAAGCACAACCTTAGATTCACAGACAGTCATCATAATCCACAAATAGCAGTGTCTAACCGCAAAAACGATACCATATATTGCGCCACAGTTCAATCTGTATCCTGGCATAGTCGGCCAGATGTGCAGCCTGAAAACGCACTTTATGGTTCCGCCCTGCTTCGGAGACGCACAGCCTGATTCCTTTACAAAGCCCTGTTACATAAGTGCTCCCATATCCCTTCCTGCAGAAAAAAAGTGTTTTTACCGCAAAACCGGCAAACAGCAATGGCAGATTCAACAGAATCTGTAAGAAAGGCATATTTTTATAAACGAGATAAACACTGTTCTTGGAAGTTAAATCTACCTTAAACTCATTGTATCTGGAGCCGGAAGAGGCGCTTCCTGCATGATACACTACCGCTTCAGGAATATACACATTCTCATATCCATGAATTCTGGCACGATACCCCAGATCAATATCTTCCAGGTAGGCAAAATGGTTCTCATCCAGCAAGCCGAGATATTCCATTACCTCCCTGCGGTAAATCGCAGCACCGCCACAGGCAGCAAAAATACGTCTCGGTCTCTGGTAGTTCTGTTTCGGCCGGTCTTTGCCAAGGGCAAATGCCCACCCCAACGCGCAATAATAATCGCCCGCATCATCTATCTTTTCCGGCTGATAAAGGTTCAGCATCTGGGCGGAGCCTGAAAAAATACGCACATTCTTCTGCAAAGGCTCCTCCATAGCGCGCACAAAGCCGCTCTTAACCTCCGTATCGTTATTTAATAAAATAACATATGGTGTCCTACATTGTCCGACGCCCCGGTTCACTGCTGTACAAAATCCGTAATTACGATCCAGCCGCAGCAATCCAACCTTTGGGAATCTTTCTGCAACCAATTGTGCGCTACCGTCTGTGGAGCCATTATCTACTACAAGAATATGGACCGGTTCTCCTTCCAGACTGTTCAGGCATTTCTCAATATACTTGATACCATTATAGTTAGGTATAATAATTGTAGAATATATCTGTAAGTCCATTTGCTTCTCCATTCTGCATCCATTTCCTTATGCCCACTATTGCAATTTGGTATTTACTCTCAAAACTCACATCTGTCACTATCTTTCAGCGTCAGCATTGGATTCAATAACACTCGATATCCTTTATCCGTGACTGCCCTGCCAAGTTCCATGCTGAGTTTCCTGTATCCTGCCTCATCACAGACAAGCCCGGAGATATCTGCAATGCGCTCCTTCTGTACACCGTTCTTCGTCTTCACCCGAATCGTCCTCTCCTGATAAGGTAGTCCGGTTATCTGTGTAAATGCAGCCTGCAGGTCTGTCCGGAGCTGCATACAGCGGATATCCACCGCCGCACATTCCTGTTTCAGCACAGCCCTATGCGTACGCCCCCCGCTATAATGCCCGGAAAGCCCTTCGAAAAGGCAGTTGCCCTTCTCATCATAGGCTCCTGCGCAAATTCTGCCACGACGATCCAGTATCCTGCCGCCCACAATTCCTACATCCTCTCTGACAGACAGAATATCCGGCACATAAAAGATATCATAAAATCCCAGATGAAGGCTGTGCCCCACATTCACATTCCAGCCCTGTTTTTCACAGAAGGATGCCAGTGCTGCCTTACCGGCTTCATAGGCATAAGCCTTACTGGCAGTATTTTCTGCTGTGGAATCTGCATGACAGCGCCAGTGATACAGTACACGGGGAATATGAACAATTGATTCCTGCCACTTCCCCGGAAGACAAGGTATGTGTGTCTTCTCTCCGCAAGCCTGTTCCTGAAGATAGTCTACTACCCGGAGAACCAGATCATAATCCTGGGCACCGTCATATTCTTCCCGCAGCTTCAATTTCTTCATAAGCTTTGCTTCTACCGCCGTAAAATGGCAGATATAGTTATTGGACAATATTAAATCAAGATTAAATTCCTGTTTTTCATGGGGAGATACATATTCTTCCGTTGACTGTTCAAACTTATCTTCATCCGAATAAAGAAGTGCCGGCATTACGTTTTGCTGCATAGATTCGCGGATTTTCACCGCCATATAATATAGCGCATCAGGTGTTATGAAATCATCGTGATCCAACAGTGCAATATAATCTCCCTCTGCCAGATCGATTCCGGCATTGGTATTACCTGAAATACCCTTATTTTCAGGCAAATGCACGTATTTTATACGTGTATCCTCCGTCTCTTCCGCAATCTGCTGCACAAGCTGCTCTACAGCCTCGCTATTACTGGCATCGGCGATGATCAATTCCCACTTAACATAGCTTTGATTTCGCACTGAAGCAATCATGGCACGTAAGAATTCTTCTCCGGTCTCATAGGCCGGCACAACGATGCTGAAGACGTATGGATAGTCTGTCGTTTCCTTCCGTTGTGCTGCCAAAGCTTCCTCAGTGGGCTCACGATAGAAATAATCATCCCGTTTTTCTTCTTCCATGCGCTCCCTGGCGGCATAGTATGCCTGGGTTATACCATTCTTTTTCAGATAATTTACGGTTTTTCTGACATTACTCAATTTTAAGATACTACCCACGATCATGCCTCCCATATGGAAATCGCCCTGCTCATCGCAGGGCGACTGTTCCTATCTTACAGGGTAATCTTTGTCCCTTACCCGTATTTCTATAAATATGCTTTGAGATCTTCGGTCAGCTTGTTCAGCTTGGCATCAGCATCCTCAAGGCTTGTGCCCTTCACGCCCATATAGAACTTGATCTTCGGTTCTGTTCCGGAAGGACGTGCACAGCACCAGGAATCATTGCTCAAATCGAAGTAAAGAACATTGGACTCCGGAAGTCCTGTCTCTCCCTCTGCACCGGTCTCCAGATTCAGGGTCTTACCTGTAGCATAATCTCTGAATTCTTTGACCTTCAGGTCTCCGAAATTCTTCGGCGGATCCTTTCTCAATTTGTTCATGATCTCCTCGATCTGTTTAGCGCCGTCGATACCTTTCATGGTAATTGCATACTGGCTCTCTTTGAAGTAACCGTATTTCTCATACAGTGTAATCATCTGATCCCATACGGTCTTGCCGTTCTTCTTACACCATGCAGCCATTTCACACAGACACATTACTGCTACGATAGCGTCCTTATCTCTTGCATGGGTACCTGCCAGACATCCATAGCTCTCTTCCAGACCAAATACATAATTGTTGGAACCACTCTGTTCAAAGAGCTTGATCTGTTCACCAATATACTTAAATCCTGTCAGTACTTCGATAAATCTTACTTTATAATCCTCTGCGATCGCACGCGCCATATTCGTTGTAACAATGGTTGTAACCAATGCAGGATTAGCCGGCATGGTACCGGTAGCAGTTCTTTCTCTCAGGATATACTCTGCAATCAGCAT
>JALETS010000208.1 GCA_022781395.1 Lachnospiraceae bacterium | reverse complement strand
TCCGGCATTTGAATAAATTCTACACTCATTCATATTAATTCCTGCCGCTAAAGCCATTTTATAATATGCATATTCAATTAATGTATATTCAGGTACGTCCTCTAAGCCATGATCACCGTTTTTTGATACGTTATCAAATTTGATTAACCAATAATCGAAATCTTTGTCAAGATTTAACTGACCTGAACGAATCTCATTTGTTTTCTCATTCCATGCAATTAAGGCTTTCGCTCTTGCGCCCCCTGCAGAGCTTCCTACCTGTACCAGCTGAGAATATGTGAGTTTTTCCTGTGCATTCAGTATGATTGCCTCTCTTTGATTTAATACATCTGAAGCAAATCTTACCATTTCCGAAACATTAATACTCTCATCAATATCGTTCATCTCATAAGTGGCCGGTACATATTCCAGCGCACCCATTCCTCTTTTTCCTGTGTAACACAATCTGTCAATTGCAGTAAAATCACGTATGGATTTTCCTTTTGATGCCAACCATTGCTCAATGACCTTATTTCCAAAATCATCCGGCAGCGAGTCTACAACTAATCCCGGCATTCCAAAGAAAGGTTCCCCTGAAAGAAGCGGGAACTCATAAACAATATCGCTTAGTGGCATCATAATAGGTGATATTTCTATTCCACTTTTCAAAAAATCTGCATCATATTCAAATGACGAACAGGGTTTATCTGGTTCCTGATGAATGATTCCAACTCTCGTTCCCCACAAGTAAACTTCTGCTGTTGTATTCATTTATTCTTCATCCCCCCATTTAAAGCCTCCATTAACATTTGCTTTTTTTCGAACTCTCTGCTTTGGCTTTTCATTATCTTTCAAATAAAATGAAGGACGCTTTGTCTGATCCGGTATCAATAAATCAATGTTGTTCTCAAGATTCAGGGCAGATAGTATTTTAATCAAACTTTCCAACTGTACAGAAGCACCTTGTTCCAATCTGGAAATACTACGAACGGATACTCCTGACTTATTTTCCAAATCCTGTTGCGTCAGCCCTGCATTAATACGATACTGTTTCAATCTGTCACCAATGCTTTTTTGATAATACCGGTAATCAAATTTGTTCATATAATACGCCGCCTTTGTCTGTTTATAATCGAATATTATCATATTTAGTCATTTATGTCTAGTTATTACCCAACCAGAACCTTTTTCCCCTCAAAGGCAAAACCGTAGCTGCGGATGCGCTCCGCCGGAATGCCACGAGCGGGTAATCAGCGTCACGCTGTCTCCGTTTTCCCACCATTCCTTAATGAAGTCTGTTTTATCAATATAAAAATAGTTTCTTTCTATAAGCTCATTATACTGTTATATTCCGATTGCTACATTTCTTGCCATCGTAACCTCCATTCGCTAAAAACCGCCATACCAAGTTTCTTAACCTTAGTATAGCGGTTTTGTGTTCAAATTACAATTCTCCTGTATTTTTTATTCCTCTTCTATCCTTGCTCCTACTGCCTTTGCAAAGTAGAAATATCCATAGAAGTTCTCTTCATCATCAAGCAGTGCCGAATAATCGGCTCCCGCAGGAATTATCATCTTATAGGGCTTTCTATCATACTCAAACGTTATCTCTACTGTAACATCACTTCTCTCTGAAGTTTCTTGACGATGGTATCTGACATAGTATAAAATCTACCGGTATCAAGTTCGTTTTTTCCATTAACAGGAGCCTGGTCAATGCTATCCATTAACTCATTTACATATGCCTGTGTTGCGGGTATTACACTTCTTTCCTTTACATCTCCACAACTACACTTATATTCTTCTACACCATCCTGACTTTTTCATAATTCTCTCCCTCTACTCCTTCTTTTTTCATTGATTCATCCTATAAAAATTTTCGGGTAGGCACCACTTATTGATGAATCTCGAATTGCGTTACATCTTCCCAGTTGCGGCGAATGGCAATCTCGGCTGTCAGATCAGTATTGTTATATGATACGGACCACTGGGTGTTGCTTGTGATAGCATCCGGGTCAGGGTCCTGAGCTGCCGCCTTCATTGCATTCCACACGGTAGCATTGGTGTAATTACCTTTCTCCTCATCCAGAACCTTCATCACTGCATCATAACGCTCTCTGCCGTGACCGTAGATACCGTTCTTCTGATTGGGAAGCACCTTATCCTTATAACGGATAAAGAAATTCGTGACTGCTTCGGTGGGTGTCGCGATAAGCTCTCTGTTCTCACTGTCAGGGTCATATTCCACAACTCTTCCGTCCCCCGAAGCATCGGTTATATAGAAGTGATAGTCTCTGCCGCTGGACGAGAACATATCATAGCTTTGCAGAAGCTCTACCGCTTCCTCTGTAGTCGCCGCCTTGTCAAGAACAAGTCGTATTGCAAGGGTGGTGGCGATGACAGGCTTGCCGGTATTCTGGCGCACCGGCTCGCTGTCCAGTGTCAGCACGGAGATGGACACGCCTTTTTCATTCATGCCGTCAAGACAGATAAACGGTGCGGTCAGAGTCGCAAGCTTTTTGGCCGTACTTTCATCCGGCACATTTGCCGAAACGTTGTCGAGCGCAGCAAAAGCAACAGATTGATATCCGTCCTTCGGAGCGCAGTAAACCATCATGGCGGATGTATTTTTTCTGAAATCGTAATTACGTCCCATATGAACATCTCCGTCTGTATCAGTCAATGTAAACGACGTGCAGCCGTAATCAGGGACTTCGATCTTTGCCGGAATCAACGGAAGGGATTCTTTCAGAATTGCGTTAATCATCGTCTGATCGTCCGTAATGCCGTAATCAATGATGTCCTCAAGACTGTAATCGTATTTGATATCCATGCTGTAGAGATTATATCCATCCCCGTAATCTGTAAGCTTTTCAATGCTGCCGATTGTCAGGATTCGGGTAAAATAGATTCCCCCAAATGCAGCGATAACCAAAACAACAGCCGCCATTAAAATAAATAAAATACGCTTGATTACTTTACTCATATCGTTTCCTCCTGTATTTAGGGTTATATTTCATAACAAAAAGTTCCAGACTCTCTTTCAGAACCTCTATCTGGGATTTCAGATAGAACTCATCCTCGAACAATGCGTAGTGAACGCAGGCCCTGACTAATATGAAAATCAGGGGTGTCAGTTTTTGATAGGGAATACCTATTTTATCTTCCAAATACTTAGCATATTCCGTATAACGTACATCCACTCCTTTGAAGAATTTCTGCCCGTATTCCCTATATTTCGGGTGGGTATATATCTGATACATGAGGCGGTATTTCTTTCCATGCTTTTGGGCAGTCCAGTATGGAATCTCATCAATGAAACGCCACAAGTCCTCTACATTTTTAGGGGCTTTCTCCATAAAGTCATCTTCCACTTTACTCATACAGTATTCTGTTGCCTGGATAATAAGGTCATCCAGATTATCAAAATACTGATATATGCTTGCCACGTTTACACCACATTCTTCTGCAATGGCACTTACGCCAATGCTGTTCAGTCCATTCTCCGCATAGCATTCAAAACACTTTTCCATGATAGCGATTTTCTTTGCATTGCGGGCTTCGCTATTTACGGTTCTCAATAAATGTAACTCCTTCATGAGTATTAAGTAAATGTTCATTTATATTATAGCTATATATTTATCTATTGTAAAGTTCTATAATTACAAATCAAAAAACAGCCGCTTACACGGCTGCTTCAGACTGTAGACAAAATCCCACCCAAATTGTTGCATTGGGACTTTCAAGACCATTTTTTCTATAAATGCAATACCCGTTCCTTGATCTCCTGGGTACGTCCCTGATTCCAGAACTGTGTTCCGATATAACCACAGGTACGTCTTGCCACATTCATCTTATCCTGATCCGTATTACCGCAGTTAGGACATCTCCATATCAGCTTGCCGTGGGAATCTTCCACGATTTCAATTTCTCCATGATAATCACATGCCTGGCAGTAATCGCTCTTCGTGTTCAACTCAGCATACATGATATTATCATAAATATACTGCATTACGGATAACACGGCATCCAGATTATTCTCCATATTCGGTACTTCCACGTAACTGATGGCACCACCCGGAGAAAGCTCCTGGAACTGAGCCTCGAATTTTAATTTATCAAAAGCATTAATGTCTTCTGTTACATGAACATGATAGCTGTTCGTAATATAATTCTTATCGGTTACGCCCTCAATAACACCGAAACGTTTCTGAAGACATTTGGCAAACTTATAAGTAGTAGACTCAAGAGGCGTTCCATACAGGCTGAAATCAATATTCGTCTCCTCTCTCCACTCCTTACATGCATTGTTCAGATACTGCATTACCTTAAGAGCAAAGGGTGTAGCCTCCGGATCGGTATGACTCTTACCGGTCATATATCTGACGCATTCGCATAAACCGGCGTAGCCGAGAGAAATGGTAGAATAGCCTCCATATAGCAGCTTATCTATCTTCTCGCCTTTCTTAAGTCTTGCCAGTGCTCCGTTCTGCCACAGGATCGGCGCAACATCAGAAGGAGTGCCTTTCAGTCTGTTATGTCTGCACATCAGTGCGCGTCTGCACAGCTCCAGACGTTCATCCATAACCTTCCAGAACTTATTCATATCCTTACCGGAAGAACATGCCACATCCACAAGATTCAGGGTAACAACACCCTGATTGAACCGACCATAGAATTTCGGTTTATCTTCATCATCATGGTAAACAGTGAGGAAGGAACGGCATCCCATACAAGGATAGCAGTTTCCGTCCTTAAGCTTCTTCATAATCTTCTCGGAAATATAATCCGGTACCATTCTTTTCGCAGTACATTTTGCAGCCAGTCTGGTAAGATACCAGTACTTACTGTCCTCATGTATATTGTCTTCTTCCAGCACATAAATCAACTTCGGGAACGCGGGCGTTATATAAACACCTTTTTCGTTCTTAACACCCACAATACGCTGGTTAAGCATCTCTTCGATGATCATGGCAAGATCATCCCTAAGCTGACCTTCCGGCACCTCATCAATATACATAAATACCGTAATAAAAGGCGCCTGCCCGTTAGTTGTCATCAATGTGATGACCTGATACTGTATGATCTGAACGCCGCGTTTGATTTCATCTTTGACTCTTTTCTCGGCAATCTGATTGATCTGCTCATCGGAGGCTTCAACCCCTGCCGCCTTCATCTCCTGTCTTATCTCACGTCTGAATTTTTCTCGGCTTACCTGTACAAAAGGCGCCAGATGTGACAGGGAAATGCTCTGTCCCCCATACTGGGAACTGGCAATCTGTGCGATACTCTGGGTCGCAATATTACATGCCGTGGAGAAGCTTTTGGGCGTATCGATCATTGTCTCGCTGACAACCGTACCGTTCTGCAGCATGTCCTCCAGATTAACCAGACAGCAGTTATGCATATGCTGGGCAAAATAGTCTGCATCATGAAAATGGATGATACCCTGTTCATGTGCCTCTACTATATCCGGCGGCAGCAGGAATCTCTTCGTAATATCCTTGCTGACCTCTCCGGCCATATAATCTCTTTGTACACTGTTTACAGTAGGATTCTTATTAGAATTCTCCTGCTTCACTTCCTCATTATTACACTCTAACAAACTTAAAATCTGTTCATCCGTGGAATTGGATTTTCTGACCAAAGCTCTTTTATAGGGATATGTGATGTAGTTTCTGGATATTGTGTAGGCACGATGCTTCATCAGCTGGTTCTCAACCATATCCTGAATTTCTTCCACACTTGGTGATCTCTTCATCTGCGCACAATGATCTGCCACGATCTCCGCAATCTCATCAATCTCGTTCTCTGTAAGCTTTTCCTCTTCTTTTACACTATCATTAGCCTTACCAATAGCCGCAATAATCTTCTGCAAGTCAAACGTGACTTCGGCACCGCTTCTTTTAATAATCTTCATCTCACAACACCCGCCAATATTTTTCTGTTTATACTACATCATGTATGATTCTTTTTCTTGCGTACACCATATATTGTATCACTGCCAGATTTGCTGTCAAGGTATTGTGCTTAGATTTTTATGAAATTATTCAAAGATTATTTTGACCGACTTGGTCGGTTAAAGCCTATTGTTATATCCTTATAATGACTCTCAAGATAAGCCAGGACAGATTTTACGTTAACATCTCGCTCCAGACGTAGTTTATGCATTACACCGTCTTTTGTCTCCAGCATA
>JALETS010000181.1 GCA_022781395.1 Lachnospiraceae bacterium | reverse complement strand
TCAGAAACAATAGACGTTCCCGCACCCGGCAAGAAGGGTGATTGGGGCAAAAAGAATGACAAGCCGGATATGAAGCGGGCTGTGAAACGCTCTGATAATCCGGATGTATTATACGGCAGAGACTTCGAGGAGGAAGCAATGTCGATTGAGGAGATTGTTGGAGAACTGGGTGAGGTGGTCATCCGGGGTAAAATCCTCAATATGGACAAAAGAGAGATTAAGAACGAGAGAACCATCTTAATCTATGATGTGACTGATTACACGGATACCATGACCATCAAAATGTTTGCCCACAATGAGCAGGTTGCAGAGATAACAGATGGTATTAAACCCGGAGCCTTTGTAAAAATCAAGGGAATGACCATGATGGATAAGTTTGACCATGAGCTGACCATCGGTTCGCTTGTGGGTGTGAAGAAAATTCCGGATTTCACGACTTCCCGTATGGATACCGGTGTGCGTAAGCGTGTGGAGCTCCATTGCCATACGAAGATGAGTGATATGGATGGTGTGTCTGAGGCAAAGGATATTGTAAAACGTGCCTATCAGTGGGGGCACCCTGCTATTGCGATTACAGATCATGGTGTGGTACAGTCCTTCCCGGATGCCAATCATGTATGGGAGGATTTGTGGAAGGCAGAGAAGAATAAAAGGAAGGAAGCCGGAGATCCGGACCCGGATAAACAGGATTTCTTTAAGGTGATCTATGGGGTAGAGGCGTATCTGGTAGATGATCTGCATGAGATAGCAACCAATGAGAAGGGGCAGGACTTTAAGCAGGACTTCGTAGTCTTTGATATTGAGACGACCGGCTTCTCTCCGGTGGAAAATCGTATTATAGAGATAGGTGCCGTGAAGGTGTCGGGTGGAAAAATCGTGGACCGGTTTTCTACGTTTGTCAACCCGGAGGTTCCGATTCCTTTCGAAATAGAGAAATTGACAAGCATAACAGATGATATGGTTGTGGATGCGGAGAAGATAGAGACGATATTACCGCAGTTTCTGCAGTTTAGCGAGGGTTGTATGCTGGTAGCCCACAACGCTGAGTTTGATATGAGTTTTATTATAGAGAACTGTAAACGACAGGGATTAAATCATGATTTTACTTATATTGATACGGTAGGAATTGCCAGAGTTATGATGCCGGGACAGGCAAAGCATACACTGGATGCGGTGGCAAAGGCTTTAGGCGTTTCCCTGGAAAATCATCACCGGGCGGTGGATGATGCGGAGGCTACGGCAGAAATTTTTGTGAAGCTGATCCCCATGATGGAGAAGGATGGCATCACCACGCTGGCGCAGATCAATGAAAAGGGAAAATCCAGCCCGGATATTGTCAAGAAGCTGCCTACTTATCATGCGATCATCCTGGCAAAGAACAATGAGGGACGTATGAACCTGTATCGTCTGGTTTCCCAGTCCCATCTGACCTACTTTTCCAGAAGACCCCGTATTCCGAAGAGTCTGCTTAATCAGTATCGGGAAGGCCTGATTCTGGGAAGTGCCTGTGAGGCGGGAGAATTATATCGGGCGTTATTGGAGAATAAGGCGGATACAGAGATTGCCAGACTGGTGAATTTCTATGATTATCTGGAGATTCAGCCCCTTGGAAACAATAAATTCATGATAGATTCCGATAAGATATCGAATATTAACTCCATGGAAGATATCATGGAGATGAATCGTAAGATCGTGCGACTTGGTGAGCAGTTCCATAAGCCGGTGGTGGCTACCTGTGATGTACATTTCCTGAATCCGGAGGACGAGGTATACAGGCGCATTATCATGGCGGGACAGGGCTTTCCGGATGCGGACAATCAGGCGCCGCTTTATCTGCGTACCACAGAAGAAATGCTTCAGGAATTTGAGTACCTGGGCAGTGATAAGGCAGAGGAAGTAGTTATTACCAATACCAATCTGATTGCGGATATGATAGAGTCTATGTCCCCGGTAAGACCCGATAAGTGTCCGCCGGTTATTGAAGACAGCGATCAGCAGCTTACGGATATCTGTTATAACAGGGCACATGAACTGTATGGTGAGAAGCTGCCGCCTATTGTAGAAGAGCGTTTGGAGCGTGAACTGCATTCCATCATATCCAATGGATTTGCCGTGATGTATATTATTGCACAGAAGCTGGTGTGGAAATCCGTGGAGGATGGCTATCTGGTAGGCTCCCGTGGCTCGGTTGGAAGCTCTTTTGTGGCCAATATGGCAGGTATTACAGAGGTAAATTCCTTAAGTCCTCATTACCTGTGCCCTAAGTGTCATTATTATGATTTTGATTCCGAGGAGGTTAAGGCTTACGGCGGCGGCGCCGGCTGTGATATGCCGGATAAGAACTGTCCTGTGTGCGGAGAACCTCTGCGCAAGGAAGGCTTTGATATTCCTTTTGAGACATTCCTTGGATTTAAAGGAGATAAGGAGCCGGATATTGACTTGAATTTTTCCGGTGAGTATCAGAGTAAGGCGCATAAGTACACGGAGGTTATCTTTGGCTACGGGCAGACCTTCCGCGCCGGTACGATTGGTACCCTTGCGGATAAGACGGCTTTTGGTTATGTGAAGAATTATTATGAAGAGCGGGGCAGGCATAAGCGTGTCTGTGAGATCAACCGTATTGTAACAGGATGTACGGGAATCCGCAGAAGCACGGGACAGCATCCGGGCGGTATCGTTGTATTGCCGGTGGGAGAGGATATAAATTCTTTTACTCCCGTACAGCATCCTGCCAATGATATGACGACGGATACGATAACGACGCATTTTGATTATCATTCCATTGACCATAACCTGCTTAAGCTTGATAT
>JALETS010000220.1 GCA_022781395.1 Lachnospiraceae bacterium | reverse complement strand
TCAGCATTGGCAGCCATAACGGTTGTAATAATGGTAATAATAACGGTAACAACAGCGGCAATGCTAATGGCGATGACAGCTCCTATAATGAGAAAGGCGAAATAGACCAAAATGACGCAAACGCCTTAGAAGACAAGGCAGGAAAGAAATGTAAGAAATGTAAATAAATAAGACAATATAGATTTTTAGAAAATGGAGGAAAGATTATGAAAATCACATTAAAAGACGGTTCCAGCAAAGAATATGCACAGGCAATGAGTATTTATGATATTGCACTGGATATCTCAGAGGGGCTTGCAAGAGCAGCCTGTGCCGGAGAAGTGGATGGTAAGGTAGAAGACTTAAGAACGGTTATTGACAAGGACTGCCAGTTAAATATTCTGACAGCCAATGACCCGGAAGGATTAAAGGTAGTCAGACATACGACTTCCCATGTTTTGGCAGAGGCGGTTAAGAGACTGTTCCCGGATGCTAAAGTAACAATTGGACCGGCTATTGAAGAGGGCTTTTATTATGACTTTGATGCAGCTCCTTTTTCCAGAGAGGATCTGGATAAGTTAGAGGCAGAAATGAAAAAGATCATCAAGGAAGGCCATAAGATTGAACGCTTTACACTGCCCAGAGAAGAAGCAATCAAATTTATGGAAGAGAAAGGAGAGCCTTATAAGGTAGAATTGATTCAGGATCTGCCGGAGGGCGCAGTGATTTCCTTCTATGATCAGGGGGGATTCGTAGATCTGTGTGCAGGCCCTCATCTGATGAGTACGAAAAATATCAAAGCATATAAGCTGATTTCCTCCTCCATGGCATACTGGAGAGGCGATTCCAACAAAGCACAGTTGCAGCGTATCTATGGTACGGCATTTGCCAAGAAGGAAGAGCTGGAGGCACACTTAGAGCATTTAGAGGATATCAAGAAACGCGACCATAATAAACTTGGCCGTGAGATGGAGCTTTTTGCAACAGTAGATGTAATCGGACAAGGTCTGCCGCTGCTGTTGCCGAAGGGTGCTAAGATGATCCAGAAGATGCAGCGCTGGATTGAGGATTTGGAAGATAAAGAGTGGGGCTATGTGAGAACCAAGACACCGCTCATGGCCAAGAGTGACCTCTACAGGATTTCCGGACACTGGGATCATTATAAAGAAGGTATGTTTGTGCTGGGAGATGAAGAAAAGGATAAAGAAGTGTTTGCCCTTCGTCCCATGACCTGTCCGTTCCAGTATTACTGCTACAAGAATACGCAGCATTCTTACAGGGATCTGCCGATTCGTTATGGTGAAACATCTACACTGTTCCGTAATGAGGACTCCGGAGAAATGCATGGTCTGACCCGTGTGCGCCAGTTTACCATTTCCGAAGGACATTTGATTGTAAGACCGGATCAGATGGTAGAAGAATTTAAGGGATGTATAGCTTTGGCCAAGCATGTTATGTCAACTTTGGGACTACTGGATGATATTACATGGCATTTATCCAAATGGGACCCGGAGAATCCGGATAAATATATTGGGGAACCCGAGGTATGGAATCAGACAGAACAGCATATCAGAGATATCTTAACGGAACTGGAACTTCCTTTCGTAGAAGATGTGGGTGAAGCTGCTTTCTATGGCCCGAAGGTAGATATCAATGCTAAGAATGTATATGGTAAAGAGGATACTATGATCACAATCCAGTGGGATGCGCTCTTGGCAGAACAGTTTGACATGTACTTTATCGATCAGAATGGTGATAAGGTTCGTCCTTATATCATTCACAGAACTTCTCTCGGGTGTTATGAGAGAACGCTGGCATGGTTGATCGAGAAATATGCAGGCAAGTTCCCTACATGGTTATGTCCTGAGCAGGTCCGTGTTTTACCGATTTCTGAGAAATATGAGGAATATGCGGAAGAAGTCAGAAAAGAACTGGCAAGAAATGATGTGGATGTAACGGTAGATAACCGTTCTGAGAAGATTGGATTTAAGATTCGTGAAGCAAGGCTGAATAAGATCCCTTATATGCTGGTTGTAGGAGCACAGGAGGCTGAGGATAAGACCGTATCCGTCAGAAGCCGTTTTGCGGGTGATGAGGGTGTGAAGCCTTTACAGGAATTTATTGATCAGATCTGCAAGGAAATCAGAACCAAGGAGATCCGTAAGGAAGAAG
>JALETS010000219.1 GCA_022781395.1 Lachnospiraceae bacterium | reverse complement strand
TGTCTGCGGTCCAGTCCTTTTCTATATGAGTCAGAATCTCAATGCGGGCTTTTTGAAACTGTTTATAGAGACCGGCATTGATATCCGCTTCGGCAGGGTAGTTACGAAGCTGCCTTGTGAGTTGGATAAAAAGCTGATGCACCAGTTTGTCACTCTGTTCCTGATAGAGTTCCTGCTTGGCCACATTTTCCATATAGATATTTTTAAAAAGCTCGTTCATGGCACCGGGATTCGGCGGATAGAGAAGCTTGTTGGCAGGAAGAGAGTATTCTTTCAGAAAATGATCGTTGTCACAGGTGAAGTGGATAAAGCTGTTCTTGAATTTCCTGACTGCCTGGTAAATCTGCGGATGTCCCGGAGAATAAAGCAGAAAGGCCCCCTCTTTTGCAATGATGCTTTCTGTGTTCAACTGCACCTTCATTGGTGTCATGAAATACAGTAATAAATAATCACCGCTGCCATTGGGGCGGAAGATTTTATCATAATCCGGATTAGAACGGTTATAGTCGCAATATGTAATATGAAACATGTTTTTCTCCCTTTTCTTTTTATCTGGAAAATCAGTCGGTTTACCTGTCTCTGACATATGCTCAACATATCCCATATCGGAAAAAAAGTCAAATAAAGCGGAAGAAAAGATATAGATTAAATCCGGTTCTTTGGTAGAATGTTAACTAGCATAAGAAAACAAAATGTCGACAACGGCAAATGAAATATGTATGGAGGGCAACCGGATGAAAAAAGCACAGGTTATCATTGATAAGGATTTTATTTTAAGCGATATTGACAAGAGAATTTACGGTTCCTTTATTGAACATCTGGGAAGAGCGGTTTATGAGGGGATTTATCAGCCTGACAGCAAGTTTGCCGATGAGCAGGGATTCAGGAAAGATACACTGGAACTGGTAAAGGAATGCCATGTACCTATTGTGCGTTATCCGGGTGGTAATTTTGTATCCGGATATCATTGGGAAGATGGTGTGGGACCAAAAGCGCAGAGACCTTCTCAGGTTGATATTGCATGGCAGGTTATTGAATCCAATGAGTTTGGTTTAAATGAGTTCGCTGATTGGTCAAAGAAAGCCGGAAGCGATATTATGATGGCGGTTAATCTTGGTACAAGAGGAATCCAGGAGGCCAAAGATTTGTTGGAGTACTGTAACTTCAAGGGCGGTACGAAGATGAGCGACCTGCGTAAAGAACATGGATATGCCGAGCCTCACAACATTAAGACCTGGTGTCTTGGAAACGAAATGGACGGACCCTGGCAGATTGGACATAAGACGGCAGCAGAATATGGAAGAATTGCTAATGAGACCGGTAAGGTCATGAAGGTACTTGATCCGTCAATCGAACTGGTAGCTTGTGGAAGTTCTTTTTCCCATATGCCTACCTTCGGTGAGTGGGAAGCAACCGTATTGGATGAGTGCTATGATACGGTAGATTATGTGTCCATGCACCAGTATTATGGCAACAGGGATAATGATTCTGCTAATTTCCTGGCCAGCAGTGTGGATATGGATCAGTTCATTTCCAATGTTGTTGCGATATGTGATTATGTAAAAGGAAAACATCACGGCAAGAAAAATATCAATATATCTTTTGATGAATGGAATGTATGGTATCATTCCAACGAAGCAGATACGAAGCTGGAGAAATGGGTGCAGAAACCCCACCAGTTAGAGGATGTTTATAATTTTGAGGATGCCTTACTGGTAGGCAGTATGCTGATTACCATGCTTCGCCATGCGGATCGTGTGAAGATCGGCTGTCTGGCACAGCTTGTCAACGTGATAGCACCGATCATGACTTCCGATACCGGTGCATGGAGACAGACTATTTTTTATCCTTATATGCATGCTGCTACGCTGGGACAGGGAACGGTTCTTAATACGATTGTCAAGTCTCCGGTATATGAGGCAAAGCAGTATGGGGAAGCTCCTTATCTGGACTGTGTTGTAGTGGAGAATGGGGAGAAAGAGGAACTGGTAGTTTTTGCAGTCAACAAAGATCTGGAAGAGGATATGGAAGTTACTTTAGATCTAAGACAATATAAGGATTATATTGTCAAAGAGCATATCGTGATGCAGTGTGATGATTTGAAAGCTGTGAACACAGAAGAGAATCCTGACAGGGTAACGCCTAAGACGGGCAGTAACGCAAAGGTAGACGGTGGTGTGCTGACAGCGGTATTTGAGAAAAAGAGCTGGAACGTAATCCGTCTTGCAAAATAGGTAATTTCATTCTTTTCATATAATATCCCTTTTACATGTCCTTATGAAAATTTTATAAGGACACAAAAGCCCCGGACATTTCGGTGTTTGGGGCTTTTGACATCTTATGTTTCGTGATAGAATATAAGATAATATTCTGTCGGTCTGTATAGG
>JALETS010000120.1 GCA_022781395.1 Lachnospiraceae bacterium | reverse complement strand
GGCAGAGAGGTAGCAGTGGTAGGAGGTGGTGATGTGGCGGTAGAGGATGCTATCTATCTGTCACGTTTGTGCAGCAGAGTCCATCTGATTCACAGGAGGGACAGTCTGCGGGCAGCTAAGAGCCTGCAGGAGAAGCTGTTTGCCTGTGATAATGTGGAAGTACACTGGAATCAGACTGTATCCGAAATCTGTGGCAATGATCTGGTAGAGAGTGTGAAGCTGCATTCTGTAGAAAACGGTGCAGACAGCAGACTGGAAGTGGAGGGAGTCTTTGTTGCCATCGGTATGCAGCCTAATACCGACGCATTCCGCGAACTTCTGGCGTGTGATGCTTCCGGATATATACAGGCAGGAGAGGATTGTGCTGCCAGCGAGCCGGGGATTTTTGCGGCTGGCGATATCAGGACCAAGCAGATACGGCAGATTGTAACGGCTGTGGCAGATGGTGCCTGTGCGGTTGCGGGTGTGGAACATTATCTGACTCAAAACGGATTGTAAGGATTTTATTTGTTGCAAAATTGTTACAAAATTTTGGTGTCAAATTTTTGTAGTATTTATCATAATTTGACATAAGATTGGAGATCTATTCTGTGAAATAATTGTGAATTTCTGGAAAAAACACAATAAGTAGCGTAAATACGCGGCTTTTGGAGGTATATGCTGTGGTTGACAAAACTTATAGGGAATGCTATATTATAGACAGATGTAACAATTTTGTAACAAATGAGGTAATTTATGAATAGAAAAAATGTAACAAATGTGAAAATTGCAGCATGTGCCATGGCAGCGGCGATCAGCTTTACCGGCCTGGGGATGGATGTACATGCAACCGGTAATATCGGTTCTGTCTTACCATCGGCCGGCATCGATTACTCTATGCAGGATGCCAAGAAATCAACTTCTCTCTCTGCATTGAAAGAAGAGTCCGACAAGGCAGATGTAAAGAGTGAGGAGATAAAGAACGCAGAGGGAGCTACTGTGGGTAGTGTTCAGGTAGGAGGTTTCTCTGACCTGGCCAGTACAAATGGCGGCATTAGCACGGCGTCTACTTCTTCCACAAAGAAGATTGAGGATACCATCGTGGTCAGCGAAGGGTATACGAAGGACTTGAAGAATGCGGCGGGCAGCGGCCTGACAGACGAGGAAGAGAGTTTTAAGAATCTGGTTATTGCCAAAGTAAATGATTATGTGAACGTCAGAGACTGCGCAAGCGAGGACGGCTCTATTGTAGGTAAGCTTTATAATAAGTCCGTAGGTACTTATCTGGAAGAAGAGAACGGCTGGTATAAAATCAGCTCCGGTTCTGTAGAAGGTTATGTGAAGGCTGAGTACTGCGTGACCGGTGAGGATGCCGTAGAGTATGCTAAGGAGGTAGGTACCCGAATTGCTACAGTTACTACAACGACACTGAAGGTACGTGAGCAGCCCGGCATGGACGAGACAGTACTTGGTCTGGTACCGATTGATGATGAACTGATCGTTACAGAAGAATTAGACGGTTGGGTTAAAGTTAATATCGAGGAAGGTGACGGTTATGTATCCACTGATTACGTTACCTTATCAACAGAGTTTGTAAAAGCAGAATCCATTGCAGAAGAGGAAGCAAGACTGGCAAAGGAAGAGGCTGCCAGAAAGGCTGCGAAAGAAGCTGCAGCGAAGAAAACTGCTGAGAATGCTTCATCATCTTCTTCCAAGGAGAAAGCAACGGATGGTGGCAAGACCTATGCAAGCCCGACAGGAAGTACCGGCGCCGATGTGGCACAGTTTGCATTGCAGTTTGTCGGAAATCCTTATGTATACGGCGGAAGCAGCCTGACAAACGGTACCGACTGTTCCGGATTTGTTATGAGTGTATATAATAACTTTGGTGTCAGTCTGCCCCACTCTTCTGCGGCAGACAGAAGCGTAGGTGCTACCGTTAACGGTCTGGAGAATGCACAGGCAGGTGATATCATCTGTTATTCCGGTCACGTAGGTATCTATATCGGAAATGGACAGATTGTACACGCTTCTACTGCTAAGACCGGTATTATTGTTTCCAATGCAAGTTACCGTTCCATTCTTTCCATCAGACGTATTTTCTAGCAGATATATCTTGTTGGAGAATAGACACACAGAATATAACAGTATTGCCCCTCGTGTATCTGCGAGGGGCTTTTGTATATTTTGTACAAAAGTGTTTTAAAAGAATATATTTGGAATCAAAAAAGGGGTTGGACTTATCCACAACCTGATTGTGCCGTTTTATGGGGAAATTAATTTATACACTGAGTTATCCACATTATCCACAGGGTTTTTGGAGGAAAAATAACTCAATTTTATGGTAACTGAAAGAACGAGTGTTTTGTATAGTTGTAATGAAAAAGTAAAATAGAGGGAAAATCTGCGTAAAAACACTTGACTTTTGAGGTGTCAAAAAAGAGGAAACATAACTTCTAAATTGTTGCAAAAAGCTGTGCAAATATGCTATAATGACTATACAATAATCCAATGGAAGGGATGAGTGACATGAAATTTATAATTATTGGGAAAAACATTGAGGTAACAGAGGGACTCAGATCCGCAGTAGAGGACAAGATCGGTAAACTGGAGAAGTATTTTACCGAGGAAACAGAAGTACATGTTACTTTAAGTGTTGAGAAAGACAGACAGAAGATAGAAGTAACCATTCCGATGAAAGGTAATATTATTCGTTCCGAGCAGGTCAGCAGTGACATGTATGTGTCGATCGATCTGGTGGAAGAGATTATCGAGAGACAGCTTAAGAAGTATAAGAAGAAATTGGTGGACAAGAAGCAGACGGCAGCTTTTCTGCGTCAGGAGTTTGTGGAGAAGGATTATATGGATGATGAAGAGGTTAAGATCATCCGTACCAAGAAATTTGACATCAAGCCCATGTATCCGGAAGATGCCTGTGTACAAATGGAATTACTTGGACATAATTTCTATGTATTCTGTAATGCGGAGACAGATCAGGTTAATGTCGTATACAAGAGAAAAGGCAACACATATGGTCTGATTGAGCCGGAAGACTAAAGAATGTGAAACAGAATATGGATATGTGATATCATTTCACCCTGTCATAACTGGCAGGGTGATGTTGTGTGTGAGGATTTTATGGGAATGATAAATATTATTGCAGTAGTTCTCTGCCTTTTTATATTAGCTTATTATTGGAAAGAGAGTCTGGTAGAAGTCTGGCCGGTAGTGATATGCGGGCTTGTGTTTGTGCTTTATGTATTGGCTATGCTGCGCCATCTTTCCCGGATAGATGGAATCGGTATTCTTGTAATCTTCGGCTTTGTAATATGGCTTTTTCTCAGGGGAAAAGAAGAACGAGAGAGTTTTGGCAAGGTCTGTCTGAATAATGTGACACAACCGTCATTTATTACGGCGGTTCTTTTGGTGGGAATTGTAGCGATTTGCGCTGCCGGTAAAGTGGTTACCTGGTGGGATGATGTGAATTTCTGGGCAACCGATGTGAAATCTTTGTATTATCTGGATGGATTTGCGGGAAAATATGGAAATGTGGCACCGGAATTTGGGGATTATCCGCCCGGAGCCCAGCTGATTAAATGGTGGTTCCTGCATCTGAGTCCGGGAAAGTTCCGGGAAGGTCTGGCCTTTGTGGGATACTATGTGATGAATCTTTCCTTTATGCTGCCGGTGCTTCGGAAGCTGAAGGGCAGAAATGTTCCGGTTATGCTTCTCATGGCGGCAGCGCTTTGGTTTCTGCCAAGTATTGCGGAAGTGTATGGCTATGAGGGATTTTGTGCGGATCTGACAATGGCCTGCATCTATGGCGGTTACCTGTTTGCCGTAACGCAGAATGAGGGTAAGAAGGACAGTATTTATTACACCAGACTGGGATTGTACCTGAGTGTGCTGGTGCTGGTAAAATCCGTAGGATTTATCTGGGCGGTTTTCGGGCTGGTGTTTTTGGGACTCTATCAGCTTGGGCAGAAACAGGGACTTTCGGCGGAGGAAGAAGGCAAGACCGGAGAAGGGATGCATACAGGGAAGAAGCAGAGAACCGAGACAAAAGGAGCTATTGGCAGAATACTTGCCGTGGCTGCAGCCCCTATAGTGACGGGGGGAAGCTGGATGCTTTTCTGTCTGCTGATGCGGAGAGTAACAAAGACTACCACAACAGCGGTCAAATATATGACAACGGATGAGTATGGAATTTCCGGCTATACAGGTGATTTTGCCAAAGCATTTTTGCAAGCCTTTCTGACCTCACCGCTGCATAAAGAAAAGGGACCTTTTTTAGATTTGACACCTTTAGGATTTTATGTGTGCATCTGTCTGTTGGTGCTGTTTTTTTACCGTAAGAATCTGATGCCAAAGAAGCAGGGAAGGCTGATTCTGGGATACAGTGTGGTCAGTGGTGCACTTTTCTACGGGATTATTTTCCTGGCTCATATCACGATTTTTGCGACAGAAACACAGTATCTGGAAGCTTCGGGCATGATTTCTTCTATTGAACGGTACGGAGCGCCCTTTACTATCGGTACACTGCTGTTCCTTGCAAATATCTGGATGACTTATGGAGAGAAGCTTTTTACAGGGGAAAAGATGCCGCGATTTGTGCAACGATACGGCACAAGCCTGTGCTTTATCCTTTTTGTGGCATTGACAGCAGGTTATCAGACTGGGTATCATGGTCTTATCGGCTATCGGGCAGAAGTAACGGAGCAGATGCAGGAGCGTGTGCAGATGATAGATGAGGATTCCGGGCTTTTTCTGGAGAAAATACAGGCACTTGGCACCGACAACAGCACAAGAATCTGTTATATCCAGCGGGATGATGCGCCGCGCTGGGTTAAGAACAGCTATACCAATATGGAGGCCTCACCGATTTCTGTGGTATATAAAAGTCTGAACTTAAATGATGCACAGACAGACTGGATGGTAGAGGAAATTCGAACTTCCCATGCAGAATATCTGTATGTGGAGAATACGGAGGCAGATGCTGCAGCCGTCTTCGATACTTTGATAGCAGAAGGCGGTTTTGCCTGTGAGACGCTGTACCGGATTGCAGATGATGGGGTAGAGATGCAACTGATACCGATTATGCAGTATCAATGAGCTGCAGCACTACAGTGGTAAGGAGTTCCGGCAGAGAATGCAGGAAGAATATGATAGGAGCGGTCATTTACAGGAATGGAAAAGATATCTTCTTATTACGAAATTCCGGTTATCATACCGGCATATGAACCGGATGAAAAATTGATAGCCCTGCTGCAGCATTTGAGAGAGGCAGGCATTAAGCATATCGTTGTGGTAGATGATGGCAGCGGTAGAGAATATCAGGCTCTCTTTGAACAGGCGGCATCGATCAGTGGCTGCAGAGCGCTGACCCATGCAGTCAACCTTGGAAAAGGCAGGGCGCTTAAGACGGCATTCAATTTCTGCCTGCAGGAATATCCGGATATGCCGGGCTGTGTGACGGCGGATTCTGACGGGCAGCATACGGCGAAGGACATTCTGGCCTGCATGAAGAAGCTGTGGGACAACCCGGAGGGACTTATTCTCGGCTGCCGTAATTTTGATGCAGGGGATGTGCCGGCGCGGTCCAGTTTTGGCAATAAATGTACCAGAAAGGTATTGAGCTATCTGATTGGGATTTCTGTTTCTGATACCCAGACCGGTCTTCGTGCCATTCCGGTTTCTTTTATGGAAGTATTGATGAATGTCAAGGGAGAGCGCTTCGAATTTGAAACCAATATGCTGATTGAAACCAAAAATCGGAGCATTCCGATTCTGGAGGTTCCGGTGGAAACCATTTATATAGAAGAAAACAAGACAAGCCATTTTAACCCGATAAAGGATTCTCTCCGGATTTATATGATATTCGGCAAGTTCCTGTTTTCATCCCTTTCTTCCAGTGTACTGGATTTGCTGCTGTTTCATTTTTTCTGCCGGATTTTGCAGGGGGCTACCGGATTTTTCGGAGAACTGCCCTATATTGTAGGTGCAACAGTGTTGGCGCGGGTAATCTCCGCCATATACAATTTCCTGATTAATTACCGCGTAGTTTTCAAGAGTCATGCGAATATAGCAGCCACTGCTGTCAAATACTGCATGCTTGCGCTGTGTCAGATGCTCTGCAGTGCTTTTCTGGTTAATGGATTGTTTAGCCTCTTTGGCGGCTATGAGGTGGCAGTTAAGATACCTGTTGATGTATTCCTTTTCTTCTTAAGCTTTGTGATTCAGAGAGAGTTTGTTTACCGCAAGAAATAATGTTTTGTATGGATTGTATACCCTGCGCGGATGCACTTTACGGCATAACCGGCAGGGTATTTTCATATATTTTTCTAGTTAGGTATGATAAATGGCGGGAGCAGATTATGAGGAAAAGGGAGAGTGGAAAGATCATCAGATGGGGCATCCGGGTAGAGATGCTTCTTTTGCTTGCAATAGGATGTGTTTCTATTACAAGAGAAATAAAGAACCGATGGAATGAATCGGCATTTCAGGGTGAAGGAACGGCATGGACATCTGAGGATGGCGAGGCAATTGAAGTAACGGCAGACGGCAGTTATATCAAGTGGGTGGAGTTTCATGTGACCTGCGAAGCGCTGACTGCTGCTTACGAGCTGGATGTGGAGACTTACCGGGATGAGGTACATTTGAACTGGATCGAGCTGATCGCCTATGTGGGGGCAAAGCATGGTGGTAAATTTGATAAGAACAGTGTCAGGGAAATACAGAAAGTTGCCAAGGAGCTGCAAAGTAAGGAAAGTACCATGGAACAGCTGACTAAGGATATGGAGTATTATGATTATTATCTGGAGGCCTATACGGCAGTGCTGGGTGGTATGGTTGGAGAGTTTTCTCTGGAGGGGGAGGATGGCAGCATGACCACCTACTATGGCTTAAAGGCTTTTTCGCCTATTGCCAAGGGATTTGATTACAGTCATTATGATGATTTCGGTTCTTCCCGCAGCTATGGCTATTCCAGACCCCATCTGGGGCATGATATGATGGGACTTGTGGGTACCCCTATCATCGCTGTAGAGTCCGGCTATGTGGAGGCACTTGGCTGGAACCAGTATGGAGGATGGCGTATCGGTATCCGGAGCTTTGACGGTAAACGTTATTATTATTACGCCCATCTGCGGCAGAACTATCCTTATGCAGAGAATCTGAAAGAGGGCAGCGTTGTGACGGCAGGTGATGTGATTGGTTATATGGGCCATACCGGTTACAGCGCCAAGGAGAACGTGAACAACATTGAGGTGGTGCATCTCCACTGGGGCCTGCAGCTGATCTTCGATGAGTCACAGAAGGAGGGCAATAACGAAATCTGGATCGACTGTTATGAACTGACCAAGTTCCTTTATCGTAACCGTAGTCAGGCGGCTAAAGTAGGTGATACCAAAGAATGGAGAAGAGTTTATGAAATGAAGGATCCGGCAGCGGAGGCATATCGGAAGAATCATGATAAGGGAAAGAAAGGCAGCATAGACAGCAGAACAGGCAATAAAACAAAAGATGAAACAGAAGAATAGGAGAAATCATTGCAAAAAAGATATCGCTATGATACAATAGGAGAAGCGGACAATGACAAAAAAATAACAATCATTGTCAAGCCTTATTTTTACAAGGCTTTTGATAAAAACAATACAAATTATGGAGGAAAGAAAGATGGCAAAAAAAGTTGTTTTGGCTGGCGCTTGCCGTACAGCAATCGGTAC
This sequence comes from Lachnospiraceae bacterium, assembly GCA_022781395.1. Classification (GTDB taxonomy): domain Bacteria; phylum Bacillota; class Clostridia; order Lachnospirales; family Lachnospiraceae; genus UBA3282. The sequence goes on along the minus strand of JALETS010000120.1, from coordinate 4,223 downwards.
CATGGGTGGCTCTTTAAGCACAACTCCGGCACCTGAGCTTGGCGCAATCGTAATCAAAGAAGCATTGAACAGAGCAGGAGTAGCACCTGACCAGGTTGATCATGTGTATATGGGATGTGTAATCCAGGCAGGTCTTGGACAGAACGTTGCTCGTCAGGCTTCTATCAAGGCAGGCCTTCCGAACGAGGTTCCGGCTGTTACGGTGAACGTTGTATGCGGTTCCGGTCTTAACAGTGTCAACATGGCAGCACAGATGATTCAGGCAGGCGATGCAGACATTGTAGTTGCAGGTGGTATGGAGAATATGTCTATGGCACCTTACGCTGTTCCTCAGGCACGTTTTGGATATAGACTGAATAATGGTACTTTAGTAGATACCATGGTAAATGATGCACTCTGGGATGCATTCAATAACTATCATATGATTACAACTGCAGACAATATCTGCAGAGAGTGGGGACTTACCCGTGAAGAACTGGATGAGTTCGCATTAAAGAGCCAGTTAAAGGCAGAGGCAGCTCAGAAGAGCGGTGCTTTCGATAAAGAAATTGTACCGGTAATGGTTAAGAAAAAGAAAGAAATGGTTGAATTCAAGGTAGATGAAGGACCAAGAGCCGGTTCTACCATCGAAGGACTTCAGAAACTTCGTCCAATCAACAAAGACGGATTCGTAACAGCAGGTAATGCTTCCGGCATCAATGATGGTGCAGCAGCAATCGTTGTTATGAGCGAGGAGAAAGCAAAAGAGTTAGGCGTTAAGCCTATGGCAACTTTCGTAGCAGGCGCACTGGCAGGCTGCAGACCTGAGGTTATGGGTATCGGTCCTGTTCCGGCTACACAGAAGGTTATGGCTAAAGCCGGCTATAAGATTGAAGACTTCGATATCATCGAGGCTAATGAGGCATTTGCTGCACAGTCCGTAGCAGTTGGTAAAGAACTCGGAATCGACGTAGAGAAACAGCTCAATCCTAACGGTGGTGCAATTGCACTGGGTCATCCTGTTGGAGCATCCGGCTGCCGTATCTTGGTTACACTGCTTCATGAGATGCAGGCAAAGGGTGCTAAGAAGGGTCTTGCTACACTGTGTATCGGTGGTGGTATGGGTTGTGCAACCATCGTTGAGAACTACGAAATATAGTTTGTAAGGAGATAAAACTATGGAATTTGTATTATATGAAGTAAAAGGACAGGTTGGTATCATTACAATCAACCGTGAAAAGGCATTAAATGCTTTAAATTCTACTGTGTTGGACGAGCTTGACAAGACTCTGGACAGCGTAGATCTGGATACCGTAAGATGTCTGATCTTAACAGGTGCAGGCGAGAAGTCCTTCGTAGCAGGTGCAGATATCGGTGAGATGAGCACGCTGACTAAAGCTGAGGGTGAGGCTTTCGGCAAGAAAGGTAATGATGTATTCCGTAAATTGGAGACATTCCCGATTCCGGTTATTGCAGCAGTTAATGGTTTTGCATTAGGCGGCGGTTGTGAGATCTCCATGAGCTGTGATATCAGAATCTGTTCTGACAATGCAGTATTCGGTCAGCCAGAGGTTGGTCTTGGCATTACACCGGGATTCGGCGGTACACAGAGACTTGCCAGAATCGTTGGACCGGGCATGGCTAAGCAGATGATCTACACAGCAAGAAATATTAAGGCTGATGAAGCTTTAAGAATCGGTCTTGTAAATGCTGTTTATCCGCAGGCAGAATTGATGGCAGCAGCAGAGAAGATGGCTTCCGGTATTGCCAAGAATGCACCGATTGCTGTCCGCAACTGCAAGAAAGCGATCAATGAAGGCTTAGAAGTCGGTATGGATGAGGCTATCGTAATCGAAGAGAAGTTATTCGGTGACTGCTTCGAGACAGAAGACCAGAAATATGGTATGGCATTCTTCTTAGATAAGAACAAAGAGAAGGTAAAAGAGCCATTCCAGAACAAATAGAACAACATAAAAATAAAAACATATAGGAGGAACTACAATGAAAGTAGGTATTATTGGTGCAGGAACAATGGGTTCCGGTATTGCGCAGGCATTCGCTATGACAGACGGATATGAAGTTTGTCTTTGCGATATCAAGGAAGAGTATGCTGAGGGCGGCAAGGCTAAAATCCAGAAGAACATGGATTTCCTTGTAGGTAAAGAGAAGATCAGCAAAGAAAAAGCTGATGAAATCATGGGTAAGATCACGACAGGTCTTAACAGCATCTGTACTGACTGCGATCTGATCGTAGAGGTTGCACTTGAGAAGATGGAAATCAAACAGGCTATCTTCAAAGAGTTAATGGGAATCGTTAAGAAGGACTGCATGTTTGCATCCAACACATCTTCCCTTTCCATTACCAAGATTGGTGAAGGCTTAGACAGACCTATGATCGGTATGCACTTCTTTAACCCTGCTGACAGAATGAAATTAGTAGAGGTTATCAGAGGTGAGAACACACCTCAGGATATGGTAGATAAAATTACAGCTATCGCAACAGAGATCGGCAAGACACCTGTACAGGTTAAAGAAGCTCCCGGTTTCGTAGTAAACAGAATCCTGATTCCTATGATCAACGAAGCAATCGGTGTTTTAGACGCAGGTACAGCATCTGCTGAGGATATCGATGTGGCTATGCAGCTTGGTGCTTCCCATCCGATGGGACCTCTTCACTTAGGAGATCTGATCGGTCTGGATATCTGCCTTGCTATCATGGAAGTTCTTTACAACGAGACCAAGGATGAGAAATATGCTCCGCAGCCGCTTCTGAAGAAGATGGTAGAAGAGAAGAAGCTTGGTAGAAAGACAGGCGTTGGTTTCTTTGATTATTCCAAATAAAAGGGAATGAAGTTTTTCTAAGGCTGCAAAGTACGCAGCCTAAGAGAAACTATGTCATTCCCACAAAAATGCCTAAAGGCATTTTTGCCGGGTAAGTAAATATTTGATAAATAAAGAGTAGCTGTAAGAGCTACAACAAATAAACATGGAGGAATAAAAAATCATGGATTTTACTTTAAGCAAAGAACATGAAATGGCGAGATCTCTTTTCAGAGAGTTCGCTGAAAAAGAAGTAAAACCTCTCGCTCAAGAGGTAGACGAGACAGAAGTGTTCCCTAGAGAGACCGTTGAGAAAATGGCTAAGTTAGGTTTCCTGGGAATTCCGGTTCCGAAGGAGTACGGCGGACAGGGTTGTGATCCTTTGACATACGCTATGTGTGTTGAGGAACTTTCCAAAGTATGTGGTACAACAGGCGTTATCGTATCTGCACATACATCCCTTTGCTGCGATCCTATCATGACTTATGGTACAGAGGAGCAGAAACAGAAATACTTAATTCCCCTTGCAAAAGGTGAGAAGCTTGGCGCGTTCGGTTTAACAGAGCCCGGTGCCGGTACAGATGCACAGGGACAGCAGACCAAAGCTGTATTAGATGGTGACGAGTGGGTATTAAACGGTTCCAAGTGCTTTATTACTAACGGTAAAGAAGCTGACGTATATGTTATCTTTGCTATTACAGGCACAGTTGAGAAACGTGGCAGAATGACCAAAGAAATCTCTGCGTTTATTGTTGAGAAAGGAACTCCCGGATTCACCTTCGGTACCAAAGAGAAGAAGATGGGTATCCGTGGTTCATCCACATACGAGTTGATCTTCACAGACTGCCGTATCCCGAAGGAGAACTTATTGGGACAGCAGGGTAAAGGTTTCAACATCGCTATGCATACTTTGGATGGCGGACGTATCGGTATCGCTTCCCAGGCACTTGGTTTAGCTGAGGGTGCATTAGAAACAACTATTGCTTATGTAAAAGAAAGAAAACAGTTCGGCAGAGCAATCGGTGCTTTCCAGAATACACAGTTCCAGTTGGCAGATATGGCTACCAAGGTAGAGGCTGCTCAGTTACTGGTATACAAGGCTGCTATGGCTAAGGCTACACAGAAGGTTTACTCCGTAGAGGCTGCAAAGGCTAAATTATATGCTGCAGAGGTAGCTATGGAAGTAACAACCAAGGCTGTTCAGTTACACGGTGGTTACGGTTACATCAGAGAGTACGATGTAGAGCGTATGATGCGTGATGCTAAGATTACGGAGATTTACGAAGGAACAAGTGAAGTTCAGCGTATGGTCATCTCCGGTGCACTGTTGAAGTAGGAAAAATAAACAAAAAATATAAGGAGAGAAATACAATGAAAATTGTTGTTTGTGTAAAACAGGTTCCTGATACAAAGGGCGGCGTTAA
>JALETS010000049.1 GCA_022781395.1 Lachnospiraceae bacterium | reverse complement strand
GAGTAAAACGACAGTATGAGAATCGGACAGAAAGAATTTGCAGTAAAAGGTCATACTTATGTTATGGGAATCCTGAATGTTACACCGGATTCTTTTTCGGATGGAGGCAGGTTCAATGATTTGGATAAGGCGTTATACCATGTGGAAGAGATGATATCAGACGGTATGGATATTGTAGATATCGGAGGCGAATCTACCAGACCGGGCTATACCATCTTGCCAGAGGAAGAAGAAATAGAACGGGTTGTTCCTATCATAGAGAAAGTTAAATCCAGATTTGATATACCGATTTCGCTTGATACTTACAAGGCAAAGGTGGCTCAGGCGGGGATTGCAGCCGGGGCTGATCTGATCAATGATATATGGGGACTGAAATATGACGAAAAGATGGCGGAGGTAATAGCAGAGGCCGGATTACCCTGTTGTCTCATGCATAACCGGAAAGAGCCGGATTATCATGATTATATGGATGAGGTACTGGAGGATTTAAAAGAAACACTTGTTATTGCAAAAAAAGCAGGTATATCGGATGATAAGATCATACTGGACCCGGGTGTGGGATTTGGTAAGACCTATGAGAACAATCTGGAGATTATTGACCGGATGGAGATGTTGCATATATTGGGATATCCGCTGCTGTTGGGTTGCAGCCGTAAATCTGTCATTGGTCTTACCCTGGAATTGCCTGTATCAGAGCGTCTGGAAGGAACGCTGGTTACATCGGTGTACGCTGTCCTGAAGGGAGCTATGTTTGTCAGGGTGCATGATGTGAAGGAAAATGCGAGAGCCATTAAGATGGCGGAAGCGATTCGTGACGGATATAGATGACAGTCCGGAAGAGCGATTATCAATAATGGATGCCGGACAAAGAAGCAACAGATGGCAGCCTGTGGGACAAGGAGACAAATATGGATCAGATTCGGATCGAAAATCTTCGGATATTTGCCCATCACGGGGTCTATGCCGAGGAAAATGAGAAAGGCCAGAACTTTTATATCAATGCAGTTTTAGAAACAGATACAAGAGACGCAGGTATTATGGATGAATTAGAGCTGTCTACCAATTATGGCGAGGTATGTCAGCTTTTTCAACGCTGTCTGACAGAGAATACCTATAAACTGATTGAGACGGCAGCGGAGAAGGCAGCAGAAGAGGTGCTGCTTCATTTTCCGTTGGTAAGAAATATTACGTTGGAACTCCGGAAACCGGAGGCACCGATCCCGTTACCCTTCGAGTCAGTTTCGGTGCAGATTACAAGAGGATGGCATAGGGCTTATATAGCCTGCGGTTCCAATATGGGAGACCGGGAGGCATATTTGAATTCAGCAGTGGAGACACTGCGACGGGATAACCGGTGCCGGGTGATACAGATTTCTGATTGGATGACGACTACACCTTATGGGGGTGTAGAGCAGGAGAATTATTTAAACGGAGCCATAGCCATAGAGACACTCTATACACCGGAAGAACTGTTGGAGTGTATTCATGAGATTGAACAGAAACATGATCGTCAGAGGAAGATCCACTGGGGACCAAGGACATTGGATCTGGATATTCTTCTATATGAGGATTGTGTCATGTATACGGAGTCCCTGAAAATTCCCCATGAAGACATGCACAACCGGGATTTTGTGCTGGCACCGCTTGCCCGGATTGCACCCTACGAGATACATCCTGTATTGCACAAATCAGTGATGCAGCTTTATCACGAGGTGAAGCGAGATGGAGAAAAACATGTGTTATAGAATGCAGAGGAGTCATGCCCCAATATTAATATGATAAGATAGATGATTCAGGAAAGGTTAACGAGATATGATGCAGCTCCTGGCGAGAAAACTGACACTTGCACAGACTAAGGAAATATATGATCTTTACATGGGAACGGATTTTCCGCCGGAAGAACTGAAGCCCTTTTACATGATAGAGGATATGTGGAGCAGGAACCATTATTTTGCTTATGGATTTTATGAGACTGTGACAACAGTAGAAGGGGCCCGGGAGGTTCTGCGGGCTTATGCTTATTTTGTGGCAGATTATGAGAAACGGGTGTTATTATTAGACTATTTTGCAGTGATTCCAAATACGCGGGGGAATGGTTATGGTTCCGCTGCCCTACAACAGCTTAGAGAGATATGTGCCGGGTGGAAAGGAATTGTGATTGAGGTGGAGGATAATGAACTTGCAGAGGATGCGGCTGTGAGAGATATCCGTAATCGCAGAATAGCCTTTTATACCCGTAACGGATGTCATATGACAAGCACCAAGAGCTTCGTGTTTGGAGTTGATTACCGGATTATGGTGCTTCCTATAACGGATGAACGGGCAGAAGAGGATATGGCACAGAAGGTAACCGGTATTTATCGATGTATGCACAATGAAGCATTACTGAAAGAAAACTTCAAAATAACGGCAGAGTAAGGAATTCTACTCTGCCGTTTTACATTTCTGAATCATTATTTCATGTTTTCCAATGCAGCCTGCATGGCAGCATCAAAAGTAGTCACCTCTACAGGACCAAAGGTACTGGTTTTATAGACGGGTGTTGTCTCATTATATGCATTGAAGTATACATACCGGGAAGTAATGTTGATATTCTGGAAAACACCTTCCTTGATCAGTTCCTGTGAACTGCCGTCTATGTACATCCTCTTTAATGCAGGAGCATCCTGAGAGCTTACCTGATAGTAGATATAGTCCCCATAGATATTGAACATGTCGATTCGGTCGTTGGTCAATACTTCAATGATGTCGTCATTCATGGAATAGCGGCAAAGCCTGTAATCATTCGCTACGTCCATATAATATATATAGCCATCCTGATAGACCGGATTCCAGATATCGCCTTTCCATATCACATCGGATGTATCAGTTGCAGTATTCAGTGCATGAAGATAATGATCTTCATCTGCTCCCTGGTAATAAATAATGCCGTTTACAAAACAGTTCGGATTGATCCGTTCTGCTGCAAGTGTCTGTTTCTCTTTTTTATTGATCTTGATCTTATCTAAAGAAGGGCCGGCGTTGTTGTCATATTTCTCATAATATAAGTAATTTCCGCATAACTGCATGGTAACAATATGGCATCTGTCCAGACAGACTACACCGCTTCCGTTTTGTTTGCTGCGATAGATGCCGGATGTCCTGCGGACGAAGCCAAGCCCGGAGCCGTTGGAATTACTGGTCATGGCATAGTACAGATATTTGCCGCCGGCATTAATGGAGGAAACGGAGTTGTTGCTCAGTTTCTTCAACTCTGTCTCGTCAGGATTCATGGAATACAATGCATAATTATCATAGGCATTGGCAAAAAAGATATGGTCATCTGTTTCACAAAAATACCCACCGTTATTTAAATTACCGGCAGTGTTTCCGGTGGTATAGTCATCATTCAGGGGAATGCGTCCACTGAAAATTACAAGTAAAAGCAACAGGACCAGCACAATGCCTGCTATGAATAAGATTAAAATGTTTTTCTGTTTGGTTGTCATTTTGCTATCCTCCGACTACCTTATTATATCTATAATCCGGCTTGCTATCAAGTAGGATTTGGGGTAAGATATTATTGATTATAATTACGAAGCGGAAAGGATTACCAAAGCATGGATTTACTGGAATTACGTAATCAACTGGACGATATTGATGAGAAGATTGTAAAGCTTTATGAGGAGAGAATGGAGATCTGCTCCCGGGTGGCTGACTATAAAATCAAGACAGGCAAGAAGGTATTTGATAAGACCAGAGAAGAAGAGAAACTGCGCAAGGTCAAATCCCTGACCCACAATGAATTTAATGCATATGGTGTACAGGAATTATTTGAGCAGATTATGTCCATGAGCCGTAAGCTTCAGTATAATAAGCTGGCTGAGGTGGGAAGTGTGGGCAGACTTCCCTTTATAAAAGTGGACAAACTGGATGTGGAGAAAGCCCGTGTAGTATTCCAGGGGGCAGAGGGCGCCTATTCCCAGATGGCAATGATGAAATATTTCGGAGAGCAGGTGAACTGCTTCCATGTAGATACTTTCAGGGATGCCATGTGTGCCATAGAAGAGGGAAGTGCAGACTTTGCGGTTCTTCCTATCGAAAATTCCACAGCAGGTATTGTGAATGAGATTTATGATCTGCTGGTAGAATTTGAAAATTATATTGTAGGGGAACAGATCATTAAGATAGAGCATTGCCTGATGGGATTGCCGGGGACGGATTTTGAGCAGATCCGGACAGTATATTCCCATCCCCAGTCTTTGATGCAGAGCGCCCGTTATCTGAATGAGCATGATACCTGGCGACAGATCAGTATGCAGAACAATGCTTTTGCGGCCCGCAAGGTCAGTCAGGACGGCGATAAAAGTCAGGTGGCGATTGCCAGTGAACAGGCGGCCAAAATATATGGGTTGGATATTTTGGAGCGGGGTGTCAATCAGTCAGAGACTAATTCCACCCGGTTTATCATTGTCACGAACCAGAAGATTTTCTTAAAGGATGCAAACAAGGTCAGCATATGTCTTGAAGTATCCCATGAGAGCGGTTCTCTGTATCATATGTTGTCGCATTTTATTTACAATAATCTGAATATGACCAAAATTGAAAGCCGGCCTATCGAGGAGCGGAACTGGGAATATCGCTTTTTTATTGATTTTGAAGGGAATCTGGCAGACAGTGCAGTCAAGAATGCGTTACGCGGTCTGCGGGATGAAGCCAGAAGTATGAAGATTCTGGGTAATTACTAACAGCGGGAGTATATGAGGAGACATGAGAGAAGAAGAACTGATCATTTATAAAGAATTCGGTGAAGGAGAGATCTTAAAGGATATGGTCTGGCTGATGGAACATTATCGTTCCGGAGAAGGCCAGGCGAGACCGCTTCTGTATGAATGCATGCACAGATTACTGGAACAGGCGGCGGACCATGGATTTTACGGGAATCTCTGGCATTGTTACCTGACTAATCTATTGGTAAATAATGAGAACAGTTACAGTATGGCATGCGAGATCCGAGGGGCTGTTGAGGGCAGTATTAATGAGCTGGTACTGCATGATATTGCTATTTTCAAGGAATTTTATGATTATGATTTTACTCCCATGCTAGAGATACTGAAAGCTCCGGAATTTTATACGGTTCTGAATTACCAGAGCCCTTCTCAGGACAGTAAGGTATATAACAAGCGTATCCGTGACCGTATCTGCCATCTGGCAGAACAGTTTGTGGAAGATGAGAATGCGCAGGCCATGAAAGCAACGCTGACAGAATTTTACCGGGAGTATGGAGTTGGTAAGTTTGGTTTACATAAAGCGTTCCGTGTGGTGCATGAGGATTCCGGTGCAAAAATTGTGCCGATTTTAAATATTGCACACGTGAGACTGGATGATCTGGTAGGTTATGAGATTCCCAAACAGAAGCTAATCGATAATACGGAAGCCTTTGTTTCCGGGCGAAAAGCCAATAACTGTCTGCTGTTTGGCGATGCGGGAACCGGCAAATCTTCCAGTATCAAGGCAATCGCCAATGAATATTATGACAGAGGCCTGCGCATTATCGAGATATATAAGCATCAGTTTCAGGATCTGAACGATGTGATTGCACAAGTTAAAAACCGGAATTATAAGTTTATTATCTATATGGATGATTTAAGCTTTGAGGATTTTGAGATAGAGTATAAATATCTGAAAGCGGTTATTGAAGGTGGTCTTGAGAAAAAGCCGGATAATGTGCTGATCTATGCAACCTCCAACAGAAGGCATCTGGTACGGGAGAATTACAGTGATAAGGATGACCGGAGGATGGAGGATATGCATGCGGGTGATACGGTACAGGAGAAGCTTTCCCTAGTGTATCGTTTCGGTGTGTCTATCTTCTTCTGCGCACCGGATAAGAAACAGTTCCAACAGATTGTTAAGACTTTGGCAGATCGTTATGGCATTACCATGCCGGAGGAGGAATTATATCTGGAAGCAAACAAGTGGGAACTTTCCCATGGCGGATTGTCAGGAAGAACAGCGCAGCAGTTTATTGATTACCTGCTGGGTAAGCCGGAATAAGATATAATGCTTCGAAACGGAGGAAGATATGAAAACATTTGCAGCGATCGATGTGGGTTCTTATGAACTTGCCATGAAGATTTTTGAAATCTCTTCCAGAAATGGGATACGGGAAATTGATCATATCAGACAGCGTATCGATCTGGGTACAGATACCTTTGCAACAGGTAAGATCAGTTATGAGAGAGTAGATGAACTGTGCCGGACGCTCAGGGAATATGGCGATATTATGAAGGGATACCGGGTGGATGATTATAAGGCTTATGGCACCAGTGCCATCCGGGAGACTGAGAATACCATGATCGTCTTAGATCAGATTGCACAACGGACAGGCATCCGGATTGAAGTGCTGAGTAATTCGGAGCAGCGCTTTCTGGATTATAAGTCCATAGCATCCAAAGGAGAGGCATTTAACCGTATCATTGAGAAGGGTACAGCCATTGTGGATATTGGAGGCGGCAGTATCCAGGTATCCCTTTTTGATCAGGATGCTCTTGTGACGACCCAGAACATGAAGTTGGGGGTACTGCGTCTACAGGATCAGATCGGCAGGCTGAATATCCGTCCGGGACAGTATGAGATGATTCTGGATGAGATGATCAGTTCCCAGCTTGCTGTGTTTAAGAAACTGTATCTGAAGGACAGGGAGATAGAGAATATCATAGTAGTAGATGATTATATTTCTGCCGTGGTAGGTAAGAATGTGTCAGGGCTTGAACAGGAAAGTATTGAAACATCAGCCATAGGACATTTTCTGGAGAGGGTTCAGGATAAATCTTTTCAGGATGTGGCTGTCAGACTGGATATGCCGGAGGAAAACGTACCACTTCTGTGCATATCGGGTATCCTGATCAACCGGATTTCTCAACTGATGGGAGCCAGGCTGATCTGGGTGCCGGGAGTCAGTTTGTGTGACGGTATGGCATATGAATATGGTGAAAAGAATAATATTATCAAAGAAGACCATGATTTCGAGCAGGATATCCTTGCCTGTGCCCGGAATATCAGCAAACGGTATATGGGCAGCCGTCGAAGAAGCGAGACTCTGGAGAAGATAGCATTGACAATCTATGACAGTATGAACAAGGTGCATGGCCTTTCCAAAAGAGAACGACTGTTATTGCGTATTGCAACGATTCTGCATGACTGCGGTAAATATATCAGTCTGGTGAATCTGGGTGAGTGTTCTTATAATATTATCATGTCTACGGAAATCATCGGATTATCCCATATGGAGAGGGAAATCGTGGCAAATGTGGTTAAATACAATCATATGGATTTTGATTATTATGCCGTTATGGGGCAGAATGGTTCGATTGACAGAAAGGCTTATCTGACCATTGCCAAGCTGACGGCTATCTTGAAGATAGCCAATGGACTGGACCGGAGCCATAAACAGAAATTCAAGGATGTCAAGACCACCTTAAAAGACCAGCAATTGATCATCACGGTAGATTCTTCGGTGGATATAACGCTGGAAAAAGGATTATTTACAAGACGGGCGGAATTTTTTGAGGAAGTATACAGTGTGAAGCCGGTTATCCGGCAGCGCAGATAAGAATAAATAGAAGGAGGCCATAGGGAATATGGCAGGTACGGTAGATTTTTCTAAGGATGAATATTATACAAACAGGGAATTAAGCTGGCTTCTCTTTAATAAGCGGGTCTTGAGCGAAGCCAAGGATAAGCAGATTCCCTTATTTGAGCGGTTGAAATTTTTAAGTATTACAGCTTTTAATCTGGACGAATTCTTTATGGTCAGAGTGGCCTCCCTGAGGGATATGGTCAATGCCGGCTATAAGAAGAGGGATATCGCGGGCATGACTGCAGAAGAACAGCTTAGTCATGTGAATGAGGAGACTCATAAGCTGGTGGC
>JALETS010000039.1 GCA_022781395.1 Lachnospiraceae bacterium | reverse complement strand
CAATGTTTCCTCCTTTTCTTCTGAAATCATAAAACGGCCAGTCAGTCCGTTGTTTTATCGCTGCTTGTCGCTGTCGAGCCATGCGACAAAGTCTTCAAGCGGCAGCTTGCCTGCTACGCAGTCTGCACGCTTTGCACGCGCCTCCTTCGACCATGTGGTGAACTCCGCCTTGGTCATCGTCCCGTACCGCACACGGGCGTTGTGGGCCTTGTAGGAGCGCGTAAACTCCCTTGTGGCAGGATTCTTCATCTGCCGACTCTGATACTGCACCACCGCTCCCATTTGGCGGCAGGTCTTTTCCGAGCCTTCCATCAGCCGCGTGCAGTAGTCCTGCGTGATGTTGCCGGTCACAACAAAGTATCTGCCGCAGTTTTTACACTTGTGGATCGGGAGCGGCAGGCGGAGACAGTACGCCTTCAAGTAGTTGTAGAGGTCGCGCACGGTGTTTGGGTAGTGTATTATACCCATCACGACGGGGGACGGGAAAACTGCGCGGGGACGCCGCTCCCCACGCAGCTTTGACCGGGCCGAAAAAGAAGGACGACAGATGACGGTATCGTCATCTGTCGGGCGCACTTTTTCAGAAAGTTGTGGTGGGTATTCTCCGATCCCTCGTCTCTAAAATACGACAAGGGAGGAACAGCAATGGCTTATGCCATTTTACGATTTGCCAAGCGGAAGGGCGGTGCTGCCAAGGCCATTGCTGCCCACAATGAGCGGACAAAGGAAGCCTACGCCAGCAATCCAGACATTGACAAAAGCCGCACCGTGCAAAACTATCATTTGATCGCGCCGCGTTGGAGCTACGGGCAGGAGATCCGACACCGTGTCAGCATGGCGGGCTGCCGGGTGCGCAGGGACAGCGTGAAATTTGTGGAGACTTTGATCACGACCAGCCCGGAGTTTGCAAAAGCACATGAATCGGAAATGCCGGAGTATTTTGAGCGGGCGCTCGGCTTTCTCAAAGAGCGTGTGGGAGAGGAGAATATCTTTTCCGCCGTGGTACACATGGACGAAAAAACACCGCACATGCATCTGTGCTTTGTGCCACTGACGAAGGACAACCGGCTGTCCGCAAAAGAAATCCTCGGAAACAAGAAAAACATGATCCGCTGGCAGGACGATTTCTACGCCTGCATGGCAGAACGTTGGCCGGAGCTGGAGCGCGGCACACCTGCCGTAGAGACAAGGCGCAAGCATCTGCCGCCCCAATGGTACAAGAAGGTCACGGCCATGGACGCCAAGCTTGAGCAGCTGGAGACAGCGCTGAACGGCATCAACGTGCTGAACACGGGCAAAAAGCGCGAGGAGGCCGTTGCGCTGCTGGCGCAGCTCTTGCCGGAGGTAGAGTCGTTTCAAGCGGAGACTCAACGGCTGCGAGAGGTCGCCGCTGCCGCCCAGCACCGGCAGCAACACAGCGAGAAGGAGGTCGCCGATCTGCAAGCCGAGCTGCGAGAGGAGCGTAATTTCAGCTTTCAGCAGCGCGCCCACATCTCTGTGTTGGAATCCCGCTGCCGCAAGGCTGAGAAGCTGCTGAAGATGCTCCCGCCAGAGGTGGTGCGGGAGGTTGAGAGGCGGGAGAAGCAGGCGGAAAGGCTCAGCAGATAGAGGTGCAGCCCCCCAAGTGCCGTGCATCACCGGACAAACCGCGCACCGCAGGGAAGCCGCCCGCAAGTTTTACCTGCCGAGAAAAGAATTTGGAACGTTACCTTTCCGTCGGAAAACAAAAAAGTTGAACGCTGTTCACTCCACCCGCAGCATCCGATAGCCGATTCCGATGTGCGTTTGTATGTATTGCTGCCCGTCTTTTCCGCGTTCCAGCTTTTTGCGCAGGGTTGCCATGAATACCCGTAGGGAGGCAATATCATTTTCCCAGCTGCTGCCCCAAATCTGCTGCGTGATCTAGGTGTGTGTCAGAACCTTGCCCACATTTTTAGAAAGCAGGCACAAAAGCTTATATTCAATTGGAGTCAGATGCAATTCCTCGTCTTCCAAATAGGCGCAACCTGCCGAATACTCAATCCGAAGCTTTCCATTTACAAACACGGAGGATGATGTCTGCTCTCCCGGACCTGCTGCCAGTCTTCTTTCCGTAACTCTCAGCCTTGCCAGCAGTTCTTCCACGGAAAAAGGTTTGGTCAGATAATCATCTGCCCCCGCATCCAGCGCATCTACCTTATCCATATCCTCACTTCTGGCGCTGATCACAATGATCGGCACATTGGACCATGTGCGTATTTTTCGAATTACTTCAATCCCATCCATATCCGGCAACCCCAGATCTAACAGGATAATATCAGGATTATGGGAAGAAGCCTCCAGAATAGCCTCTTCACCGTTCATAGCAGTCAGATACCGGTAATCATGTGTTTTTAGTGTTGTGATCATAAGATTCTGTACCGATCTGTCATCCTCCACAACCAGAATCAACGTCTTGTTCATGTAAATTGACCTCCTCTATGGGCAGTGAGAATGTAAATACAGCTCCATGCGGAACATTATCCGAAAGCACCAGTTCCCCATCGTGTGCCGTAATAATGGATTTACAAAGAGATAATCCCAATCCCAGACTTCTCCGGCTATCCGCAATATTCTTGGCACCACTGTAAAACATTTCAAATACAAGCGGCTTCATCTCGTCAGGAATACCCGGTCCGTTGTCCGCAATACGTACCACTGCCTTATCCTTGCACTTTTGTGTTGATATAGTAATCTCCGAATCCTTCTGTGTATATTTTATGGCATTATCCACCATGTTAATGACCACCTGCATGATCATTCTGGCATCCACCCTGACAAGCATAAACTCTTCTGAAGACCGGAAAACAATCCGGTGTTCTGTTTTTGCTCTGCTGATATGCTGCAATGCCTCTGCAATAACCTCGTCCAGAAGTTCTGTCTGCAAACGGATATTCATCTTTCCCTCTTCAATCCTCGTCACGGACAAGAGATTTTCCACCAGATTGTTGAGCCACAGGGAATCATCATAAATATCCGAATACAGTTGTTTTTTCGTCTCATCATCAAATTTATCTCCGTTGGACAGCAGATTACTTGCATTGCCGGAAATAGAAGTCAACGGTGTCCGTAAATCATGGGAAATAGAGCGCAGCAGATTGGCCCTTAACTGTTCCTTCTGCGCTAATAATGCTGATTCCGCCTTTTCTCTTGCATTCTTCTCGTTTTCCAATGCCAGAGCGCATTCTCCCAGTATGGACAGTAAAATACTGTTCTCAAAAGAATCCAATGGTTTCTCATCAATTACAATACCCAGTATCCCATAGATGGCATTATTGGTTCGAACGGATAAATAGAGACACTTTGCCTTGGAATACGTATCTGTAGTAGCTCCCGCATACCGGTTATTGCTTAATACCCAGGAAGCAACCTTCTTCTCTTCATCCGACAGATATGTATCGCTTATGTTTTTTCCGTTTACGGCAAAAAGCATTGGTGCTGACAGAGCGTCTTTCTCTACCGGATAAATGATCATATCCCTGTTAAGCAGTTTAATCAGCTGTGTCGCAGTTACCGTTATAATCTGTTCTTTTCCTGTAACACCCTCCAGCAACTGATTGGTGTCAAGCAGGATACGGGTACGGTAAGCTGCCTGCGCCGCCTGTCTGGCCTGCCTTTTCAAACGGATAGCAAGAGATCCTGTCAGAAAAGCCGCTACAAACATCGTGACAAATGTCACCGGATAATCCTTATCATAAGCTAACAGCGTATAACGCGGCTCCGTAAACAGGAAATTGAAAACAAACACACTTACAATAGAAGCAATCAAACTGTATATCTGGTGTGTCGTAATGACCGAAGTGATCAGAACACCGAGAATATACACCATAATAATATTGGCTTCACTCATGCCAAGCCGCCAGAATCCAAAGCCAATCGCAGAAGCAAGAACAATCATGCCAATACTCTTAATTACATCGGCCATATTGAACAAACGCTCCTGTTTCATCCCCGGATTTGCTGTTTGCAGTAACCCCTCCGCCTTCCGGCTTTTTTCTTCCATAGTAACCTCAATGACTTCTTCGCTGTCTTCTAATGTATCTTGTAAGAAATTACGGTTTTCTTCCAGAAAATCATCCAGCTTCCTCATTACGAAAAAGCCTGTGATCCCTACTGCCATAAAAAGAAATAAGAGCATAACCGATTCCATTATACCACACCTCCGCTCAAATTCTTATATATGAAAGCATTTTTGAATATCCTTATTCTTACCAAGTACCAGCATCGCTGCATCCTGCGTAAAACAGGTATCCGGTGTGATCGTCAATTCGAGTTTACCATTTCTTTTCAGCGCCATGATATTAATGTTATATTTCTTACGGATGTTAATCTCTCCAACCGTTCTTCCGATCCATGCGGCCGGGACTGCTATTTCGAAAATAGCATTGTCATCATCCAGCTCTATGTAATCAAAAATATGGTCAGAGCTGTACCGAATCGCCGTCCAGGTTGCCAGCTGCTTCTCCGGATAAACGATCTCGTCTGCACCGTTACGAAGCAGGAATTTGGCCTGAACGTCTCTTGCTGCTCTGGACACTACCATTTTTGCCCCCAGTTCCTTCAAAAGAGAGGTAGTTTCCAAAGAGCTCTGGAAATTATTGCCGATTGCCACAATACAGACATCATAATTACATACACCCAGAGACTTTAAAAAGTCTTCATTCATACTATCCCCGATCTGGGCATGGGTAACATAGGGCAATATACTTTCCACCCTTTCTTCCTGCCTGTCTATTGCCATCACCTCATGATTCAGTTCATGCAGCTTCATTGCGATATGCTTTCCAAATCTTCCTAATCCTATCAGTAAAATTGACTTCATTGTCATGGATTCCTTTCATACAAAATCTTTATCCTATCTTAATTATTTCTTCTCCGGTTTAAAGTTTGTATAAAAATTTCCTCTATAGTATTAAGAAAGTATAAAGAAAAGGCATCCCTACTGTTAGGAGGAATGCCCATATCTAGCCATTTCACTGTTTTGGGGGTTAAGCATCCAGTTCCTTAAGTGCCGCCTCATCTGCTACCACGGTCACATCATTGTGAAGCTGTAAGACAGAGGCCGGCACGGAAGGCGTAATCGGCCCGAAGAAGGCATTTTTCAGAATTTCCGCCTTATCTTCACCGGACACGACTACCAGAATCTTGTGAGCTGACATGATTGTCTTGATTCCCATTGTATAGGCCTGTCTGGGTACGTCCTTCTCATCAGCAAAAAAGCGCATATTAGCTTTAATAGTCCGGCTGGAAAGATTGACACAATGGGTCTCCTTCTCAAAGGCAATCCCCGGTTCATTAAAACCGATATGTCCATTGTGTCCTAGCCCCAGAAGCTGTAAGTCAACACCGCCTATGGAATGAATGATATCATTGTATTTACGGCAGGCAATCTCACTGTCCGGTTCCATGCCATCCGGCAGATAGGTATTTTTCTTATTAATATTGACCCGATCAAAAAGTTTCTCATTCATGAAATAGTAATAGCTCTGGTCATTATCTCTTGAAATCCCTTTGTACTCATCCAGATTAATGGTCGTTACCTCCGAAAAATCCAGATCCCCCTTGTTATACCATTCCACAAGCTGTTCATAAGCTCCGATCGGTGTTGAACCGGTAGCCAGTCCCAATACGCAGTTTGCCTTCATAATAATCTGTGCCGAAATAATATTTGCTGCCTTACGGCTCATATCCTTATAATCCTTTGCTCTTACAATCTTCATCCTAATACCATCCTTTCTTCCCCAAAATGAATAGTCATGAAATCGTCAATCTATTTACCTTAATTCAGTCTTACCTGATGATCCAGCAATCCCAGCCCGGTCTGCCCAAGCCCCATAAAGTATTGTTCTCCGCTATCGGGAAGCATGGCAAAATCAGGTGCAACTCCATCAGGCAGACATGCCGAACACTGCTTTTGTATCGCACTTACTAATGATATATCTACATTTCCGCCCAGAACCACCTTTTCCGGATTCAGGACACAGATCATATTGATCAGCACCTTGGACAAAACTCCCGCTCTTTGCACATCGTCTGCCCCCATAAGAAGCTGCTCCATGCTTTCCTCTCCAATCTGCATGAAGCCTACCTCTCCCGCGAAGCTGCGGCAGCCGGAATAAAGCTTACCGTCTATGATGATACCGGCTCCCAATCCGGTTCCCTCTATATGCAGATAAATCAGGTTTCTCACCGGATGCCGGCTGCCATCCTCCTGCCTAAAGGATATAGTCAGCATTTCCGATGTCAAATATCCCATGGCGATGGCATTAATGTCATTGATCACCTTAACCTGCAGGGCACATTCCTCTTCCAGATAAGACTGCAGCGCAAACTGCTCCCACTCCGGAATCTGGGGAATTGCAAATACCTCTCCATAATCGGAAACTGCCCCCGGGACTCCTACACAAACCGCCCGTACATCCGGTGTCTTTCTGATAATCTCCCGCAAAAGGCTGACAAGCTGATCCGTATAGGAGATTTTATCCTCCCTCGTAATCTTTCTCTGCACTTCCTTCTGGAGCTGCAGATCAAAAATACAGTATTCCAGTGCATCTTGCCTGACAATAACTGATACAATATGATACCGCTTCCCATTCAGGGTATATACCTCTGCTCTTCTTCCTCCCGTGGAGTTCGCATTGCCAAGACTAAGCACCTCACCTTTCTCCGTCAGTTCCTTCATCAGCACATTCACGGTAGGCTGGCTGATCCCTGTTTTTCTGGAAAGTTCTACTCTGGTAGCCTGCCCCATCCGGGCTAAGGCATCCTTAATCAGCCCAATATTGACTTCCTTGATCAACGTCGGTTTTCCTGTCATTTCCCTGGTCGATGTCATATCTGTTTTCCTCTCGTATGATAGGTGTTTGTATTATCCTTGAATGAGTTGTGCAGATTAACATATTCATAAGCAAGGTACTTTGAAGCCGTCGGTACTTAGGTGCTGTATTTTAGCACCTTATGTGTCCGTTACGAGCGGAAGGTAGCGCAAGCGTGCCTGCGTTGAATTGTTAATTTGCACAACTCATTTGAGTATTATAGGTTCAATGAATGTAATCAGCTGAGATTATTGTAGCACAAAATCATTATAAAACCTATATCCTACGGACGGTATTGTGACTTGTAATTTCTACCGTAATCTAGTACAATAGGCGTTGACATGGAATGATTGTAAACCAATTTATTCAAAAGGAT
>JALETS010000032.1 GCA_022781395.1 Lachnospiraceae bacterium | reverse complement strand
TATCAACAGCTTTAAATGCTATATGATCTTCAAAGGTATGTGTATGAAAATCAATCGTACCCATCTAACAATTCTTACCTAATTCAAATGCCTTTTTATTTAAATCAAGGAATTTGGCTGGTACAATTTCGTTCATTGTCTCTATCCAGATACTTTCCGGAATATCATCAAACAGCGTTGATAATTTACCCATCAGCGCAATATTCACCGCCTTGCTGGAGCCTGCCTCATTAGCAACCGAAAGAAAGTCTCCAGTTATCACTTCTGCACCTGTATTCTTAAGTTTACCCTCGATATCATCGGGATACTTTGAAGCCCCGATAATAACCGGCATAGGTTCCATACGCTGTGTATTAACTAAAATCTTACCGCCCTGCTTAAGATATTCGATCCATCTTGCAGCCTCTAATAATTCAAAGGAAAGAATGATATCTGCCTCTCCCTTATCTATGATAGGAGAATAAACCTTTTGACCATATCTTACATATGTTACCACAGATCCCCCTCTTTGGCTCATACCATGAACTTCAGAGACCTTAACATCATAATTCATCTTAAGTAGAGCAGCACCCAGAAGCTTACTTGCCAAAAGAGTACCCTGTCCACCTACACCAACAATCATAATATTTTTCGTTTCCATAGCTACTCTCCTAACGCACCTAATTTACACATCTGAGTACATACATTACATCCTACACAAAGTGTTGTATCAATGTTAACCTTACCATTTGTGACACTTATAGCCGGACACCCAATACTCATACACTGTTTACAGCCAACACATTTATCTTTATTTGCTTTAATGGCAGGCTTATGAACTGTACCCTTAATCATGACACAAGGTCTTCTGCTAATAATGATAGACGGCTCTGAAACAGACAGTTCTTCTTTAATAACCCTTTCAGTTTCAGCAAGATCATATGGATCTATTACCGTAACACGATGATAACCAAGTGCTCTGCACAGAGCCTCCAGATCAACCTTTCCGGCCGGTTCTCCGCGAAGATTTTTACCGGTTGTCGGATTTTGCTGGTGTCCAGTCATTCCCGTAATAGAGTTGTCCAGTATTATGACTGTGGAATTGGTCATATTATAAGAAATATCAGTTATACCTGTGATTCCCGAATGAATAAAGGTCGAATCACCAATGACACCAACACTCTTTTTCTCTCCCTCTTCTTTCATTGCAAGGTTAAAACCATGAAGACCTGAGCAGGATGCTCCCATACATACGTTTAAATCCATCGCATTTAACGGTGCTACAGCTCCCAGCGTATAGCAGCCTATATCTCCATAAACCATGCAATCAAGCTTCTTAAGTACATAAAATACGCCTCTGTGAGGACATCCCGCACACATAACAGGCGGGCGCATAGGTATTTCATCCGGTATCATATTACCATCGGGAATGTCCACATCACTAAATAACTCAGGTATTTTTTCCTTTAAGCAACTCTTTATCAGATTTTGTGTAAATTCTCCACAAACAGGGAAAATATCCTTTCCGTAAACATTTAATCCCTTACTTCTGCAATAGGTTTCAATAATTGGATCAAGCTCTTCTATAACAATTATTGTTTCCAAATCCTTTGCAAAATCCATAAGCAGCTTATCCGGTAAAGGATATACCATTCCAAGCTTAAGAATGTTTACTTTGTCACCAAATACTTCCTTTGTGTACTGATAAGAAGTACTGCTTGTAATGATACCGATCTTACTGTCAGCCTTTTCAATTCTGTTGATATCCGAAGTATCCGCGTATTCAATAAGCTCAAGCGTTCTTTTTTCTACTCTTATATGCGCATCCCTTGAATTCTTTGTCATCATTACCTTGGTAGGATCCTTTACATAAGGAACCTTAGGAGGCATATTTCTTTCTTCTAAATGAACCACACTTTGAGAATGCGCAACTCTTGTACACATTCTGACAAATACAGGAGTGTTATACTTTTCAGATATCTCAAAGGCTTTTTTCGTGTATACTCTTGCCTCTTCAGAATCAGAAGGTTCAAGCATAGGAACCTTAGCCGCTATGGCATAATGTCTTGAGTCCTGTTCATTCTGTGAAGAATGCATCCCCGGATCATCTGCTACAAATATAACAAGTCCTGCATTAAGCCCCTGATAAGAAATTGTAAAAACCGGGTCAGCCGCAACATTTAATCCCACATGCTTCATTGCGGAAGCCGCTCTCACTCCGCCCAGCGAAGCACCATGTGAAACCTCAACTGCGACCTTCTCATTCGGAGCCCATTCACAGTAGATTTCTTCATAGCGTGCAGCCTCTTCCGTAATCTCTGTACTTGGTGTTCCGGGATAGCTTGATACAACCGAACATCCTGCCTCATACAATCCTCTGGCTATGGCTTTATTGCCCAGCATTAATTCTTTCATAAACCAACATTTCTCCGTTCTATATTTATTCCTTAGTTATTTGTTTCTTTTTCTACCAGATTAGCAGCTCCATACATTTCGCGAAGCTTCGGCTTTTCAATTTTGCCTGTTGCATTTCTGGGAATCTTCGTGAAAATGATTTTCTTAGGCCTTTTATATCTGGCCATTCCAAGACAAAATTCATTTACTTCCTCTTCCGTAAGCGTCATACCTTCCTTAGGCTCTATGATTGCCGCAGTAATTTCTCCCAATCGCTGGTCAGCCAGTCCGATAACAGCCACATCCTTGACCTTATCATTCTTTCGGATATAATCCTCTATCTGAACAGGATATATGTTTTCACCGCCGCTTACGATTACATCCTTCTTTCTGTCAACAAGATAAATAAATCCATCTTCATCCTTTTTGGCCATATCACCGGTAAAAAGCCATCCATCCCTTATTGTTTCCTTTGTAGCTTCCTCATTGTTATAATAACAAGTCATTACACCGGGCCCTTTCACAATAAGTTCACCAACATCTCCGGGCGCAACATCTGTAATTCCATCCTCTTTAACAATTCTGCATTCCCATCGATAGCCCGGAATACCAATCGCACCTACTTTATGAATATTTTCCATGCCAAGATGCACACAGCCGGGACCTGTAGATTCAGAAAGACCATAGTTCGTATCATACTGATGATTCGGAAAATACTCTTTCCATCTCTTAATCAACGACGGAGGCACCGGCTGTGCCCCTATATGCATTAATCTCCACTGGGAAAGATTGAAATCCTTAGGGTTTAAATCTCCTCTGTCAAATGCATCAAGAATATCCTGCGCCCAGGGTACCAATAACCATACTATGGTACACTTTTCATTAGATACTGCTGAGAGAATCGTTTCAGGCTTTGCCCCCTTTAAAAGTACCGCCCTGGAACCGGCAACCAAAGAACCCATCCAGTGGAATTTAGCTCCGGTATGATATAGTGGTGGAATACATAAAAAGACATCATCCCTTCCGGTTTCATGATGTTTTTGTTCCATCTCAGCAGCCTGCGTCAATGATAAATGTTTATGTAAAATAGCCTTTGGAAATCCTGTCGTACCCGAAGAAAAATAAATTGCTCCAAAGTCTTCTTCCGAAATTTCAATATTAGGTCTTTGACTGGAGCAGTCAGCTACAAGCTCCCGATAGCTTTCAGCAAACATCGGGCAACCATCTCCCACATAGATAAGCAGACGATTTTTGGATAAAACATCAGCATTCTGCTCGATTCTGCCTATAAACGCAGGATCGAATACAATAACATCAACCTCGGCAAGATTAGCACAATACAAAATCTCATCAGCATCATACCTGAAGTTGAACGGAACGGCTATGGCTCCTGTTTTTAAAATACCAAAATAGATAGGAAGCCACTCCAGGCAGTTATACATAATAATAGCTACCTTATCGCCCTTTTTGATACCTCTTCCAATAAGCATATTCGCGAATCGATTTGCTTTTTCATCAAACACCTTCCAGGTGATTTCTCTTCGATACGGAGTAAAAGAATCTGCCTGGATCAAATCAAATTCCTTCCAGGTTATTCTTCTGGTATCCTTTTCTTCAGGATTTAATTCAACTAATGCAACCTCATCCCCATAAAGATCTGCATTTCTTTCTAAATAATCAATAACTGGCATTATAGTCCCCCCTTTATATTATTCACCTAATGAAGTTTTTCTTGAAACCTGTGTCTTTTCCTCATAGCATGCAAAGGTTTCATCAATAAGCTTTTTATCAGGTTTCTTAGTAAACATACTAACGGCAGGAACAATGATAAAACCTGCAAGCATGGCAATGGATCCACAGTTTATCGGAGACTGCATGATTTTTGGAAAGGAACTCCTTGCAAAAATATTCATCATCATAAGCACTGATGAGAAAATAAAACATACCCAACAGCTTGCCTTGCTAACCCACTTACCATAAAGCGAATACATAAAAGGTGCAAGGAAAGATCCGGCAAGAGCTCCCCATGAAACTCCCATAAGCTGGGCTATAAAAGTTACCGAACTCTTATACTGAATCAGTGCAAGCACTGAAGAAACAGCTATAAATACCACAACCAGAATTCTGATACATAACAATTTTGATTTTTCAGACATATTCTTTACAAAATTATCCTCCAAAAAATCAATGGTAAGCGTTGAGCTTGAAGCAAGTACCAAAGACGAAAGTGTCGACATGGATGCCGATAATACAAGAATTACAACCAGTGCAATAAGCATCGGTGATAAATCAGAGAGCATTGCAGGAATAATAGCATCATAACCCTCTTTTACAACATCAACCTTATCTCCGAATAGTCTTCCAAAGCCGCCTAAGAAATAACAGCCCCCTGCTACAACAAGTGCAAAAACAGTTGAAATAATAGTTCCCTTTTTAATCGCAGATTCATCTGTAATAGCATAAAACTTCTGTACCATCTGAGGCAGTCCCCAGGTACCCAACGATGTAAGTATAACAACAAACATAAGATTGACAGGGTCCGGTCCTATAAAGGATGCAAAAACTCCGGGCGTCGATGAAACCGTTTCATCCGTTACCCTTGCAAGACCGTCAAAAGCAACCATAAGTCCGCCTTTACTCATCAGGACGGCTGCGATAACTGTAACGATACCAAATAGCATTATGATTCCCTGTATAAAATCATTTATGGCCGTTGCCATATATCCTCCGGCAATAACATAAATCGCAGTGAGGATAGCCATAAGTATAATACAAACAGAATAGTCGATATTAAATGCCATTCCAAAAAGTCTTGAAAGTCCGTTATATAAGGATGCAGTATATGGTATCAGGAAAATGAAAACAATAACCGATGCCCCAATTTTTAATGCTTTTGAGTCGAAACGCTTTCCGAAGAACTGTGGCATTGTAGCTGAGTCAAGATGCTGACTCATTATCCTTGTTCTTCTCCCCAATACTACCCAGGCAAGCAACGAACCGATAATAGCATTTCCAATTCCTGCCCAGGTTGCAGAAACACCATATTTCCATCCAAACTGGCCTGCATAACCAACAAATACAACTGCGGAAAAATACGAAGTACCATAAGCAAACGCGGTAAGCCATGGACCAACTGCTCTTCCTCCCAAAACAAATCCATTTACATCAGTAGCATTCTTTCTGCAATAGAATCCTATCCCGATGATGACAGCAAAATACAAAACCAGTATGAATACCTTAATCATATAAATGAGCATTTTAGCTTCTCCCTTACCCCATTTTCTTTAGTATTTTTACACTTTAACACTTTCGTGTATCAAAGCATCGATAGTATTGTACCAAAATAGTCAGCTTTATTCAAGAAAAAAGAGAACCGGTTGTGTCTATTGCACAAATACGATTCTCTTTTCCTTTCATTGGCAGAAATTTTCAGGATTGCCGAGAAATTTTTGACAGCTATTCGTCCATTATATATCCACCCGCCTTCAGCTTCTCTTCAAAGGCTGACTTGGGCATAGGTCTGTCAAACAGGAAGCCCTGAACCACCATACATGACATATTCTTCAGGTATTCCATCTGCTGTCTGTTCTCCACTCCCTCTGCCACGACCTCCATATGCAGTTCATAGGCCATTCTGATAATATTGGAAAGCACAATTCTGTCATTCTCTTCCAGGCAGTCCAAAAATGCCTTATCCAGCTTTAATACATCGGCCGGGAAAGAACGAAGCAGATTCAGGGAAGAATAGCCTGTACCAAAATCATCAATTGATAAAGCCACATTATGCTGCTTCATTTTTCTCATAAAATCTATAAACTGATTCGACTCCGATTCATCAACCGTCTCTGTCAGTTCCAGTTCAATATATTTACTTTCCAGTTCATACTTATTAAGAATATCCAGGACATTCTCTGCCAGATTTGGATTAGAAAGATGTCTTCTCGACAGATTCACGGAAACTCTTACCGGTTTAATTCCCTTACCAAGCCATTCTCTGATGTCTCTGCACACATGTTCCAATATGTAGAAATCCAGCATGCAAATCATTCCGCTCTGCTCCAGAACAGGCACAAATTCAACAGGCGGAATCAATCTACCGTCATGCTCCCAGCGTGCCAGTGCCTCAGCTCCCACAATTCTATAATGTTCCGTCTCCACCTTGGGCTGATAATAGGCTTTGAACTCCCCATTATGAAGCGCCTCTGCAAAACCGGAAGCCACCTGCTTCTCCCGAAGCACTCTCTGCCTGATAGCTTCAGAAGCAAAGACATACGGCTTATTCTCTATATGCTTTGCATAATTAAACGCTGTTGCACATTCATCAATAACCACTCCACAATGTCTGACACTCTCATCTATTCCAAAGACACCCACTATTGCACTGATCTCAACAGGAATCTTTTGATTTCTGAGCATACCATAGGTTTGTACTCCTGACAGCAGCTTCAGGAATTCTTCCGTATGTTCTTTCAAGATCAAAGCAACAAAATTATCCCCGCCAAGTCTGCCGACACATTCTCCCAGATGTAAAAACTCCTGCAATTTCTCTGAATATCTTACAATTATCATATCCGTCTCTCTTGCACCGAAACGTTTATTGACCAGACTGAATCTTGTAAGATTAAAATAATATGCATTATATCTGCTAAGTTCCTTCCGTTCCAGCAATTCATCCACATAAGTCAGGAATCCGCCAGAATTGGGGAGCCCGGTAAGACCGTCTGTAAGACTAAGTTTCTTCACATGATTGATCAGTCTCCATCTGCCACTGTGAAAAAACAGAACTGTCAGTACCGTATCCAAGTCCTTCTTTTCTTCCTCTGAAAAGGTATCTGCTCCCTTGGAACAATAAATAAGATAATTTACAGTTCCTCCTTCTCCCGTCCGAAATTCTTTGCAATATCTCGGTTGCTCTTCTACATTACCACCGGCTTCAAATAAGATAATTTCTTTTTTATCACCCTCTTTGGTATAAATTGAGGAAGACACAAAAAATCTCATAAGTATTTTCCCAAGATGATATCTATCCCTTAACAGTTCAAATGCTTGTGGGGATATAGCTTCTGTATCATCAGCCAGTTCTAGCGTATGTATGAATTCAGCCAGGTACTCTTTGCAAATCATGAGGCTTTCTCCTTTTAATCCTATTATGCTTATCGGATGTAACCGAACCGTAACTTCACAAATGCTTTTTCTTTCCTACTTTTGAAGGATTTTCGTATTTCTACAGTTTTATTATATTTTCTCGCTTGTTTTCTGTAAACACTTATTTAACCGCGTTCAAAGGAGAATTTGGAAAAAAGAAAAGCCTCCGGTAATTCTTACCAAAGGCTTGTGTCTTTTTGCTTTATTTTGAAAGCTATTTTATTGAATATTAACAAGATTTTTAATGTTGTTATGCATTAACGATCTGTCCAAAATCAGGTTTCAGAGCTGCGCCACCGATAAGACCTCCATCAATGTCATCCTTGGAAAGAAGCTCTGCAGCGTTGGATGCATTCATGGAACCGCCGTACTGGATACGTACTGCTTCTGCTGTAGCAGCATCATACATCTCAGCAATAACCTCACGAATCATCTTACATACTTCCTGTGCCTGATCAGCTGTAGCTGTCTCGCCTGTTCCGATTGCCCAAATTGGCTCGTAAGCGATAACAAGTTCTTTCACCTGATCTGCTGTTACATCTGTAAGATCCCATTTAATCTGTCTTGCAATCCACTCTTTATATGTGCCTGCTTTACGAAGAGCTAAAGACTCACCGCAGCAAAGAATTGGCTTAAGACCGGCAGCAAATGCTTTCTTAACCTTAGCATTGATAAGAATATCATTCTCACCAAAGATATCTCTTCTCTCGGAATGTCCGATGATGATATACTCAACACCGGCTTCCTTAAGCATAGGAGCAGAGATTTCACCTGTAAATGCACCTTTATCTTCAATATAGAAGTTCTCAGCACCAAGTTTAACATTTGTTCCTTTGATAGCCTCTGCTACCGGAACAATATCGATTGCAGGAACGCAGTATACTACGTCAACTGCATCGTTTACTACTAAATCCTTTAATGTTGCACAAAGTTCAACTGCCTGGCTGGGAGTCATATTCATCTTCCAGTTACCGGCAATAATTCTTCTTCTTGCCATGATTATATCTCCTCTGTTATTCTCATAATTTTGCATCACTTTTTGGAAGAATGTCTCTGACATTCTTCCCGGAATAATAAAGAATATCTTAGCTGACGTATTCTGTCAGCTTAGATATTCTTTATTCCGTTTTATTTGTCATCAGCAGCATATACGCCGGGAAGTTCCTTACCTTCAAGAAACTCTAAGGAAGCTCCACCACCTGTAGAGATGTGGCTCATCTTATCAGCAAAACCTAACTGGTTACAAGCTGCAGCAGAATCACCACCACCGATAATGGTTGTAGCATCTGTTTCAGCTAATGCTTTCGCAACAGCGATTGTTCCTTTTGCCAATGTAGGATTCTCAAATACGCCCATAGGTCCGTTCCATACAACAGTCTTAGCTTCTTTAGCTGCCTGTGCAAATAATTCCTGTGTCTTAGGTCCGATATCAAGTCCTTCTTTATCAGCAGGAATCTCTGTGGAAGAAACATACTCAACAGCGATTTCAGCATCGATAGGATTCGGGAAGCCGTCAGCTACAGCTGTATCTATAGGAAGCAGAAGTTTCTTGCCAAGCTTCTCAGCCTTAGCCATCATTTCCTTACAGTAATCAAGTTTCTCGTCATCGCAAAGAGATTTTCCGATTTCATATCCCTGTGCTTTGAGGAATGTGAATGCCATACCACCACCGATGATAAGAGTATCGCACTTGTTAAGAAGATTATCGATAACGTTAAGTTTATCAGCAACCTTAGCTCCACCAAGGATAGCTACAAAAGGACGAACCGGATTCTCAACTGCATTTCCAAGGAAATCAATTTCCTTCTGCATCAAATATCCAACTGCATTTGTGCCACCCTTCTCTTTGATATATTTTGTTACTACAGAAACAGATGCGTGTGCTCTGTGCGCAGAACCAAATGCATCACATACGAAATCATCAGCAAGGTCAGCAAGCTCTTTTGCGAAAGCCTCACCAGCCTCTTTTACTTTAGTCTCTTCTTTCATACGGAAACGAGTGTTCTGAAGAAGAACTACATCTCCGTCTTTCATTGCTGCAACAGCAGCTGTAGCAGCTGCACCGGTTACATTGTTATCATTTACGAATACAACAGGCTTTCCAAGTTTCTCTTCAAGAGCCTTAGCTACCGGAGCAAGAGATTCCTTCTCGTTAGGTCCTTCTTTAACCTTACCTAAATGGGAGCAAAGGATAACCTTAGCACCATCAGCGATAAGCTTATTGATTGTCGGAAGAGCTGCTTTAATTCTTGTGTCATCTGTGATAACGCCATCTTTCAGTGGAACGTTAAAGTCACATCTAACCAATACTCTTCTGCCTGCTGCGTTAAAATCATCTACACTTTTCTTGTTTAATGACATGAGTATGTCCTCCTGTTTTATATTTTGATTTTCTCTAAATCAATAGAGACTCGGCCCAACGGCCGAGCCTCATTAATCAATAACGTATATCATTCTCTAAAATAGTTATGAAAAACGCCTGTGTTTTTCGGTATGAAACTATAGAACTTCTTCACGAAATAGCCTTTGCTATGAGTGATTTAGAAGTTCTTTTCATACTATGCTAACTCAGAGAAATACTTGATTGTACGAACCATCTGAGATGTGTAGCTGTTCTCGTTATCATACCAGGAAACAACCTGTACTAAGTTATCTTCGCCAACCATTGTCTGTGTTGCATCGAAGATAGAACCATATGTGCTTCCTACGATATCGGAAGAAACGATTTCATCCTCATTGTAACCGAAGGACTCTGTAGAAGCTGCTTTCATAGCTGCATTGATCTCTTCTTTAGTTACGGACTTCTCAACTGTTGCTACTAAGATTGTTGTAGAACCTGTAGGAGTAGGAACACGCTGAGCGGAACCGATTAATTTACCATTTAACTCAGGAATAACTAAGCCGATTGCTTTAGCTGCACCTGTGCTGTTAGGAACGATGTTTACAGCACCTGCACGAGATCTTCTTAAGTCACCCTTTCTCTGAGGACCATCAAGAATCATCTGGTCACCTGTGTAAGCATGAATTGTGCTCATGATACCGGACTTGATGCCTGCTAAGTCATTTAATGCTTTCGCCATAGGAGCTAAGCAGTTTGTTGTACAAGAAGCTGCAGAAATGATTGTATCTGTAGGCTTTAATGTCTCATGGTTTACATTGTAAACGATTGTAGGAAGGTCATTTCCTGCAGGAGCGGAAATAACAACTTTTCTAGCGCCGGCATTGATGTGTGCCTGAGCTTTCTCTTTGCTTGTATAGAAACCGGAGCACTCTAATACAACGTCAACTTTTAACTCACCCCAAGGGCAGTTGTTTGCATCGGGCTCTTTGTAAATTTTAAGAGTCTTGCCGTCAACTGTGATTGTATCTTCGCCAGCGGATACTGTATCTGCTAATGCATATTTACCCTGAGAAGAATCATACTTTAACAAGTGTGCTAACATTTTAGGGCTTGTTAAGTCGTTGATTGCTACTACTTCATATCCTTCTGCACCAAACATCTGTCTGAATGCAAGACGACCGATACGGCCAAAACCATTAATTGCTACTCTTACTGCCATTTTTTAGTTCCTCCTAAATAATGTTTTTTTATATAATTTTGTCTGCTCAAGAAACTGAGATTGACAAAATTTTGTCAGCACGATTATTTTACCTAATTTGTCCCAAAAATTCAAGACGTAAAACGAAAATAATTTATAAATAACTGTAAAAACTTGGTAAAACTGCATTTCAGCAATTTTATGTCAACAATTATTGTATTTTCTGTACAAATTAAGTACACTAAACAAAGATAATAATAATGTAAAAAAGGAGTACACATATGCCCATTACAGCAGATTACCACTTACACTCTTCCTTCTCCGGAGATTCTGACACCCCGATGGAGGCTATGATACAACAGGGAATTGCATTAGGACTGACACAGATGTGCTTCACGGAGCACAATGACTTGGACTATCCGGTAACAGACTCAGATCCTGCCGGTAAGTTTGAACTAAATCCCGATTCCTACCTATATGAATTCATCAAATGCAAGGAAAAATATGCCGATAAAATCAATCTCTGTTTCGGTGTGGAATTAGGCTTGCAGCCTCATTTATCCAAAAAGAATGCAGCCTTTGCCAAAGCCCATGAATATGACTTTATCATTGCTTCTTCCCATCTGTGTAACGGTAAAGATCCTTACTATCCATCCTTTTATGAAGGCAGAAGCCAGGAAGAAGCTTACCGGGAATATTTTGAATCCATTCTGGATAACCTGAAGCTTTTCAGTAACTTTGATATCTATGGCCATATTGATTACGTCGTCCGATACGGCCCTACCAAAGATGAGGGATATTCTTACGAGCTATATCGGGATATTCTGGATAAGATCCTGACTAAGCTTCTGGATATGGAAAAAGGAATCGAGATCAATACTTCTGCACTGGCAAAAGGAATGAAAGAGCCCAATCCCTGCATCGGTATTTTACAAAAATATCATGACATGGGCGGGGAAATCATTACCGTTGGTTCAGATGCCCACTCTCCCACACAGATTGCCTATGCTTTCGACCGGGCGGCAGATATATTGAAAGACTGCGGTTTCCGGTATTATACCACCTTTGAAAAGCGCAGTCCTTCCTTCCATAAATTATAATCAGCTCTGAAAAAACATAACCAAACTATTGCAACTGGGCAATCAGTTCCCGAAAAAAGGACTGGTTGCCCTCATTTTTCTGTTCCTCATCCATAAAATGAATCCTGTCACGATAATCCGGGACCACTCTCATAATAGAACTTCTGGCCAGTTTCTCCTGACTCTTATTGACACAAATGATATATCTACCCTCTTTCTGTTCCGGAAAGAAATTTTTATGCATCCTTTCTTCATCTTCTGCCAGATTGACCGACGCAAAACCGGCCATTTCAAATTTTTTCTTAAATTTGATAAAGAATGAAATGTCCTCTCTGAAGAAAACCTTCTTGATTCTTTCTTTTGTAGCACTATCATATACTTCACAAAGCTCAATCTCGTTATTTACTTTTACTTTTGTTAATTTAGATTCTACCATCACAACCTCTTTTCTGTCGTATTTCCTCTTACTGTACGACTTTCCAAGCGGACTCATAGTCCTTACACTAGTAAGTTTCTGCTTACGAGTACCTATCCTATCACACAATCTGTGTAAATGTCGTGAAGTATTCTTGTAGAATTTCTTAAGATTTCCTTTAGACAGTCTTCCCTCTTCGTCATTCCGGCAGTGAAGGTTCCATGATACTGCCGCCTCCCAGCACATATCCGTCCTCATAGAAAACCACGGCCTGTCCCGGTGTAATGGCGCGTACCGGTTTTACAAAAGTACATTTGATTATGTCTTTCCCTGCCTTTTCTATCAGGCACTGCTCCCCTGCATGGGCATACCGTATCTTGGCAAGTACAGTTCTCGGTTCGGTCAGATCTTCCATTCCCATATAATTGATCCGGTTACAGTACAGGGTATCTCCAAATACATCCTCCGCTTCTCCGATTACCACCTCATCTGTTTCCGGTCGGATCTGTGTAACAAATACGGGATGGCCCATTGCCAGATTCAGTCCTTTACGCTGTCCCACCGTATAATGGGTAATCCCCAGATGATTTCCCAATACCTGCCCGTCCGTCGTCACAAAGTGCCCCGGTCCCGGCACTCTGCCTCCGGCTTCTCTATCAATAAAAGCCGCATAGTCATGATCCGGAATGAAACAAATTTCCTGACTGTCCGGCTTATGGGCAACCGGCAATCCTGCTTCCTCCGCAATCTTTCTGATTTCTTCCTTGGTATACTCACCTATCGGCATTAATGTATGTGCCAACTGCTCCTGCGTCAGATTATACAGTGCATAGGTCTGATCCTTCTTTGCCGTTACAGAATTGCGGATTGCATATCTTCCGTTAGACAGCTTCGCTATTCTTGCATAATGTCCGGTGGCAATATAATCTGCCCCGATATCCATACTGCGCTTCAGCATGGATTCCCACTTCACATAACGGTTACATGCAATGCAGGGATTTGGGGTTCTGCCGACAAGATATTCCTCCACAAAATAATCCATGACTTTACATTTGAATTCCTCTTTAAAATTCATCACATAATAGGGAATATCCAGCCGTTGCGCCACCCGTCTTGCATCGTCCACAGCGCTTAAGCCGCAGCAGCCGCCGTTTTCTTCCTGCTGTTCTCTCTCTTCATCCTGCCAGATCTGCATGGTGACACCGATCACATCATATCCCTGTTCTTTTAACAGATAGGCTGCCACTGAAGAATCCACTCCACCTGACATCCCCACTACTACTTTCTTTGCCATTGCCTGCTCCTTTATTCTATCTATTTTCCTCTCATAAGTTCTTGACACAGCTGCCGCCGCATACACTGTAACCATATTAAATGGAGGAATGATGCATCTATGAAATGGAAAAATCCACTTATCAGCGGAACCGTAATTCTGACTCTGACCGGGCTTTTAAGCCGTCTGATCGGCTTCTTCTACCGTATTTTTCTATCCAATGTATTTGGAGCAGAAGGTATGGGCATCTATCAGCTGATCTCACCTGTGCTTGCACTTTCCTTCGCCTTGACAGTATCAGGTATTCAGACCGCTATCTCCAAATATGTTGCCAGTGAAACAAGTACGCATGACTATAGCCGCTCCTTCCGTACTCTATGGACCGGATTTCTGCTTTCCATGCTTCTTTCTGTCCTCTGTGCATCCTCTATCTATCTGTGGTCAGAACAAATCGCAGTCACGTTTCTGATGGAAAAACGCACCGCTCCGCTTCTACGCATCATCGCTCTATCGATTCCCATGGCAGCTGTGCATTCCTGTATCAACGGTTATTTCTATGGCATCCGCAAAACTGCCATTCCTGCAATTTCCCAACTGGCAGAACAGATCTGCAGGGTGGGTTCTGTCTATCTGATCTATGACATCTGCCGGAAGCAGAACATGGAACCTACTATCAGCTTTGCCGTGGTAGGTCTGGTGATCGGTGAGAGCGCCTCCATGATTGTTTCTACCATCGCCATCTTAGCACGCGCGCATAAAGTATTTCCCAGTCAGCGTCTTTTGTCCTGTTCTTCCGGTACAGATACAACTACCCGCAAAGATTATCTTCTCAGTCAGTATCGTCATATTATGGGACAATTAATGCAGTTAGCTGCTCCCTTATCTGCAAACCGCCTGATCATCAACCTGTTGCAAAGTGTAGAAGCAGTCTATATTCCTAACCGCCTGATGGCATACGGCTTGAATAATGCAGATGCACTGGGCGTATATGGTGTGCTGACCGGAATGAGTCTTCCGCTCATTCTGTTTCCCTCTGCCCTTACCAACTCTATTTCCGTACTTCTGCTTCCGATCGTATCAGAGGCAGATGCAAATGGAAATCATCGTGCAGTCAGACGTGCCATTATAACCTCCATCCGCTACTGTCTTCTCCTCGGTTTCGGATGCACCACCGTTTTCTTACTCATAGGAAGAACCGCCGGACGCCTTCTGTTTCATTCAGAACTGGCCGGAAGCTTTATTCTCACTCTCAGCTTTATCTGTCCTTTTCTATACATAGCAAGTACCCTGGGCAGTATCTTAAACGGTCTCGGAAGAACAACGCTGACCTTCTGTTTCAGTGTGGCAAGCTTGCTGTTCCGCTTACTGTTTGTCTTCTTTGCCATTCCTGTCTATGGAATCAAAGGGTATCTATGGGGGATGTTAGCAAGTCAGCTATTACAGACTCTGCTATGCACCATTGCAGCGCTCCACATATCCCGCAAGACTTGCGATTCTCTATCCAATATACTATAATAAAGGTGTTTTTGCCACAACAAATACATCATGTTATAGATTGTTCCGGCAAAATATGAATATACACTAAGAGGAGTAATAGAAATGTCTTTCCACTATGTAACTAAACTTCCAACACCGGACGAAATACGGAAACAGTTCCCTGTACCGGCACGGCTTGCCGAGATCAAGAAGCAGCGTGATGCCGAGATTAAAGATGTAATTACCGGTAAGAGTAACAAATTTCTGGTAATTATAGGACCTTGTTCTGCCGATAACGAGGACGCTGTATGCGATTATGTAAGCCGCCTCGCCAAAGTCAATGAAAAGGTAAAGGATAAACTGATCCTGATTCCCAGAATTTATACGAACAAACCACGTACCACAGGCGAGGGCTATAAAGGAATCGTCAGCCAGCCCGATCCTGAGAAAAAGCCTGACTTTACAGCCGGTCTGATCGCGATGCGCAAAATGCATATCCATGCCATAGAAGAATCCGAACTGACCGCTGCTGACGAGATGCTTTATCCGGACAACTGGGGTTATGTTGAAGATATTTTATCCTATGTAGCCATCGGTGCCCGCTCTGTAGAGGATCAGCAGCATCGTATGACTGTCAGTGGCTTTGATGTAGCCGCCGGCATGAAGAATCCTACCAGTGGTACTCTTTCTGTTATGCTTAATTCTATTTATGCAGCACAACACAAGCACTCTTTTATCTACAGAGGCTTTGAAGTGGAAACAAACGGTAATCCACTGGCCCATGCAGTACTCCGTGGTTCCGTCAATAAACACGGTCGCAGTCTGCCAAACTACCATTATGAAGATCTCTCTACATTATATGATCTGTATCAGGACCATGATTTACAGAATCCTGCATGTATCATTGATGCCAATCACAATAATTCCAACAAGCAGTTTGAGCAGCAGATTCGTATTGTCAAAGAGGTTATGCACAGCCGCAAGCTGAATAACAATATTCATAGTCTGGTCAAGGGTGTCATGATAGAAAGTTATATTGAAGAAGGCTGCCAGAAAATTGGCGAAGGAATCTACGGTAAATCCATTACAGACCCTTGTCTTGGTTGGGAAGCCTCTGAACATCTGATATATGATATTGCGGAATACGAATAAAGGATAGGTTGCTTTCAACCTATCCTCTCGGATGCGCTTTCGCATATACTTCGCGAATATGATTATGATTCATATTCGCATAAATCTGTGTAGTGGAAATATCGGAATGTCCCAACATCTCCTGCACACTTCTCAGATCCGCACCATTTTCTACCAGATGCGCCGCAAAAGAGTGTCTTAATGTATGAGGCGTAATATCTGCCTTGATATCTGCTCTCTTTGCATAATATTTGATCAATTTCCAAAATCCCTGACGGCTCATAGGTTGTCCTGAGCAATTCGCAAACAGAACATCCGATGATTTATTCTCCAGCATAGCTTCTCTGGTTCCATCCAGATATCTTGTCAATGCATTCTTGGCTGCCGCTCCAAAGGGAATGATTCTTTCTTTGTTACGATCTTTACATAGGATAAAATTCATCTGCATATTCACATCAGAAACTTTCAAGGTAATTAACTCCGTTACCCGGATACCGGTAGCATATAAAAGCTCCAGCATGGCCTTATCACGGATTTCCTTAGGACTGTCTCCGGATGGCTGTTCCAAAAGTCGCACCACTTCATCAGGAGACATGATCGATGGAAGTTTCTTCTCAATCTTGGGTGCCTTAAGCTTCTCAGAAATATCCTCCGCTACAAGCCCTTCCTCTACCATAAAATGATAAAATGCCTTCAAAGAAGCAATATTTCTGGACACAGTTGCCGCTGCAAACCGATTATCCTCCAGATATTTCACATAATCACTCAGATCCTTTGCAGACACATCCTTAGCCTCAACAATACCGCGAGAGGCCATGAACTGTTTTACTTTCTCCAAATCTCTCTTATAAGACAGTTCCGTATTATTGGAAGTATTCTTTACATTATGTAAATATGTGATAAATGCATTAATTTCTTTCTCCATGTAACCGGAAACCCTTCCCTGCACATTTCTTTTATGTAAATCAAATGATCGTCTGCCTATCATTATAATCAGAATTTTGAAGAAAAGCAAATAGAATTTTTCCCGATTTTATGGGCATTTCAGCAGTTTTCTATGGAAAGCACAACATATCGCCGACCCGCTATTTTATGTCTACTATATCTTGGTAAAATAAGGCTAAAAAATTTTTTCAAAAAATTTTAAGTGCCAAATGTAATACTTGGGGATTAACATAACTCTCCAGCAGGCATCCTATTATGACAACTGTCACAATTCCAAGCATCTGCATCCCCTTTTTTAAATAAAATTGCCTGCTGTACCGTTCCAGACTATCCACATAGGTTTCTCTGGAATAAAGCACCCGATTCACACCTGCAGCCCATATAAATAATGCCACATATCCGGGAACCAATAAAATACCCTGGGGAAAGATTCCTGCCATCATCAGGATCAATCCACGAATCCCATATCGAATCACTGACACGGACAAAAGGCACCCTGCCGTTAGCCCCAGATAACATATGTAAACACATATGGCTGATATCCCAAACATCGTGGTTGCCAACAGTCCCAGAAGACAAAGCGTAAACAATCTATGCTTTAAAATATAGCCAAACAATCTTCCACAGTCCAACGTGGCATGACCCAGCTTCTTCAGCATATCAGTTCCCATCAGTCCACTGTCTTCTATCCATGTATCATGTCCTATATTAACAATCAGGATTCCGACAAACAGCCCAATCATAAATAAATACAGCATATAATAGCAGTTTCTGGCAAAAGACTGGCGCAAAGCATTCCCTTCTTTCCTCATCTTGTCTGCACTATTATATGCTGTACCCAAACTCATCAGACCATTTACTTACAGTATTTGTTTTTATATGCCAGCAAAGAAGCTACTGTCTTACCATCCTGAATCTTGCAGTCATAAATCATCTGAATCAGATCATCAATATCATAGCTCATCACATCCAGAAATTCATCTTCATCCAGATGTTGTTTCGCCGGCTTCAAATCTGTGGCTACATAAACATCAATTTTTTCATTACAAAATGCCACCGTGGTACGAAGTGAAATGAGAAGCTCCAGTTTTCCTGCTTTATAACCGGTTTCCTCCTCCAGCTCTCTTGCTGCTGCTATGTCGGTCGGTTCATCGGCACCATCCAGTCCGCCCGCCGGAATCTCCAGCGTCTCCCGATCTAAGGCATTACGGTATTGCTTTACCATCAACAGTCTGCCGTCTTCCTTTACTGCAACAACTGCTGCAGCTCCCTTATGCTTTATAAAGTCCCACTTTGCTATATTACCATTCGGAATTTTAATGGTGTCCTGATAATAATCTATGATGGTCCCCTTGTGTATCAGCTCTCTCCCTATACGTTCATACTGTTCCATGTTCATTCTATCCTTTCTGCTTTTTTACTCTTTCCATAAAAACATGGTTTCCGCTATATATTCTATAACGGAAACCATATCTGACACAATACATATTTATTATGCTGCCAGCAATTTCTCTACACTGACCAGCTTCACGCATAACACAAATAAATCTGTTGCCGCAGCCATCTCCTCCGGAGTCGGGAACGACGGTGCAATACGGATGTTACTGTCTTTGGGATCTTTGCCGTATGGGAAAGTCGCTCCGGCACCCGTTAGAACAACACCAGCCTCCTTGCATTTTGCAACGATTGCCTTTGCACAGCCTTCCATTGCATCAAAAGAGATAAAATAACCGCCTAACGGCCTGGTCCACTCACCGATTCCCAGACCTGTCAATTCTTTATCAAGCACCTCCAAAACCGCCTCGAATTTCGGACGCATTATAGCGGCGTGCTTTTTCATATGGGCTAACATACCATCCAGATTCTTAAAATATCTCACATGACGAAGCTGATTTATCTTGTCATAGCTGATTGTCTGAACTGTCATGGACTGCTTAATGAACTCAAGATTGGCTTTGGAAGCTGCCATAGCCGCAATTCCGCCTCCCGCAAAGCTAACCTTGGAGGTAGAACAGAATTCAAATACCATATCCGGGTTGCCTGCCTTCTCACATTCACTGAGGATTTCCAGAATTTCGTCCTGTTTATCGTCATAGAGATGATGAATGACATATGCATTATCCCAGTAAATTCTAAAGTCTTCAGCTGCAGGTTTGAGATTTGCAAATCTTCTTACTGTTTCATCTGAATAAGAAATGCCCTGTGGATTAGAATATTTCGGAACACACCAGATTCCTTTAACCGCCGCATCTTCCTGTACATATTTCTCTACCAGATCCATATCAGGGCCGGTTGGCGTCATGGGGATATTAATCATTTCAATTCCAAAATGCTCTGTTATTTTAAAATGCCTGTCATATCCCGGTACCGGACATAAGAATTTGACTTTATCAAGCTTACACCATGGTGTACTGCCCATAACCCCATGGGTCATGGAACGCGATACTGCATCATACATAATACTCAGGCTGGCATTTCCATATACAAGTACATTATCCGCCGGAACACCCATCATTTCTCCCATCAGCTGTTTCGCTTCAGGAATTCCATCCATTAGGCCATAATTTCTACAGTCTATGCCGGCCTCTGTTTTCATATCTGAGTCAGAATTTAATACATCCATAATATCCATCGCCATATCGAGCTGTGCCGGAGTCGGTTTTCCTCTGGACATATCAAGCTTAAGCCCTTTACCTTTTGCATCTTCAAAAGCCTTCTCCAGTTCTGCTTTTAACGATACAAGTTCTTCTTTACTCATCTCTTTATAGGGTTTCATAATAATCTCCTCCACCTTAAGAATGTACTTCGCGCTTTACGCGCAATATATATTCCGGACGATTGAATAATTGTATACAATCATACACTGCTAATTATTCTACTACATATCTTATCATTTCACAAGTATGAAGATAAGATATTTTTCACATAAAATCCTGTCCATTTATGGTAAATCTACATAAAAAAGCTCTGCAGATTTCTCTACAGAGCTTTCAATACTATTTAGCATAGTCGATGACACGGCTCTCACGGATTACATTAACCTTAATCTGTCCGGGATATTCCAATTCAGCTTCAATCTGCTTAGAAATATCTCTGGCAAGTAATACCATGTCAGAATCGCTAATCTGTTCTGGAACTACCATAACACGAATCTCTCTACCTGCTTGAATAGCAAAAGATTTATCAACACCTTTAAAATTGTTTGAAATGTCTTCTAATTGTTTCAGTCTTGTTGTATATGTTTCTAATGTTTCTCTTCTCGCACCGGGTCTTGCCGCAGAAATGGTATCAGCAGCCTGTACCAGACATGCGATCAGACTCTGAGGCTCTACATCACCATGGTGAGACTCAACCGCATTGATAACAACCGGACCCTCTTTGTATTTCCTACAAAGTTCAACTCCCAGCTGTATATGAGAACCTTCCATTTCATGGTCAACGGCCTTACCAATATCATGTAATAAGCCTGCACGTTTCGCCATTCTGACATCTAAGCCCATCTCTGCCGCAAGCAGACCGGACAACTGAGCAACCTCAATAGAATGCTTTAATGCGTTCTGACCATAACTGGTTCTAAATTTCATCTTACCAAGTAATCTTACGAGTTCAGGATGAATGCCATGCACACCTACTTCAAGTGTGGCAGCCTCACCTTCCTCTTTGATCATTACTTCTACTTCTTTCTGCGCTTTTTCTACCATTTCCTCAATTCTGGCCGGATGAATACGTCCGTCCACAATCAATTTTTCAAGTGCAATCCTAGCAACTTCCCTACGAATAGGATCAAATCCGGATAAAATAACTGCTTCAGGTGTGTCATCAATAATCAGATCAACACCTGTCATTGTCTCAAGAGTTCTGATATTACGTCCCTCTCTACCAATGATTCTTCCTTTCATCTCATCATTGGGAAGCTGTACAACAGATATCGTTGTCTCGGAAACATGATCCGCAGCACATTTCTGAATGGCTGTTACAACATATTCCTTCGCTTTCTTATCTGCTTCTTCCTTTGCCCTGCTCTCCATTTCTTTAATCATGACAGCAGTTTCATGTTTCACTTCATCTTCAACAATTTTCAACAAATAATCTTTTGCTTGTTCGGAGGTTAAACCTGAGATTCGTTCTAGTTCCTGTAATCTTTGCTCGTTCAGCTTTGAAATTTCTTCACGCTGTTTAGCCAAAGCTTCTTCTCTTTGTGCCAAACCTGCTTCTTTCTTCTCAATAGCATCCGCTTTCTTATCGATGTTCTCTTCCTTTTGCTGAACACGACGTTCATATCGCTGCGCCTCTGCACGACGTTCCTTGATCTCTTTGTCAAGTTCATTCTTCGTACGAATGGACTCTTCTTTCACTTCAAGCAATGATTCGCGCTTTTTCGCTTCAGCAGTTTTCAGAGCTTCGTCAATAATTTCTCTGGCTTTCTCATCCGCGTTACCTAATTTAGCTTCCACAACTTTCTTTCGATAGCTGACTGCAACTAATGCAGATACCGGAATGGCAATTACCAGTGTGATGACTACTGCTACCACAACTTGCCACATTACAGGAGCACCTCCTTATTTAATTTTCATTGTACATAATCTATTGTAGAATGTCGTCATTCATAAATACCTACATTCTATAATTAGCAAAATTACAACACTTAAATTTTATACTGAAAATGATGTTATGTCAAGCGAAAGTGCTCTGTAGATTATATCCGGGCGAAATCCTTTTCGATAAAGAAATCCGTACATCTTCTGCTGTTCCTGTCTTGTAGCAGTATCTGCATTATATTTTTTCTTTTTCAGAAGTTCCGCGGCCAAGTGCATCTCATCCTGTTTCACTCCGATTTCTTCCAATTCCTGAAATGATTTATGAACAATCTCTTTGCTGATTCCTTTTTTCATAAGATCTGTTTCAATACGATTCCTGCTCCTGTTCTGCATATGATATTCAATATAATCTCTCGCATAGCGCTGATCGTCAATATATCCGTAGGATTCTACATAAGCCAATGCTTCCTCAATACATACCTCCGGATATTCCCCCTGCCTAAGCTTGTCTTCTAATTGTTTACGCGTATAATCTTTGGATTGAAGCAGATTCATACTCCGTAGTTTTGCCCTCTTAGGAAGAATCTGCTTCATGATATGCTGGTAGCTTTCCGATGAAAGTTCCTGATCTTCCTCGATGTGAAACTGACGCAGTTCGCCTTTATATAGAATAAAGGCAAACTGACCGTCTAAATAAATCCTATAACGTGATTTAGATATTCCGACTATTTGCGTTATAACCATAGTCATTCTCCATTTCAGTAATAGCCCGTAACGTCATTACTTGTCTTGCCTCTATTTTTCCTTAGACTTCTGATTCTGCGTTGCTGTCTCCGGTTCATCTACTTCCAGATTAAAAAGTTCCCTGACTTTTCTTTCCACTTCTGCACACACTGCAGGATTATCTTTCAAATACTGCTTTGCATTCTCTCTTCCCTGTCCTATCTTATTGCCTTCATAGGCATACCATGCACCGCTTTTGTTGATAATATTATTGTCTGCTGCAAGATCCAAAATATCTCCTACCGTAGAAATTCCTTCACCAAACATAATATCAAACTCTGCTTCCTTAAACGGCGGTGCAATCTTATTCTTAACTACCTTTACTCTTGTTCTGTTACCGATTACTTCACCGCCCTGTTTCAAAGATTCGATCCTTCTGACATCAAGACGTACAGAAGAATAGAATTTCAATGCACGGCCACCCGTGGTAGTCTCAGGATTACCAAACATAACTCCTACTTTTTCACGAAGCTGATTAATAAAGACAACCGTACAATTGGACTTACTGATAACCGCGGTTAGCTTACGAAGCGCCTGGGACATCAGTCTTGCCTGCAATCCCACATGAGAATCCCCCATATCGCCATCAATTTCTGCTTTGGGAACCAGTGCCGCAACAGAATCTACTACAATAATATCTATCGCGCCGGAACGAACCATAGTCTCAGTTATTTCTAAAGCCTGTTCTCCGCAATCCGGCTGGGAAATATACAAATTATCAATATCCACTCCTATATTCTTGGCATAAACAGGATCAAGGGCATGTTCCGCATCAATAAATCCGGCAATGCCGCCTCTCTTCTGAACCTCTGCAATCATATGTAATGTAACAGTCGTTTTACCACTGGATTCCGGTCCGTAAATCTCTATAATCCTTCCTTTAGGAATACCCCCCAATCCTAATGCGATATCCAGGCTCACTGAACCTGTTGGAATGGACTCAACATTCATTTGTACGGAAGGATCTCCCAATTTCATGACAGCTCCCT
Source organism: Lachnospiraceae bacterium (assembly GCA_022781395.1). Taxonomy (GTDB): domain Bacteria; phylum Bacillota; class Clostridia; order Lachnospirales; family Lachnospiraceae; genus UBA3282. Next base: position 4,200 of record JALETS010000032.1, on the reverse strand, counting down.
TACCAAACTGCCTCTCTATCTGTCCTAAAGCCGCATCCAATGCTTTTAATTTTTCGTCTCTTTCCATGTTCTGTTCTCCTTTTCTAATAGAACATTCGTTCTGTTAATAGATTAAAACAAATGTTCGGTTTTGTCAATATTGTTTTATTGTTTTTATTTTATCATTATATATGTCCAATAAATGTCACTCTACCCTCCTTCCTTAATATAAATCGAAATAATGGAAATCATGGCGAGATGCCGGATATGTATAGCAGATTCCATTTCTCAGATAAAATAAGTTTATCAAATAATACCGTTATGTGCAATATCCTCCTTCGGATATTTATGGGATATTTATCAAAAATATGATAAAAGACATGAACATCATGGCTGACATTCATGCCTTTATCATTTAAATAACGATACCGTTAATCCTTAAAAGACTTTCAGGTACTGCTCATATTCATCATAGGTAACGGTTACCCATCCCTCTTCATAGTTAAAACCAATCTCCATTCCCTGAGGTGTATAGAATACAATTATATCCGGAGAATTAAAATACTCTGTAATCTGCTGGTCTGTCATTGATGTCAGATAATAAATTTCACCATTCTGTTCATCACTTCTGGTTCTGAAATCCACAGAAAAATCATCATCAATTGATAACATATCTTCATTATCGAGAACTACCCCATTCTCCATATCAATGTTGATACAATACAGATATACATGATCATAATAATCTGAATATACTGATTCTGAGAACACAATGCTGAGCTTCTCCTCATCCATATATGTAACATAACCGGACACATAAGCATCAAAATAACTATCCTCATTATCTTGTATATATTGCTCGTATTCTTCTTCAAAATAATCTGTAAAGAACGTCGTTTCATCTTGGATAACCTCATTCAGTTTATCCAGATTGGGCACATTCTTACCTTTAATGACAGGGTAAGAGACCATAATGGAAACATTCTCATAATCCGTATCATACTCGTAATAATCAAAATCTACAGAATAGGAAAGATTACTCTTGATATCATCATGTAACGTATAATACTCATCGTCATCATAGTTATAATCATCGTAATACGAATCATCATAATTATAGTCGTCATCACCAAATGAATCGTCTGAATCATCGTAATCATAATCTTCATCAAAATTATAATCATCCTGATTATATCCCACATCATGTTTCTGCTCGGATAAAAGATCAATTGTTTTATATGCCAACGCAAAAACTGCAACCAGGAACAGTATAATGATAATAACTACTATGGCAATAATAAGACCCGTATTGGATTTCTTCTGGGGCGCAGCATAAGGACTGTACTGATTATTATAATTCCCTCCATTATTCTGTCCCGAGTAATATGTAGTGCCATTCTGTACCGGCTGGCTGCCATATGAATAATTATTCTGTTGACTGCCATATGGATTATTATTTGGCTGACTGCCGTACGGATTGTTATTCTGCTGGTTACCATACGGATTATAATTCGGCTGACTGCCATACGGATTATAATTCGGCTGATTGCCATATGGATTGCTATTCGGTTGATTACCGTACGGATTGTTATTTGGCTGGTTACCGTACGGAATATTATTAGGCTGATTGTCGTACGGATTGTTATTCTGCTGGTTACCATATGGGTTATTATTAGGCTGAGAACCATATAAATCAGTATTAGTCTGGCTTCCATATGGATCAGTATTGGTCTGACTGCCTGAGAATAAGCCCTTGGTATCTACCGTACCTGTATTCTCCACAGATTCCTGAACCGGCGAATCAACAGACATACTTTCCTCCGCGCTTTCTCTTCCGGATACATCAGGTGTTGCGTAAATGTCTGCATTGCTTTCAGAAGTATATGGATCTGTAGTCGTGTTCATTTGGTTATTCTCATTATTATCGTTGTCCCACTGGTTCATATCGCTCATTTGTTCCTCTCCTTTTACCCTGTTTCAGTTATCTCTATGCAATCCCCAACCATTTCATACTTGTAAAATTCTGTTTACTATCTTTCAGAAATAGCGTCACTTTGCAAAATACATTTTCTCATCAGCTCCAGCGCTGCAGAAACCGAATTCTCACGGATTTTGGCACGGTTTCCGCTGAAGTGGCATTCCTTTACGGTAATATGTCCGCAGACGCTGCAGGCGATATATACGAGTCCTACCGGCTTCTTCTCTGTTCCTCCGTCCGGTCCCGCAATACCTGTCGTCGCCACGCACACATCCGTCTTGGTCAGAAATGCTGCTCCCTTAACCATAGCCTTTGCCGTTTCTTCACTAACAGCACCATACTTAAGTAAAGTACCTTTCTTAATACCCAGTGTTTTCCGCTTTGACTTATTAGAGTAAGTAACAAAGCCCGCCTGAAAAACATCTGAAACGCCCGGTACATTGATCAGTCTGGCTGCCAGCATACCACCTGTACAGGATTCTACAGTACTTGCTGTCAATTTGTATTCTTTTAAGAGATCGACGATTGCCTTCTCTAAAGTGATGTCCTCTTCCGTCGTATAAATGGAATCACCAAAACGAGTCTTTAATTCCTTCACCACAGGCTTAACTAACTTTTTTGCTGCCTTTTCATCTTCTGCCCTGGCTGTTACACGCAAATGAACTTCTCCGGTCTTGGCATAAGTCGCTATTGTCGGATTGGTCTGTTCGTCGATCATATCCTTTATCATAGTCTCGGCTTTACTCTCACCTACACCACATACCTTCACAGTCTTCGAATAGATTACGCAAGACTGCAGCTTGCTTAAATATGACATAACAGAAGTTTCAAACATGGGAATCATTTCCCCTGGCGGTCCCGGCATCAGTACAACATGCTTGCCGTTTTCTGCCATGATAATGCCCGGAGCTGTACCGTTTGGATTATCCAGTACAATACATCCCTCCGGAACCATTGCCTGTTTCCAGTTATTGTCCGTAATCTCCAATCCGCGCTTTTCAAAATAATTCTGTATCGCGGTCTTACTTTCTTCATGAAGATACAAATTCCTGCCCATTACCCGGGCTGCCACTTCTTTGGTCAAATCATCCTCTGTTGGTCCAAGTCCTCCGGATAACAGTATAATATCAGCCCTTGACAAAGCCAGACGGATTGTTTCCGCAAGTCTTTCTTCATTGTCTCCTACCACATCCTGATAGTAACAGGAAAGACCAAGGGCCGCGCACTTTTCCGATAAATATGCAGCATTTGTATTTACAATGTTGCCTAGTAGTATTTCTGTTCCAACTGAAATCAATTCAACAACCATATGAACCATCCATTCTGCATTACTCTTTCAGTCTATTTTGTATCTTTCATAACATCTTTATTTTTGATCAGATAATCTACTAAGGATACTATCGTGAGTATAAGCGCAATCCACATCACAACCGTTGTAATAAGACTAATCGCCTCTATATCCGCAATCATCAGACAGATCATAACCATCTGAAATGTGGTCTTAAACTTACCCCAATAACTGGCTGCAATCACAACACCGTTATCTGAGGCAATCAGACGAAAGCCACTGATAATAAATTCTCTGGCAATGATAATGATAACGATCCATGCCGGAATCTTAGTAAGTGCCACTAAACAGATAAGAGCTGAACAGACAAGCAGCTTATCCGCTAACGGATCCATAAACTTACCGAAATTCGTTACCAGATTATACTTTCTGGCAATCTTGCCATCCAACAGATCCGTCAGACTGGCAATAATGAATATTGCCAACGCGATCCATTTATCATATGCTGTGATATCCACAAGCATAAACAACACAAAAAACGGAATCAGTATCACACGAAACAATGTCAGTTTATTAGGTAGATTCATCTTCCAATTCTCCAATCAAATCATATTCATAAGATCCGGTTATCTTTGCTCTCACAAAATCACCGGTCATCAGGTCTCTTCCGGTATTAATGAACAGGAATCCATCCACATTAGGTGCATCCTTATAGGTTCTTGCCACATACGCATTCTCATCAGCAACCTTGCCTTCGATCATGGCTGTAACAGTCCTGCCTTTCATCTTCTCTGCAGCTTCAAAAGCAATCTCCTGCTGCAGTTCAATCAGTTCCGCCTGCCGAGCTGACTTTACCTCTTCCGGTATCTGATCCGGCATATCCGCAGCCGGGGTATCTTCCTCTTGTGAATAAGTAAACACTCCCAGTCTGTCAAACTCCATCTCATCTACGAAT
>JALETS010000030.1 GCA_022781395.1 Lachnospiraceae bacterium | reverse complement strand
GCCACACTGATGGTAGAGGTGTGGATACGTCCACCCGACTCTGTTTCCGGCACACGCTGTACACGATGAACACCGCTCTCGTATTTCAGTACGGAGTATGCCCCCTGGCCTGTTACCATGAAGGTCACGCTCTTCATACCACCGATACCGATTTCTTCCACTTCCATGGTCTCTACTTTCCAACGGCGGCTTTCTGCGTAATGGACATACATACGATAAATCTCTGCCGCAAAAAGTGCTGCCTCATCACCACCCGCACCGGCACGGATTTCTACGATGACGTTCTTATCATCATTAGGGTCTTTGGGAAGCAGCAGGATCTTAAGCTCATGCTCCAGCTCCTCCACACGCTTCTTAGCAGTAGAAAGCTCTTCCTTCAGCATTTCCTTCATATCCGGGTCGGATTCCTCATCCAGCATTGCCAGAGAGTCTTCAATATCCTGATTGCACTTTTTATATTCTTTATAGGCATTGACGATAGGAGTCAGATCACTCTGTTCCTTCATCAGTGCCCGGAAACGCTCCTGATTATCCGCCACGGTAGGCTCACTTAATTCATTCATGATCTCCTCAAATTTTCTAAGCAGGTCATCTAATTTGTCGAACATAATTATAACCATTCCTTTCTCTCAGCTTGCAAACTTTAAGCCGAGGGCACAAGTTGCGTATTAAAACGCCAGATAATTTTACTATCCTTCTTAATATATCCCATATACCACGCGGTCTAAGCCCGCGAAATCCTTCACCACTTCAATCTCCTGAAAACCTTCTGCCTGCATAATAGCGGTTACTTCTGCTGCCTGATCGTATCCGATCTCATAATAGAGCATCCCACCGCGGTTCATATAATCTTTGGCTTTCCTGGTAATCTCCCGGTAGAAATGCAGTCCGTCTGCCGTACCGTCTAACGCCATCAAAGGCTCATGCTCACGCACTTCCGGCATCAGCGTATCAATCACATCTGTTCTGATATAAGGTGGGTTTGACACGATAATATCGAACTTTTTACCCTGCTTTTCGCTCGGTTGTTCCTGCAAGGCAGCCTCCAGAGCCTCAAAAAGATCACTCTGTACGAATGTCGCATCCATCCCCGGTTTTTCTGCTTTCAGTCGGGCATAATTTTCTTCTGCTACCGCCAGAGCTTCCGCCGACAGGTCTACACCTACGCCGATGCAGTCATTGGAATATTGCAGCAGACTGAGAAGTATACAGCCTGATCCGGTACACATATCCAGAATCCGCATTCCATCGTGGAGGTTCTTCATCACTTCCTCCACCAGAATTTCCGTATCCTGTCTGGGCACCAGTACATGTTCATTGACTTTGAAAGTCAATCCCATAAATTCCTGTTCTCCGGTCAGATGCTGTAAGGGAACATGCTGTGCTCTTTTTTCTATAAGAAGCTGATACCTCGCCTGCTCACTCTCGGACACTTCTCTGTCACCATGGACAAGCAGCGTATTTCTGTCTGTTCCGCAGACATATTCCAAGAGCAGTCTGGCATCCAGCTTATCTTCCCCGATATTCTGTTTCCGCAGTTGTTCTGCTCCCCACTGACAGGCATCCTGATATCTCATATTAATAACCATGTCCATTTCTCAGTCTGCAAACTTATTCATATGCTATGCACATATCGCCAGACACAAATCATCTCATAGCACAGATTTGACTTATTCTTCCGGATCAGTCCTCGTCCTCTGATTCCCCGTTTGGTTCATCCACCAGCCAGGAATCATCTACCTCATATCCAAAAGCCTCATATAAATATGCTTTCCAGTCAAATACTGCCTCCACAGCAGCGATGGCAACCTCTACCATACTTTCATCCGGCTCTCTGGTGGTCAGTCTCTGAAGCCACATGCCCGGAGCAGAGATGATCCTTACCAGAATATTGTTACTTCTGCCTGCCAAACGGATGATCTCATAGGAAATCCCCGCGATCACCGGAATCAATGCAATACGGATCAGCACACGATAAACAGGATTCTCCACCCTGATAAAGAAAAACAGTATTACGCTGACTAACATAACGAAAAGCAGGAAGCTGGTACCGCATCTTTTATGCTGCTTGGAGCTTCGCATCACATTCTTGACAGTCAGCGGGCGTCCCTTTTCAATACAGTTAATACATTTATGCTCTGCCCCGTGATACATATAGACACGTCGGATATCCTTCATCAGGGAAATACAAAGCACATATCCTACAAAAATCACAATACGCAGCACCCCTTCCATGATTGCCATAAAAGAAGCACTTCTGATATAATCCTCGAACAGTGATGTCACAAAATACGGCAGTACCATAAAAATGCCGATTGCCAGCGCCAAAGACAGCAGCATAACGATACCGCTGAACACCTTTTCCGCCTTATCCTTGAACAGCTTATTAAAAACTCTGTCTGCTGCTGTTTCCTTCGCTTCCTCATCTTCATAGAAAGACGCGGAGAAATTCAGACTCCTCATCCCCAGTATCAGGGAATCCACGAATTGGAAGATACCTCTGATAAAAGGAATATCCATCAGCTTGCTGCCATGCATGATCCCTACATAATGTTCTACTTCTACTTCGATCTCACCGTCCGGTTTTCTGACAGCCACGGCATACTGATCCTTATTCTTCATCATGATGCCTTCCAGAACAGCCTGACCGCCGATACCGGAGTATTTCATATCTTTCTTCTTATCCATTCTGAATCCTCAATTTATAACTTCATTCCTTTAGCAAGAAAAGGTTGAGATATCAACCTCAACCTTTTTCCATCACTCTTATTTGCTTTCCACACCGTATTTCTTATTGAACTTATCAATACGTCCACGAGCCTGAGCAGCTTTCTGCTGACCTGTGTAGAATGAATGACATTTGGAGCAAACTTCTACGTGGATCTCAGGTTTGGTAGAACCTGTCACGAATGTGTTGCCGCAGTTACATGTTACTGTTGCCTGATAATATTCAGGATGAATTCCTTCTCTCATCTCTTTCACCTCTTCTAAACTCAAAAGTAAATAGTAAGCGGACGTTACCGTCCATATCATTATTCTCATCCCATACTGCCCTGAACCGACAGCTTTTACATTGTAGCATAGGAAGTAAGGGTATGCAAGCCTTTTTTATAAGAAGCTTAGATAAATTTCATTTTCTTAACCATATTCACAAATTCAAAGTTATTTCTTGTTCTGGCAAACATATCCAGGAGCTTCTCCACAGCCTCATCCGGTTTCTGTCCGTTTAATGCCTTGCGGATGATATTGATTGCCTCCAGTTCCTCCGGATTCAGCAGCAGGTCTTCTCGTCTGGTACTGGATTTTGGAATATCAATGGCCGGGAACACTCTTTTCTCGGAAAGCTTACGGTCCAATACGATTTCCATGTTACCGGTTCCTTTGAATTCCTCGTAAAACACATCATCCATCTTACTGCCTGTCTCCACAAGCGCCGTAGCAAGGATCGTTAAGCTGCCGCCCTCACGCATATTTCTGGCTGCACCGAAGAAGCGCTTCGGCATATGCAAGGATGCCGGGTCCAGACCACCAGATAAGGTACGTCCACTGGGCGGAACAACAAGATTGTAGGCTCTTGTCAGACGGGTGATGCTGTCAAGAAGTATTACCACATCTCTTCCATGCTCTACAAGACGCTTCGCACGTTCAATGACCATCTCGGACACTCTCTTATGATGCTCTGGCAATTCATCGAAGGTAGAATAGATTACCTCAACATTGGGACCTTCAATCGCTTCCTTGATATCTGTTACTTCCTCCGGCCGCACATCGATCAGCAGAATGATCAGATGGGAATCCGGGGCCGTCTTGGTAATGGATTTCGCTACCTCTTTTAATAAAGTAGTCTTACCTGCTTTCGGCGGAGATACGATCATACCTCTCTGCCCCTTACCAACCGGACTCATCAGATCCATGATACGCATGGCAACGGATGCACCGGGTGTTTCAAGCTTTAATCTTTCATTCGGGAAAATCGGCGTCAGATCCTCAAAGTTCGGACGGCGCATAGCCACTTCCGGGCTGTAGCCATTGATGGATTTTACATATAATAAAGCACTGAACTTCTCGTTCTGTGTCTTGATCCTCGTATTTCCCTCCAGAATATCACCGGTTTTCAGTCCGAAGCGACGAATCTGGCTGGGTGCCACATAGACATCATTTTCACCCGGCAGATAATTCTCACAACGGATAAAACCGAAGCCGTCGCTCATTACTTCCAGAATACCACTGGCTGTAATTCCGCTGTCCAGCTCTACCGGATATTTATCTTCCTCGCCTGCCATAGCTGCCTCAATCTTCTTTGCCGGAACCGGCTGGGTGCCGCCATTATTCTGTGTAGCCGCACCATGCTGTGAGCCACCACTGTTTGATGCCACTGCACTATTTGATGTTCCTGCGCTGCCCTGTGCCGGAGCCACGGATTTGACAGCCACTTCCTTACCGGCAGCCTTGTCCTTCTCATCCTCTGCCAGCATTGCTTCCACAATATCAGACTTCTTCATGGCAGAAGTGCCCTTGATGCCCCGCGCTTTCGCAATTGCTTTCAGGTCAGCCAATGCCAGTGATTCATACTTTTCTCTCATAAATTCCTCCCGTATTTTAATATTTTACTTATTTTCTGCCTCTTATTTACCGTTTTCTATTTAATATAAACTACTACCGCTCCATACACCTGCCTGTCAATTCTATGTATGAAAACAATATCTTCTCTCTCAATCTTTCGTCTAGGGGTTTTGTACCTGATATGACTTAGAAAATAATTCGTTATGTATTTTCACATTATACAATACTTTTTCGAAAATAGAAAGAGTTTTTTCACAAAAAAGGCGGCCGGTGGATGTTGCAGAGAAAAGATAAATAATATATGATGGAATTCAAGGTTATAAATTAAGAAAGAAATGAGGTATCCCCATGACAACAAATGAAAAAGCATTAGCATTACACGAAAAGTGGAACGGTAAGCTGGAAACAGTTTCCAAAACACCCGTGAAAACGAGAGAGGACTTATCACTGGCCTATACTCCGGGGGTGGCTGAACCTTGCAAGGTCATTGCCAATGATCCGGAAGCAGCCTACACTTATACCTGGAAATCCAACACCGTAGCCGTCGTATCAGATGGCAGCGCTGTTCTTGGTCTCGGCAATATCGGTCCCTACGCCGCAATGCCTGTTATGGAAGGAAAAGCCGTACTTTTCAAAGAGTTTGGCGGCGTCAATGCGGTTCCCATCTGCTTAGACACACAGGATACCGAAGAAATCATCAAGGCAGTTACTTACTTAGCACCGGGCTTTGGCGGTATCAACCTGGAGGATATCAGCGCTCCCCGCTGCTTTGAAATTGAAGAAAGATTAAAAGAGCTTCTGAATATTCCGGTCTTCCATGATGACCAGCACGGCACTGCCATCGTAGTACTTGCCGGTATCATCAACGCTCTTAAGGTAGTAAATAAGAAGAAACAAGACTGTAAGGTAGTGGTAAACGGTGCAGGCAGCGCCGGTGTAGCCATTACCAAGCTGCTATTAACCTATGGATTCCCCAATGTTATCATGTGTGACAAGGTCGGCATTGTAGGCAAAGAAACACAGGGGCTTAACTGGATGCAGCAGAAAATGACCGAGGTTACCAATCCCAATAATGAAAAAGGTTCTCTGGCAGATGCTCTGAAGGGTGCAGACATCTTCGTAGGGGTATCCGCTCCCAATATCGTAACACCCGATATGGTATCTTCCATGAACAAAGATGCTATTCTCTTTGCCATGGCTAATCCGGTACCGGAGATCATGCCCGATGTGGCCAAAGCTGCCGGTGCAAGGGTTGTTGGTACAGGACGCTCCGATTTCCCGAATCAGGTTAATAACGTAGTGGCTTTTCCCGGTATCTTCAAAGGTGCTCTGGAAGGACGTGCCGTACAGATTACAGAGGAAATGAAATTGGCTGCGGCACATGCAATCGCAGGACTGGTGCCGGAAGACGAGTTGAACGAAGATAACATTATGCCGGAAGCTTTCAATCCGAAGGTTGCTGAAGTGGTTGCTGAAGCAGTAAAATCCCACATCAAAAGATAACGTGGATTATTATATCAACTCGGTCTATATTAATTAATGAGCAGAAACAGGACGTTCGTATGACAGGAGATAATTGGCATAGCAAGCCTTATTACTCATTAGATGCCTATTGTAAAAATACCTATGGTGAAAAATTATATAAGATTGCTTTGAATGCCGGGCTGAGCTGTCCCAACCGGGACGGCACGCTCGGCACCGGCGGCTGTATCTTCTGTAGTGCGGGCGGCAGCGGTGATTTTGCAATCAAAACCTCTGACTATTCTTCCGTAACCGGGCAGCTTGCCGCCGGTAAGGCACTTTTCCATGATAAGCCAACCGGTCAACGCTATATTGCCTACTTTCAGGCCTATACCAATACCTACGGACCTCTTCCGTATCTGCGCAGTATTTATGAGGCAGCTTTACGAGAGCCCTCAGTGGCAGGTATTTCTATTGCTACCAGACCCGACTGTATACCGGAAGAAGTAGTGACTTTACTGGTCAATCTTAAGGCGGAATTTCCTGACAAGTTTGTCTGGATTGAGTTGGGTTTGCAGACGATTCATGAAGAAACTGCCCGGTTTATCAGGCGTGGATATAGTTTGGAGGTTTATGACAGATGTGTCATGACATTGCGGCAGGCAGGTATTCCTGTTATCACCCATGTGATTCTGGGGCTGCCCTCTGAAACCCGTGAGCACGTTTTGGAAACCATCTCTCATATAAATTCTCTTGGGATTTGGGGAATTAAATTGCAGTTGTTACACATATTAAAAGAGACTGATCTGGCATCCTTATATATGCAGGGTGATTATGTCCCGCTTACAAAAGAGGCTTATCTGGATCTGGTCATTGACTGTCTGGAGCAGCTTGATCCTCATATCGTAGTGCACCGGGTAACCGGAGATGGTCCGAAAGATTTACTGCTGGCTCCCTTATGGAGTCTGAATAAGCGCGATGTACTTAACAGTCTGCACCGGGAAATGAAACATCGAAACACTTATCAGGGACAACTTTATCATGTTATGACTTGAAATCCGGCATCAGACCAGGCAATAACAATATCTATAAACTATAGCAACAGATAAATAGCTATACAGACAGAAAAACTAAGAATTATTACAGAAAGGCATCTTCTATGACACAGGAGCCATTAACTCTTTATAAATTAATCATACTCTATATGTTAGACCGCGTTACCTTTCCTTTGACCAAGGCTCAGGTAAGCGATTTTATCTTAGAGAAAGAATATACCAACTTCCTGACACTGCAGCAGGCTACGGCAGAACTGATCGATGCAGAACTGATCACTGCCAGTACCAGCCGTAACCGTACCTATCTGGAAATCACGGCAGAGGGCCGGGAAACACTGTCTTTTTTCAGGAGTCGGATCAACAATTCCATCAGAAAAGATATCGATGTCTTTCTGAACGAACATGAACTGGAAATGCGCAACGAGGCGTCTATTCTGGCAGACTACTATAAGTCTATGTCCGGGGAATATGAAGCCCATTTACAGGCCAAAGAAAAAGGCGTTACCGTCATCGAGCTCACATTATCTGTTCCCGATGAAGATACCGCCTCTGCTATCTGTGCCAACTGGCAGAAGAAAAACCAGGATATTTATCAATATCTGATACGTCAGTTATTCTGATCACGTCCCTCTGTGATCGTTTTGTCTAATAATGTCTGATTACCTCACTCCAGCTTGAAATACCTATTATACCAAGCGCGAAATCCGTATATTTGGCAGATTCTGCCGTATCTACATATTTAAATGCCGTATAGATGGATTTACGGCCTCCGCCCTGGGTATTGATACCAAGCGCCAGTCCCTGAGCCACCTCTGATGCTGCGTCTGTCTGGCGTGAGAACAGCATACTGTCTATATGCTGATTTGCTTCTACAATCTTATAGGCATATACAAAAGCTGCCGACTGCAGATCCTGTCCTGCCGTAGAAGTATATCCCATCTCGCTTAAAATAACAGGTCTTACCTCTCCGTCATCCGTCAGATATTCTTCCTTCTGCAAATAATCGGTCAGTACATGAATATTTTTGATGGTAAGTACCGGCGTATTCTCCGATTCCTGTACATAGGAACCAGCTTTACCACTGGTACTCCATGCTTTTACGCTTGTCAAAGGATAATTATACGGATGCTGTGCAACGCCCCAGTCAATATTGCCGTACTCCGTAATATAACTGTTAAAGCAGTCCAGAATCTCCTTGGAGCCATATCCGTTACTGGAATACAGGCTTTTGCCCCACTGCTGATCCAGGGAAATATATACCCTGGCATTACCGTTGATACTTAAAATGGCATTGTAGAAAATACGAAATGCCTTGGCATATTCCGCAGTGTAGCTCTGCGCATCCATATATTCAATATAATTCCATTCACTTCTGGCGTTGATTTCATTAGCGATAACCCAGTTCATAACTTTGCCGTGTCCGCTGCCGGAATAACGGCTCGCCAGAAAAGAACCGATTGCCGCAATATACTCCGTGCCTGCTTCATCAGTGGCATTGAAAGCATAATAAGGGGCTCTGCCGCCACTTCTCGCCTTCGGATGGATCAGCTCCATATAGCCCGGATTCATATCATTTAAAATAATAGCTGTTGTGGTAATGCCTTTATTCGTCAGTGTAGAAAAGATATAATCATACTCTGCCACAACCTGTCCGTTAAAAGCATAATTCCTGCCATTATACGTATAATATACTGTCGGATAATAGGCATTGGTTGTATTCCCCAATATCCTGCTGAGCGGAATATTGTATGCCGCATGCTTAACACCCAGATCATCCAGTTCCAAGCCGCTAAGCTTCTCAGGATCTACCAGTAACCCCTTCTTGGATGTGGTATTACCAAAAGAAGGATTATATTTGGCAATTGCTTCCGGATTCGTGATATATCGTGGCTTGCTGATCGCCATAAATTTACCGTCTTTCTTGACAGCTACCACGAATTTGGAAAACAGTCTGGAAGCGGCAGAGTTATAATTCAAGTTGACCGAGAAAGTCAAATCCACATCTTTCTGATCCTCTATGATATATTCCTCCCCGGTAATGCCGTTTTCATAGCTTTTCTCTTCAAACAGATAATAATAACCGTCATCGCTGATTGCCAAAGCATCTGATTTCATTGTTACATCTATCTTACCGGTCTCTGTATTGATCAGACAGCTTTCAATCGTTGCAAAATTCTCAGCATTTTCCGCAGTTACCTCTACTTCCGGCGGTCTGTTTTTAATGCCATCTATCATATAACGAGCCGCATCCACCAGGGCCTGCGTTGTATCCTTACCGGCATTCTGCTTCACATGATCCTTACGATGCTGAGTCTTGCTGTACTCCGCAAGTTCCACTGCATCCGTGTGTACCATAGCTTCCACAACCGCATTTTCTATATTCTTCTGTATGACATAATGGTGAATGGCGAAGCCGCTGCCCGTACCGATAACCGCTGCGCCTGCCACACAGGCCGCAAGAATGATAACCAGTTTTTTCCAGCTCAGGGGTTCCCGGTTCTTCTTCATTTTCCCGGATTTCTTCGTCGTCTCTTCCTTCGGGCAGGCTTTATCTTCTCTCAGCTTCTTTTTCAGCTTTGCTTTGTTTGCTTTGGCTCTTTTCTTATTTTCAGCCACTTTCGCATGGTCGATGACTCTTTTTTCCTTCTTTTTCTTCGGATTGTCCACTTCATTCTTTTTCAACATGGGCAGCTTCTTCCTTTATCTTATTCATATGTTCTCTGATCGCGGCTTCATAACCGTTGTCCGTCGGTACGTAGAACTGTGTACCCTGCAACTGATCCGGCAGATACTGTTGTTCTACATAATGATTCGGATAATCATGGGCATACAGATATCCTACACCATGTCCCAGCTTGGCAGCGCCTTTGTAATGCGCATCCTGCAAATGCGTAGGAATCGGGAGATTGCCGCTGTCCTCCACTGCCTTAGCGGCTGCAAAAACCGCCTCACAGCTTGCATTGCTCTTAGGTGCACAGGCAATATATGTAGCCGCCTGTGATAAAATGATCTGTGCTTCCGGCATACCGACACGCTCCACCGCAAGGGAAGCGCTGACCGCCACATTCAGAGCCATGGGATCTGCATTGCCTACATCCTCCGCAGCACATATCATGATTCGTCTTGCAATAAAAGTCACACTTTCTCCCGCATAGAGCATTCGGCTCAGATAATAAACGGCTGCATCCGGATCGGACCCGCGCATACTCTTGATAAAAGCCGAAACCGTATCATAGTGGTTATCACCGCTTTTATCATAGCGAAGCACTCGTTTCTGAATGCACTCCTGGGCAACCGCCATCGTAATATGGATCTTGCCGTCTTCACTGCGGTTGGTGGTCATGATTCCAAGCTCCACAGCGTTGAGTGCATGTCTGGCATCTCCACCGGACAACTCCGCCAGAAATTCCAGAGCGTCCTCCTCGATCACAGCGTTATAGGCACCCATGCCCTTCTCCTTGTCATAAACTGCCCTGTTCAGCAGTTGTATGATATCTTCTTTAGATAACAGATGTAATTCAAATACAATAGAACGGGAAATCAACGCCCCGTTTACCTCAAAATACGGATTTTCCGTGGTGGCGCCGATCAGAATTACTGTGCCATCCTCCACGAACGGAAGCAGATAGTCCTGCTGGCTTTTGTTAAAGCGGTGAATCTCATCAATGAAAAGTATCGTTTTCTTCCCATACATTCCACGCAGATTCTTCGCCTTCTCCACAACCTCTTCCATATCCTTCTTGCCGGCAACCGTAGCATTGATCTGCGTAAACTCCGCGCTTGTGGTATTGGCAATCACTTTGGCGAGCGTAGTCTTGCCGGTGCCGGGAGGCCCATAGAAGATGATAGAACTGAGCTTGTCTGCCCGGATTGCACGATAAAGCAGCTTATCCTTACCGATAATATGCTGCTGCCCTACCACCTCATCCAGCGTAGTCGGCCGAAGCCTTGCAGCAAGAGGCGATTCCTTCTCCTGATTCGTATTCCTCATATATTCAAACAGATCCATCTTACTATACGCTTTCTGTTAATCATCAGGTACTTATCCTGTACCCTGCCTGTATGTTTCCGCACCATGCAGGTAAACATACATTTTATCATAACATTTTCATGGCATCTGCGCAAATACATATTTTAGGTAACTGTCTTGGCAAAAGAAGCAACTTGCTATAAAATAATCCTATAAATACCCGGCGTCATAAGGAGATTTCATTTATGGGAAAAATGACTGTGTACCACGGAAGCTATATCGCGGTAGAAAAGCCAAAAATAATAATAGGGAAAAACACAAAAGATTTCGGAGCCGGCTTTTACTGCACAGTTCTCCGGGAACAGGCTGAACGTTGGGTGAAAAGATATGATAACGGCATCGTAAATACCTACACCGTAAAGCTTGATACCAGCCTTAAAATACTGGAATTTAAAGAAATGACAGAGGAATGGCTTGACTTTATTATCAACTGCCGTCATGGCAAACCTCACGACTATGACATTGTCATTGGTGCTATGGCAAATGACCAGATTTATAATTTTATTGCCGATTATATAGATGGCATTATTACGAGAGAACAGTTCTGGGCAATGGCAAGATTTAAATATCCGACTCATCAAATTAATTTCTGTTCTCAAAGTGCTCTGCAATGTCTGGAATTCGTATCCAGCAAGGAGGTATCAAGATTATGAACGGACGTGAAGACCCGAAAGAAAACGACCTTTTCTTTACATGCAGTCTGATTGACTATATTGCCAGAAAAACCAAAAACAAAAGATCTGTCGTTGTGAATGCACTTGGCAAAGAGCTGATTGCTAAAATTTATGAACTGGCTGATATTTATCATAGTGATAATATCGACCGTGTCAGCGATGATTTTATTACGGCTTCCGGACTTTCAACCGGAACATTTGATAATATAGCTTCTGCCCGGTATGCAATACCAAGCCACTGGGATATCGGTAAGGTATATAAACGGCTCATCCTTGGTATCGCCAGAGAAAAGCACATGAACATCATTGATGCGCTGTTTTCTGCCTACAATTCATTTGTTAGTGACAAAATTGAAGACTTTAACAGCAGCTTCTACTATGATGCCCCGCAAAATATCTTAAATGCTTATTTAGACGGCAAGTTAGAATAATTATGAACCCGAAGGCCATTCAAGAAGTGTATTCCTCTTGTATGGCCTTCTCCAGTTTCTTCCGCTGTCTTGCAAAGAGTGGCACATAAAGGCAGATGGCAAGAATACCGAGTGCGATTATGGCAATTCCCCCATATATCATCATTTGTCCCATTGTCATTTCAACCATCCTCCTTCTTCAAGTTGATTATAAAAGCTGTCCAAAAGCTGCATTTCTACATCCTGGCTGCCCTGCGGCGTATCGGCACACAAATCCTTTGCCTTTTCATAATACTGTATAAAATCCGCATACTGCCGGTTCGCATTTTCCTTCTGATTCTGCTTTTCCACTTCAAGAAATGCCATTCTTTTATAAGTATTATAATTCTCTGCATCCATCTCCAGCATTTGATCAAGCATTGCCTGTGCCTTCTCAAGCTGTCCCATTTTCTGATACAAAATAACAATATTGTTATAAGTAAGGTAAGTGCCCCAGCCCTGATCAATCACTTCCTGTAAAACCGCAACGGCACTTTCTCCATAGCCGGCATCCGCAGTCAGTTTCTGCAAGTCAATATACGTCTGGGCAAGGCGTTCATAAATAAGGAGTCTGTTTTCCAGCCCCACTTCAGTACGCGCTTTCTCCAGAAGACTTTGGGATTTCAAAAGATATTCCAAGTTGTCATTGCCGTCTTCTGACGTTCTGAGCGCCCCATCCTGCTCCCGGTATACCATATCGCAAATGACATAGGCCCGCATACGGATATAATCATCTTCTGTATCAGAAATACACTGCTGCAAGTCCTTCTCTGCGCCCTCGTAATCTCCCTTTGCCTTTTTCAGCTCACCATTTGCCAGCAAAAGATCTATGGAAGAAATTCCCTTCTCTTCTGCTTCCTTCAAAGCTTCTTCTGCCTTATCCACCTCATTGTTTCGCACGAGAGAAATGACATAATCCCGATAAAACTCCGGTCCGGCGTCCTCCATTTTGATGGCTGTCCGATAGGCGATAATGGCATCCTCATACTGTTCCAGTTCAAAACGGCAATTTCCCAGTATGAAATAGATATCTGCCATCATTTCCTGCCCATAAAAGCCTTCCTCCGGCAGAATGGTTTCCTCTATGTATGCAATTGCTGTTTCGTATTCTCTCTCCTCATAAAGATATCGTGCTTTCTGGAAATAGGCTTCCAGTCTCTCCGGCTTGATCTGTATCGCTGCATTGTATTTATCCTCTACCAGAGCTTCCTCCGATTTTTCCGTTACTGCATCCGAAAGCAACGCTACCGCCTGCACATATGCCTCTTCCTTTTCTACCTCCAACTGCCGTTTTCCAAAGAAAGTAAGCAGAACACCGATTCCGATTCCAACCACCGTTGCCAGAAAAATCATTTCCTGCTTGATAACCATCTTTTTATAACGGAAATCATACTTATGAATTTTCCGGAAAGCCTGCAGCATATCCTCTGCTGTCTGAAACCGTTTCCCCGGATCTTTGCTTAATGCCTTCATCAAAATAATGCTGATACTCTCCCCGATAGAATCATTCAGCTCCGACGGTTTGACAATTTTCTCCGGGTCGCTGTCCGGTTTGATACCTGTCAAAAAATGATAAAGGGTTGCTGCAATACTATACACATCGGAACGCACATCCATCTGGTATGTATGGGAAATCTTCTGCCTGCTATCCTGTGGTCTTTCCAGTTTCTCTTCCTTTTTCAGAAGCTCTGTTGGTGCATCCTCATCCAGAAGTTCTGTTGCCGTATCCTCGTCCAGAAGCTCCGTTGGTGCATCCTCGCTCAGAAGCTCCGTCGTTGTATCCTCATCCAAAAGCTCCGTTGCTGCATCGTCATCCAGAAGTTCCGTTGCCGTATCCTCAACAAGCAGCTCGGTTTTCCCATTCTTCATCATGGGCTTAGATTTTACACTGTTTTGAGTGGGCACTGCCGTCTGAAAAATTCCTGCACTGTGAAAAGAAGCAGCCTGCTCAGGCGAAGCATAGCCCGGCGTATAACCTGTTGCCGCCATACTTTTGCCATCCAGCACACCGGAAATATTAAAGTCAATCAGACAGATATTGTCCTCCGGTGTCAGCATGATATTGGCAGGCTTGATATCCCCATGAATAATCGGTGGTTTCTGCCTGTGCAGATAGCTGACTACCTCGCAAAGCTGAATCCC
Organism: Lachnospiraceae bacterium; assembly: GCA_022781395.1. Lineage (GTDB taxonomy): Bacteria > Bacillota > Clostridia > Lachnospirales > Lachnospiraceae > UBA3282. The sequence goes on along the minus strand of JALETS010000030.1, from coordinate 1,182 downwards.
GTATTTTACAACCTTCTTCTGGGAAAATCTTCCCTGCTCTTTCAGAAGCTTTTCAAAAGATTTGCCCGGAATATAGTCGATAATGGTAAAAACACCATCCTCCACATCCAGGAAATCATATACCTGTGGAAGATAAGAATGCTTGATGTTTTTCAGAATTTCCTTCTCATCTTCATTTCTTGCACCGCTCTTATGTATTTTCTTCAGCACCACGTCTTTCTGCAGACGTTTATGGTATGCCTTGTAAATCGTTCCACCACCACCGGAACCGATTTGTTCTTTGATTTCATAAGTACTGTTTAAAATTTCTCCTGCGTTCATTGTTGTTTCCTTCCGTTGGGTTTGTAAAAGTTACTCAGCAATCCTACCATGTCACAATCAGAATCCGTTCATGCAGAAGTCTATTAAATTCTTGTGTATGATTCCATCTCTTGATGATGTTATTTTATCCATAGAAACCACATATTTGGGGTAATTATCCTGAATATTTTTATAAGCACCAAATTCCCGCTCTATCACTGACTCGTCTGCTAATAAATATGCTGCCTGCACATATATTTTTTCTTCTCCTTTAGTTGCAATAAAGTCAACCTCTCCTTTATATGTCTTGCCGACATACACCTGATACCCTCTTGCGATCAGTTCATTGTAACAAAGGGTTTCAATTAAGTAATTATATTCATCCTTTACTCTGTTCTTCTTGATATGGAAAAAGCCCAAATCGCAGACATATGTCTTTTCTTCAAAGGACAAAACTTTCTTTCCTCTGATATCATACCTTGCTACCTTGTCGCACACGCATGCATCCGTAATAAAGCGCAAATAGTCATATACCATTGGCGACGAAATCGGTTGTCCTGCATCTGATAAAGACGCGGCAATTCCATTGCCGGAAATTGTGGTTGAAGAATTTGCTATCAAATATTCCAGCACTTTTTCCAATGCTACCGGAGATGCAACCTTATTACGCATAACAATATCTTTCAAAACTACAGAATCGAATATATTGGAAAGAATAACCATCTTGCTGTCTGCATCCGTTTCCTTACATACAAGTGGAAAACCTCCCCATGTTAAATATTCCTGCATATATTCATCTAATGTATGTTCCTGACCTTCGCTCTTTTCAAATTCGCAAAACTCCTGAAAATTAAAAGGCATTATTCTAAAAGAAATGGTTCT
>JALETS010000213.1 GCA_022781395.1 Lachnospiraceae bacterium | reverse complement strand
AGCAGAACATATCACTATTATATAAGTAACAATCCTGAATGGCAACCTTCTTTTCCGATGTATCCGGTAGCAATTGTCTGTTTGCAAATTTCCTTCCTGCATATTACAATAAGATTATATCAGATATCCTTTACCGGAGGTAAGCTATGTTATATCATTATACAGACTTTGCCGCTTTTGACGGTATTATCCGTTGTGCGGAACTACGACTGAATAATATTCTGAATATGAATGATGCCTCTGAAATGAGACTGTTTATGAATGGAATCTGCAAAGCAGTGATTGAAAGACTGAAAGCAGATAAAGAGCAGGATAAAATATATAAACTGGAAACCTTCTTCCAAAACGAGATGGAAGAGGAATTTCACTATTCAGCCTATGCTGCATGTTTTTCCAAATACAGGGATGATGCTGCACAGTGGGAGCGCTACGGCAAATTCGGACAAGGCGTATGTATTGCCTTCCATGAGGACATACTCCGCCGGATGCTGGGTGGTTCCATCTCTCTTCAGGAAGTATTTTATCAGGAAGATATGGGGGAACATCATCTGGTGAATGAATTCTATAAGCTGATTATCGCTTCTTCTGAACTGGCTGAAAGTCTGCCTGCGCTTCAAAATCTGATGAATGATGCCTGGGTACAGTCTGCAGCCTTTAAACACCCATCCTTCGCATGCGAACATGAAGTCCGATTGGTTGTCTCTCCCTTTCTGTCCGATGAATTTCCGATTGAACCAAAATATCATGTATCAGATAGAAGAATTAAGAAGTATTATCCCCTTGACCTGAACAAGATGTGCAGGCGACTGAATCTGCAGTTGTCAGATTTGATCGGTGAAATTATTATTGGTCCTACCTCTTCCCAGTCCCTGCCAATTCTGCAGGACTATCTGGCAGACAATGGACTTGGAGTCTTAAGCAACAAGATCAGCCTGTCCAATTGCCCACTCCGAAGACCGATTTCTTAGGGACCTGAATAAATCGAATCAGTATTCATTTCCTGCAGGAAATCAGCTAATATAACAAGATAACCCCTGCGCATCGCTCAAGCGACATGCAGGGGTTTTTTCTTTATTCCGGATATCTATTTTACAGTGATAGAAGTAATATGCGGATTAGCACCTTCATACCAGTACAGGAAACCTTCCATATCAATCTTATCTCCTATCTTCAGATTCTTCACAGTATTATAAACTTCCGTTGTGCTATCACACAGATAGGATTCAATGACGAAATTATAGGTTGCTCCATCCACGGAAGCATTGAAATATAAATCATCGCCATCCTGCCCGGAGCCGTCCCAGCTATATAGGAAAGCTACATCATTACCGCTGTCATCCTGCCCTGCAGCTTCTACAGTCATATCTTTAAAAGAAACAAACTCGTTCTGATGATTGATTAAGTCATCAGATGCAAGCAGAGACGTGATATCTTCTGCTTCTGCGATGTAACTGCCCTCTTCAATTTCAAACGTTGCATCAATAATCTCAATTTCACCGGACCACTCAGATTTGTATCCGGTAACCTTAATCTTAGTTCCGGGTGTCAGTTTCTCATAATCTTCCTCTGAGCATGACATGTTATACAGGAAATAAGCGCCGTCCTTATCCTGTGTATAGACCGTTGCCATATTATCCCACCATGATTGTTTCGCCTGTACATAAGTCTCAACTACAACTTCTGAATCAAGTTCTGCTGCCATATACTCTTCATAGGTCATAACTCCTTCGGATTTGGTATCCTGAGCCGCAGCTTCCTCTTTGGAACCACAGCCAACGCAGGCAAATACCAGTGTTAAGCTAACAAGTAATGCTATAATCTTTTTCATTTCTTTCTCCTTTATTCTCGTCTTTGGATAATGGTAAATGTAACAGTTTTTTACATATATCGAGTTAATTATACACATTATTATAAGGAAAGCAATAGTATCTTACCTATTTTTTCCTTTTTTTAGCGCGCTGAATACCACGTATAGAATCATCAATATCCATGTCATAAGTAACGATGCAATCAATACAACTGCTGTACGTGGAAGTTCTCCCATATCTTTTCGTTCAGCAGACCGGACACCATTCCGATTACCGGATTGATCAAGACGGTATAATGAACTTGTATCCCGATACAGCTTCTCCATATATGCCTCATCAATCTGTTCGCCCCTTCTGGCTGATTTAACAGTATTTTCAATAAGCTGTCCTGCAGCAGAACGAAGGGAAGCGGAGCCGTTAAATACAGGTGTTACAAAAGTATGGTCCACATTGTCCATTAAAAGCTCAGCTGCCTTGATCTTGACATCATAATAAGTCGTATTATTCTCACCACATCTTTCCAGATAATCCTGATACTCTGCCGCCCCCTGTGCTTTAGAAGTGACCGGTACATATCCTTCTGTCTCAGCATAGGCAATCTGCACATCATTCGATAACAGATACTGGGTAAACAGCCAGGAAGCCATCACTTCCTGTGGGTCCTCCTTATTAAAGATACAGACAGACGGTCCCTGTGAAATCATCCTTGGATTCTCCGGATCAAACTGTGGAATGGGCATGACAGTCGTTTCAAACTCCACAATCTTATCCTCACTGATGTCACAAAGCGGTGCGTCCGTTCCCATCCAGGTAGCCCCGGCTGTGGAATCTATCGCAAAGATACACTGTCCGGCATTGAGAAAATTGGCCGGATAACTTGATACCTTAAAAGTTGAGAAAGCTCCTGTTTCAGCATGCTGCGCAATCGTATACAAAAGTTCCTTCGTTGTATCGTTAAAGAGAAGGATCTCTCCGTCGTCAGTGGAATAACCGGCCTCCTTCTGCCTAAGCATCTGGATCATCATATTGTCCGTGGATTTATAGATAAACGGAATCATGACCTTCTGCCCGTTAACCAGAAAGTTTCCTTCCACATCCTGCTCCATAGCCGCCTCGGCAACCTCCCAGATAAAATCCCAGGTAAGCGCATCCGGCAGCGTATAACCGAGGGCTTCTACATACGTTTTGTTAACATAACATGCCTCAGTGGAACGCATATAGGGAACAGCATAATAATGATCCTGAATAGAACATTCCTCCAAAAACTGTGGTATGATTTCTTCCTCTGTAGGGGAATCAAACCGCACCTTACTACCGCCAAGACCATATTCTTCATCAGCAAACAACTCCTCCAACGGAACCACCAGATTCGTTCCCGTCAGATAAGTTGCAATATGATCCGGATAGGTAATGCAGACATTCGGTGTCGTATCTGTGGCGATATTGGTTATCACATCATTATATATCTTGCCATAATCCGTATATAGACGCAGATTCACGGTAATATCAGGATACAGCTTCTCAAAATCATCAATAGCCTGCTCATAGATAGCAGTCTGGGTTTTATTAGTATCATTTTTAGCCCAGAAGGTAATCTCATACTCTCTTGAGGTATCGAATTCCTCCGGTATTTCAAAAGGCTCCATTCCTTTCCGGCCATGACAGCCGGTAAGGGAAAATACGCTGCTGAATACAAGGAGAGAAAGCACCATCGCTGATATTTTCTTTCCCGGTATAACTTCTTTTTTCCTCTTATTCACTGCTTCCCTGCTCATCCTTTTAATCCTCCCCGGGAAACACCCGCCATGACATGTTTGCGGAACACCAGAAACAGAACAATCAAAGGAACCGAAATAACCACAACCGCTGCCATCATCGCCGGAATATTTTCCCGTCCGAATCCATTTTCACGGATTTCCTGAATACCATTGGAAACAAGATAATAATTCTCATCATCTGTGATCAGCCTGGGCCATACATAAGAATTCCAGCATTCGATCACCTTCAAAATTGTTATCGTTACCAGTGTAGGCTTAGTAATTGGCAGCATTACCTTTAATAAATATTTCAGATCAGAGGTGCCATCTACTTTTGCCGCCAGATACAGGCTGTCCGGTATCTGTTCAAAGTTCTCCTTTAACAGATAGATATAAAAGACCGACATCACAGACGGAAGAATCAGTCCCGGAAAAGTGTTTCTCATATCCAGATTGGTAATAGTCATATAATTGGTGATGATGACGAGTTCATTGGGAATCATCATCAGAGAAAGGATCAACAGAAAAGCTATGTTCTTCCCCCTGAATTCAAGTCTTGCAAAAGCAAAAGCTGCAAGGGTTATGATTACCAGCATAATCACTGTTGTTATAACGGTAAAAAGGAAGGTATTCAACAGATACCTTCCAAGCGGTAC
>JALETS010000212.1 GCA_022781395.1 Lachnospiraceae bacterium | reverse complement strand
CAGATACGAATCAGCAGGGAACAGATGGAACTGGCGTCTAAAGAACAGGGTATGAGTTACGCACTGATTTCCGGTATCCAGAAGATACGGCTTTCCGGTGCGGAGAAGAGGATTTTTGCCAACTGGGGAAATCTGTATGCCAAAGAGAGCAATTTATTATATAATCCTCCTCTTTTCCTGAAAATAAATTCCGTAATCACGATGGCGATTACCATGATCGGAACGATAGTCATGTATTATCTGGCAGTCAGAAGCCATGTATCCGTGTCGGAGTATTATGCCTTTAATACGGCATACGGTATGGTAAGCGGTGCCTTTACCGCACTGGCAGGGGTTACGCTGTCGGTTGCGCAGATTAAGCCGATTCTGGAGATGGTGAAGCCGATCCTGGATACGGAGCCGGAAATTGCACAGGACAAAGAGGTGGTAACACGTCTTTCGGGAGGCATTGAATTGAATAATGTGACCTTCCGTTATGATGAGAATATGCCGCCGGTACTTGATGATCTGTCATTGAAGATACGTCCCGGGCAGTATGTGGCAATCGTGGGTTCTACCGGATGCGGTAAGTCCACCCTGATGCGCATTATGCTGGGATTTGAGAAACCGCAGAAGGGTGCGGTGTATTACGACGGAAAGGATCTGAACCGTATCGACTTAAAGTCTCTGCGGCGCAAAATCGGTGTGGTCATGCAGAATGGCCGGTTGTTTAACGGCGATATTTATTCCAATATTGTAATCTCGGCCCCGGAGCTTACTCTGGATGATGCATGGGAGGCAGCAGACCTTGCGGGCATGAAAGAAGATATCGAAGATATGCCCATGGGTATGTATACCCTTTTGGCGGAAGGCATGGGCGGTATTTCCGGCGGTCAGCGGCAGCGATTGATGATTGCGAGGGCGATTGCACCGAAGCCGAAGATTCTGATGCTTGATGAGGCAACCAGTGCATTGGATAATGTGACACAGAAGAAGGTGTCAGAGTCATTGGATAAGTTGAAGTGTACCCGTATTGTCATTGCCCACAGACTTTCCACGATCAGGCAGTGCGACCGGATCGTGGTACTGGATAAGGGACATATCATTGAAGACGGCAATTATGACGAACTGATTGCACAAAACGGATTCTTTGCGGAGCTGGTGGCAAGACAGAGACTGGATGAGCCGGGATTTGTAGGAAAGTCTACGGCCTATTAGAACAGAAGGAATTTATACTGGGAACTGAGCGAGGATGGCACCCTTACCATTACAGGATCAGCCGAGATGCCGTCTTGGTTCATAGGTGGTGAGCACCCTGAGGTAGCTCCATGGAATTCCCGCGCCGGAGAAATTAAGAAGGTATCCATAGAAAACGGGGTGTCCTCCATCGGGAATTATGCATTTATGAATGTAGCGCTCTTGAATCCATAGAGATCCCTGCATATCTTTTGATTCGGGCTGCTGCTATACCATGTCCGATAAGATTATTAAGAAGCTGGTGGAGAGAAGTGATGTGGTAACAGAGATTGCTTTTTAAGTATCAGGGAACCGCTTATAAGATGACGGTTCCGGCAGGAATAGACTATACAGCGATTCTTGCGGATGATGAGCGCTTCTACGGATATTTCTACTTTGCACAGCTTATTGGGGCAACGATAGAAACAAGATAAAGAATACAGAACAGATTCCCCCGGTGTTATGGGTATTTTCAAACGATAGTTTTTTGGAGATATCCCATGGCCGGGGGATTTTTTGTAGCATTCTCTGTTTGTGCGACCGCCGGAGTATAATAACAGGTTGTTAAAAAGTCGTTTGGAAATAGGTCAAAGTTTTACAAACGAAATTACGTTCACATTTTACAAAATTAGTGATTGACATTCCCTTCCATCATGCTATAATGAAACCAAAGCATACTAGTATCTAGTGAATTGAAATATGTCAAATCAAACATTCTAAACTTCAGAAACTCTATACTTTTAAATCAACCAGACACAATTTAAAAGCAGGAGATTTCAGACTTTGCGGCCAAAGAACTCTTTGCCCACGAGAAAGTCCGGAAACAGTTCCTCAGCAGAAGCTGCCCCGGTGTATCTGCATCAGCCTTCTGGACTATGACTTCTTTCCGGGCAGGGAAGAGTACCATGCCGTATACCGTCTCAGGGACAGTGAAGAAAGAGACCTCACAGACCTGTGGGAGCTGCATATCATTGAACTGACCAAGGCATTAAAGGTCACACCGGTAGATGACTGGATCCGACTGTTTAATGCGGAAAACGAGGAGGAACTAGACATGATTACGACGAAGAACGAGGGAATTACGGAAGCAATCAATGTACTGAAGTCCATGAGCCTGAGAAGACCGCTGAAGGCGTTTCAAACTTAGTGTTACATTAAGCTGTTTATGTTCAGAGAAATTTAAGATTTTAATGTGCCGGATTTAAGATTTTCCTTGTACTATTTTATTTAAATAATATGATAGGTAAGAGAGAGGAAAAAATGAGAAATAAAATGCAGATAATCATATGTATTCTGGCGGCGTTGTTCTGTTTTGGCTATTGTCTGGTTGTTTTCATGATCAGATCCGGCAGCCGTTTTTATCTTGTATGGGCAATAGGCGGTTTTTGTTTTATCGGTCTTGCATGTATGGTACACTTCGGCTGGTGGAGCAGTCTTCCGCGGATTATCCGTTGCACCGTCAGTACACTGGTAATTGCGGGTCTGTTGCTTTTTGTTATCGTAGAAGGCTGTATTTTGAGCAGGTATCATGATAAAGGCGAGGCGGATCTGGACTATATTATTGTACTGGGAGCCCAGATGAAACCGGCAGGTCCCAGTGCCGTGCTGAAATTCCGGCTGGATGAAGCTTATGAGTATCTGGTAGAGAATGAGAATACGATTTGTATTGTGTCAGGCGGACAGGGCAGTAACGAGCCTTGCACCGAGGCAGAAGGCATGTACCGGTATCTGGTGGATAAAGGAATCTCACCATCCCGCATTATGATGGAGGATCAGTCTACAGATACTTCTGAGAATATTGCATATAGTGCGAAGCTGATCGGGGATTACAGTGCAGACGTGGGGATTGTAACCAACAATTTCCATGTATTTCGTGGCGTGCAGCTGGCACGGCATCAGGGCTTTGAGAATGTATGCGGCATTGCGGCCAGATCCAATGTATATTTCCAGCTCAACAATATGGTGCGGGAATTCTTTGGAATCCTGAAGGATACGGTTTGTGGAAATCTTTGGTAGAATTGCAGAGGCATATATGATTCTGAAAGAAGGCGAAAGAAGAAAAACTTCGGATGCCCCTTGGATTTAAATCTGTGGTATGGTATCATGAATAGGATAATTGCGATACGGAAACAATGCAGAAAAGATTAGAGAAACATATATTGGTATAATATGAAGATAGATAGTAGGATACAGATGAAACGAACAAATAAATGGTCCGGTACCGGCTTCATACAGCGTATGCCGGTGGCAGCAATAACTCTGCTGGCATGTATACAGCTTTGTGCCTGCGGTGCCAAAGAAGAAAGCAGTTATACGGCACAGGGCATGGCAGCAGTGGAAGCACTGGATTATGAGGCGGCATTGGAATACTTTAGTGCCGCAGAAGAGAATGAAGAAGATAAGAGACTGCTTTACCGGGGGATTGGTCTTGCCTATATGGGAATGACTGATTATGAGAGTGCGATTCAGTATTTGGAGGCAGCCCTTCGTTTGAGTGATGGCAACGTGGAGAATATGGATTTTGACATGAATTATTATCTCGCCACCGCTTATTATAAGAACGGTCAGCCGGCGGAAGCAGCAGGGGTTTATGATGCTGTTCTGGCACTTCGTCCGAAGGAAAAGGATGCTTATTATCTGAGGGGATGCGTGAAATTGTCCCAGAATGATTTTGAAGGTGCAAAGGCAGATTTTGACATGGCCATAGCACTTGATAAGCAGAATTACGAACAGTTGATCCGGATCTATACGGTATTGGAGGAGTACGGATACCGGGAAGCGGGACAGGTCTATCTGCAAAACGCCATGTCTGAGAATGAGAAGTCTATTTCTGATTACGATATGGGCAGGATATGCTTCTATTTGGGAGATTATGAGAATGCCCGCAATTATCTGACTAATCTGAAAACTGAAACGGATTATGGAGCAGCATTATATCTGGGCAGAACCTACGAAGCGCTGGGAGATTATAATTATGCGTCCAGTATCTATGCGACATATACGGAAAACGATCAGAGCAAAGCTGAGATTTATAATCAGCTGGGACTGTGCCGGATGCAGATGGGAGAGTATGAGCTTGCGTTATCCGCTTTTCAGGAGGCAATGAACATTGAAGATAATGGCATGATGCAGACGCTTAAGTTCAATGAAATTGTAGCATATGAATATATGAAGGAATATACAACAGCGGCGACCCTGATGAACAGTTACCTGAAGGCATATCCGGATGATGAGGCTGCTAAACGGGAATATGAGTTCCTGCAGACACGATAGGGGCTATGGTCATTTCGAAAAATCAGCACAGGCGGGATAGTTACGAATTGACAATCAAATGTGCCAATGGTACTATGGAACTATAAGAATAAGAATGCGCATGGTGCATAAGAGAAAGGCTTGGTAGAAGTATGCAGAGTACTTTTTTACGGGTAAAGGGTATAATTAAGAAAGATGACAGATATCTGTTGCTGAAGAGATGGGTAGATGACCGTATCCCTGATCCTTTTGTATGGGAATTTATTGATGCGGAAGTCAATCATGGGGAAGCACCTGATGATACCGTGTTACGTGCCATCAACGAGCAGCTTTCTGTGGAAGGTAAGATTGAGAAGATTGAGTATACCTGGTCGAGTATGCTGGGAGATACCCATTGTGTCGGCATTGCGTATATCTGTTCCATCGCAGAAGCAGATGAGGCGAATATCGTTTTATCAGAAGAATTCGGGGAGTGGATCTGGGTAACCAGAGAGGAGATTCCTGAATATATCGAGAATCAATATGTATTGAAAGATTTGGAGGGTAAAGCCCTCTAAACGGTGAAAAGGATAAGGCGTTGTGGCGTAAGGCGCAGCGCCTTTTTGTGTATATAGGAAAAAAGGATAGAAAGGTGTGGTATTAAAGTGATTAACAAATTAGTAGCAAATATCAGAAAAACAGGAGCTCCCATCGTGGTTGGGTTAGATCCTATGTTAAAGTATGTACCGCAGCATATTCATAAAAAGGCATTTGCGGAGTATGGGGAGACATTAAAAGGTGCTGCGGAGGCAATCTGGCTTTATAATAAGGAAATTGTGGATGCAGTGTATGATCTGGTTCCGGCAGTGAAGCCACAGATTGCCATGTACGAGCAGTTCGGCATTGAGGGACTGATTGCTTTTCAGAAGACAGTAGCTTATTGCAAGGACAAAGGTCTGGTAGTAATTGGTGATATCAAGCGTGGTGATATCGGTTCTACTTCAGAGGCTTATGCAGTAGGACATCTGGGTAAGGTTCAGGTGGGCGGAAATGCTTATTATGGATTTGATGAGGATTTTGTAACGGTCAATCCCTATCTGGGTTCCGATGGCGTGAATCCGTTTATCAAAGTATGTAAAGAAGAGAAAAAAGGATTATTTATTCTGGTTAAGACTTCCAATCCGAGCAGCGGAGAGTTCCAGGATCGCCTGATAAAATGTGAGGATGGCAGGGAAAGACCTTTATATGAAATCGTAGGCGAGAAGGTTGCCCAGTGGGGGGCTGACTGCATGGGAGATTCCTACAGCTATATCGGAGCAGTTGTGGGTGCCACCTATCCGGAGATGGGAAAGGTACTGCGTAAGGTAATGCCCAAGTCCTTTATTCTGGTGCCTGGTTACGGTGCCCAGGGTGGCAAAGGTGCGGATCTTGTACATTTCTTCAATGAAGACGGACTGGGAGCCATCATCAATTCTTCCAGAGGTATTATCGCAGCCTATCAGCAGGAGAAATATGCGAAGTATGGCGAGGAAAACTTTGCGGAAGCTTCCAGGGCAGCAGTGCTGGATATGAAAGAGGATATTGCGCAGGCATTAAGTAATCGATAAGAATCATCAAAAATTTATTCGGTTTTTTGATACAATTAAGATAGATATCGTTGCAGGTTATTACACTGAAGAGAAAACAGGAGAAAAGCAGATGAGGGTGCGGAAAAACAGATACGGATACAGAATGGTTGCGTTTTTACTGGCATTAATGTTGACGGTATCGGATGCCGGTATGGTTGTACGGGCTGAGAATAATAGTGATATGAATGTGGTAACACAGAACTTGAATTCGGAAAATAAAGATTCCGATGACACAGACCCGGACAATGCAGACCCGGACAATGCAGATTCGGACAATGCGGACTCGGATAATGCAGATTCGGACAATGCGGATTCAGAGAATACAGATTCGGACGATACAGATTCGAATGACACAACTCCGGACAATGCAGATATGGATGAAGAAGAAACCGGCGAAGGCGAAGACAAGACCGGCGAGAATGATATAGAAGAGGAAGAGACCGGAGAAGAAGAAAACGGAGAGGAAGCAGACGTTGAGGACAATGCCGGTATTTCCGATAATAATCTGTATCAGGATATTTCAGGCAATAGTTTATTCGTGAATGCTGTTGCTGATATTACAGATGCACCCGGCAATGTGCAAGCAAAAATAGACTGGGATGCCTCCTGCCATAGGCATGACATTACATGGGATGCTGTATCGGGAGCAGAAGCATACCAGATTCAATTTGCTATTGATGGGAATTTGTCACCGCAGGAGTTGACGGATGGTGATTTTACAGATTATCCTTTTATGATTACAGAAGAGGAGCCGGCAAACAGAGTAGAGGTTTCCGATGGAAGAATCACTTATCATTTGCCTATCTCGTCGCCTACTGTCAGTGGAGATGACAAGAATTATGTCTTACCCATTGATCCGGACAATTATTATTATAATGAAGGATATAATTATTATCCGGCTTCTGCGCAGTATGCTGTTTATCGAGTACGGGCAATGGTGAAAGATTCTGAAGGCAATTATCAGCCTATAAGTGAGTATTCCAATTGTACTTCTGTTAACGGCATGTACTATGTAGATTTGGATTTCATGAATAAGGAGCGGCGCGAAAAATATAGTTTGCCGGGTACAGGTCCTTATGTTCGATTCTTCCTGGGAGATGAAGCGGGTAACGAATATAACATGAGTAATCCCATCAAGCTTCATGTGGGTGAAAGCATTGATGGACTGACTTTGTGGGCGGTATGTAAAGACGGATTCAAGGTGAGTTATCCGCAGATGAGGGATGCGGTTAAGAAAGCTGAAGAGGAAATGTGGAGCGTGGCTTCCAGTTATAAATACCCGGAAAACGAGTTCTCCTTTATTTGGGAAATTTCAGACACATTGTGCTCTGAAAATTCTATACACTCCAGTGATGGTGAAATCTCATTGTTTTATCGTGACATTGGCAACACAGTAGCAGACAAACGTGGCCTCAAAGCATTAGAAGAAACGGATGGTTTGACGTTTGTAGAGGTGTCTTTAAATGGCGCAAGACTTAAAAGTTCAGGCTTTCCTAACGTATGGTTTTATGTACCGATACAGATTGAGGCGGCACAGGAAGGAGTCAAATATCCGGAATTAGATGAGACACCGCTCTTTTTTGACAATGCGGAAGATTTATGGGCAGAGTGCCGTAAGAAGATTCATAATCGTGAAGAAGAATTTCATCTTGGCATGACACAGGCCACTTATGATGAATTTTGCAAGAAGTATAATTACGTAGATGATAGTGGAGCCATCTTGTTCTACGGTATGGCAGTGGATGAAATCATGCCGGAATGGGTATTTACCCAGTATGATGAAAAGGACTGGACGGAACCTTGGGCAAGTGACAATCTTATGGATTGTATAGCTTTCAGTGACTATGGTATGCAGGAGACACATGTCAAAAATCAGTCTTACTATGTCTTAAACTGGTCAGCCAAGTACCTGACGACAGCCGAGCAGGAGCAGGCACTGGATGCTAAGATTGCTGAGCTGCTGGGAGAGGGCGGCGCTCTTCATGACGCCTATATTTCAGACAATCCGCTTAAGAAGATACAGGCTGCGTATAATTATACCAGAGGCATCAAATGGGTTAACGGATTGGAGAATCCTTTGAACTATACGGCGTATAGCGGAATCGTGCTGAGAAGGGGAAGCTGTGAGAGTTCTGCCCTGACTTTTGTCAGACTGTGTCGTGAAATGGGCGTACAGGC
>JALETS010000215.1 GCA_022781395.1 Lachnospiraceae bacterium | reverse complement strand
GGCTTTAGTCCTTTCCTGTATGATGCTTTGGGAATCTATATTCCGCTGATCGTTGTAAACTGTATCATTTTAGGGCGCGCGGAAGCATATGCAGATAAAAATCCGGTAATTCCGTCTCTGTTTGATGGTATCGGCATGGGACTTGGGTTTTCCGTTGCACTGACCTGTATCGGTGCGGTGAGAGAGCTTCTTGGTGCAGGCGAGATCTTTGGAATCCATGTGATGCCGGAAAGCTATGTGCCGGTAAGTATTTTTATTATGGCGCCCGGTGCGTTCTTCGTGCTGGCTCTTTTGACGGCAATTCAGAATAAAGTCAAGATAAACGGTGAGAAGAAAGGCAAGGATATGTCAAAGATCCAGTCCGGCTGCGGAAGCGATTGCATGAACTGTGCAGAAGCAGGATGCAGTCATCGTCTGGTAGATGAGAAAACTGTGGAAAAGGCAGTTGCGGAAACAAAGCAGGAGAATACAGAAATAATAAAGGAGGATAAGAATAATGGTTAAAGAATTATTAGTGATTTTGATATCCTCTTCCCTTGTAAATAACGTAGTTTTAAGCCAATTCCTGGGATTATGTCCATTCCTTGGTGTATCTAAAAAGACCAATACGGCTGCAGGTATGGGAGCTGCTGTTATTTTCGTAATCACATTGGCTTCGGCTGTGGCGGGGGCTATTTATAAATTTATTCTGTTGCCTTTTGATATCACTTATCTGCAGACAATTGTATTTATTCTTGTCATTGCTGCACTGGTACAGTTTGTGGAGATGTTCCTTAAGAAGTTTATGCCCGGACTGTATCAGGCACTGGGTGTGTATCTTCCATTGATTACAACCAACTGTGCCGTGCTTGGCGTGGCATTGACTAATGTACAGAAGAACTATGGTATTCTGGCAGGCATTGTGAACGGTTTTGCCACCGCAGTAGGCTTTACAATTTCTATCGTAATCCTGGCAGGCATCAGGGAGAAGATGGCACATAACGATATACCGGAATCTTTTAAGGGAATGCCGATCGTTTTGGTTACCGCGGGGCTTATGGCGATTGCTTTTTGCGGTTTCTCGGGATTACTCTAATACATGTCAGGTTGAGAGAAAGGCAAGGTAAATAATATGGATATAACCGGAGTTTTGATGGCAACGCTGATTGTAGGAGCGGTAGGATTGTTTATCGGACTGTTCTTAGGCATTGCCGGTATTAAGTTCAAGGTGGAAGTAGATGAGAAAGAGGAAGCTGTCTTAGGAGTACTTCCGGGTAATAATTGCGGTGGCTGCGGCTATGCCGGATGTTCCGGTCTGGCGGCTGCCATTGCCAAAGGAGAGGCACCTGTGAATGCCTGTCCTGTAGGTGGTGAGGCAGTAGGCGCCCAGGTGGCAAAGATCATGGGCGTTGAGGCACAGGAAAGTGTAAGACAGGTAGCATTTGTTAAATGTCAGGGTGATAAGGAGCGTACCAGGGCGGACTATGACTATTCCGGTATCGAGGATTGCCGTATGCTTTCCTTCGTACCAAACGGTGGTCCGAAATCCTGTAATGATGGCTGCCTTGGCTTTGGAAGCTGTGTGAAGGTCTGTCCTTTTGACGCAATCCATGTCGTGAATGGTGTGGCGGTAGTAGATAAAGAAGCCTGCAAAGCCTGTGGTAAATGTATTGAGGTTTGTCCTAAGAATCTGATTACACTGATTCCCTATGATGCGAAGCATGTGGTGGCATGCAGTTCTAAGGAGAAGGGGCCTGCAACGATCAAGGCTTGTGATGTGGGATGTATTGCGTGTCAGTTGTGTAAGAAGAATTGCCCGGCAGATGCGATTACGATAGAAGACTTCCATGCAACGATTGATCAGGAAAAATGTACCGGTTGCGGTACCTGTAAAGAGAAGTGTCCGAAGAAAGCAATTCTGTAAAAAGAATTGCTTTCTTCGGACAGGAGAAGAAGAGAGGCGGATATGCAGACAGTAACATTAGGAAAAACCGGTATTATCACGAGTAAAAATGCTTTTGGAGCATTACCCATTCAGAGGATTTCGGATGAAGCAGCAACCTATCTGCTAAGGAAAGCCTATGATAATGGCATGACCTTTTTCGATACGGCCAGAATGTACACGGACAGTGAGCATAAGGTGGGGCTTGCATTTGAGGGAATGCGGGATAAGGTCTATATAGCAACTAAGACAGGGGCACAGAATGCAGAGAACTTTTGGCAAGACCTGGAGACCAGCCTGGAGAATCTGAAAACTGATTATATTGACCTTTATCAGTTCCATAATCCGGCATTCTGTCCTAAACCGGGAGATGAGAGCGGGCTATATGATGCGGCTTTAAAGGCCAAGGAGCAGGGAAAGATCAGACATATCGGTATTACCAATCACAGACTGGCCGTAGCCCATGAAGCCATTGACAGCGGATTGTATGAAACATTACAGTTCCCGTTTTGTTATCTGGCTACGGATAAAGATATTGAGCTGGTAGATAAATGCCGGAAAGCAGATATGGGATTCATTGCCATGAAAGCACTGTCCGGCGGGCTGATTACCAATTCGTCAGCTGCCTATGCCTATCTGGCACAGTATGACAATGTACTTCCAATCTGGGGTATTCAGAGGGAACAGGAATTGGATGAATTCCTATCCTATATGGATAATCCGCCGACCATGACAGAAGAACTGGCAGAAGTGATCCGGAAGGACAGAGAAGAACTGTTGGGTGAATTCTGCAGAGGATGCGGTTACTGTATGCCTTGTCCTGTGGGGATAGAAATCAATAACTGTGCCAGAATGTCATTGCTTCTTAGAAGATCACCTTCTGCCGGACATTTAAGCCCGGAGGGACAGGAGAAAATGATGAAGATAGAGGATTGTCTGCACTGCAATCAATGTAAGAGCAGATGCCCTTATGGTCTGGATACACCTGCCCTGTTACAGAAGAATCTGGAAGATTATAAGAATGTTCTGGCGGGAAAGACGAAGGTCTGACTTATGTAAGAGGAAATCCATCTGAGAAATGGCGTGAGCCGTCCTTCATCAGGAACATATACTCTGTATTTTCCATGGAATCCAGTAATGCCATTCCATCCTTAAGTCCCAGACAGTAGCAGGATGTGGAGAGTGCATCTGCATCTACGGAGGAAGGACAGAGAATTGTTACGCTTGCGATGTCATTTTCCACCGGATAGCCGGTGGAAGTATCCAGAATATGATGGTACAGTACGTCGTTTTCATAGAAATAACGTTCATAGATACCGGAGGTTACTACAGAGGTATCGCGGATCTCAATAACGGCATCGGAAGTGCCTTCCTCGGCGAAGGGCTTCTGGATGCCTATTTTATATGCAGAACCGTCCGGCTTGGAGCCGAGGGTCATTACATTACCGCCCAGATTGATACAGGCACTTTGGACGCTTTGTTCTGAGAGATATTCTTTCATCCGGTCGGCAATATACCCTTTGGCAATAAACCCCAGATCAATCTGAGCTTTGGGATCGGTAAGCGTGACTGTATTCCCATCAAGGATAATGGAATGATAATCAACGTGCCTTAAAGCTTCCTCAATGTCAGAGGCTCCCGGCACATGTGGGGTAGCATCGGAACCGAAATCCCACAGGCTGCTTACCGGCATAATGGTTGGATCTACTTTGCCGTCTGTAAGACCGGCATAGTCAAGCGCAGTCCGGAGCAGTGAGGCAGTGTCTTCCGATACCTCAACGGTTCTACCGTTGCTGTGATTGATACGCCATATATCAGATTTCTCCAGAGTTGCACTGAACAGATTTTCATAGGATTCTGCCAGGGCAAAACAACCATCCAGAATAGAGCTGTCCTGTGTGTCATATAAAGTGATCTGAATCACAGTATCGAAATAAAAGCCGGTCTGTGTAACAGGCTCCTGATTACGGGCACATCCGACAAGGATGAGGGAACATATTATGAAAAATAAAAAGAATAAGCGGGTATGAAACTTCATGGTTCTCCAAATCTATAAGCTATGATATAATAAACGCAAAGCTGTGGCATAAATGATATTATATCATCAGTTGTATTGTGTGGTAAAGTATAAGCTGATAAACAGGTTGAGAGAAAGGCAAGGTTATATGAGATTACCGGGAGAAGAAGAATCGGGAGGCATGGGCTTCTCTGTCGCATATATGGTTGTTGGGGTGTCAGTCTTTATTCTGATCATTTTACTGGCGGTATTTAAAAGTAATGATCATAAGAGCGGCGGCAGTGAATATCTGAAGGAAATGCAGGAGAAGCAGGAGGCGGAAGCACAGGCTGAAGCAACGGCAGATGCAGAACTTGCAGAAGAACCGGAGCGGAAGCTTAGAGCGGAGGATCTGGATTTCTGGGACATGTATCCGGTTGAAGGGGCAGAGTCTGCAGATACTGCTTCGGATTCAACAGAAGAGTCCACTAAGAAAAAATCCAGTTATGAAGAAAAGGCGGAGAAGGAGAGACAGGAACAGAAACAAAAGGAAGAGGAAGCCTTGAACGATCCTTCCACAGATGGGAAGCATACGCTGGTTACCAATATGGACGGTACGGAGGAATGGGTGCTGATCAATCCCTATCTGACCAAGAATACCTATGATTTTACGAAGCTGGAGGAAAAGGCCAATCTGAAGCGCTATATGGAGAATGGAAAGAAAACTTCCTATGTGGGAGTGGATGTCTCCAAACATACGGGAACGATTAATTTTACAGGTGTCAAGGCGGCAGGCGTTGATTATATGATGATCCGGCTGGGAAGCCGTGGATATAGTACCGGACAGATTTCACTGGATGAGAATTTTAAGGAAAATATTGAGGGAGCAATTGAAGCAGGACTGGAGGTTGGCGTCTATTTCTACTCCCAGGCGATTACCCGGGAAGAAGCGGTTCAGGAAGCCAATTTTGTGATCCAGAATTTGGAGCCATATCGGGCAAAGGTGAAATATCCGGTAGCCTTTGACATGGAATTTGTCGCCAATGACCAATCCAGGGTAGACGGGTTGAGCAGAGATGATAAGACTACCGTGACGGCTGCTTTTCTGGAAGGAATCAAAGCGGCCGGGTATGTTCCCATGATTTATGGTGATAAGGAATGGCTGATCAAAGAAATTGACATGACCAAGCTGCAGGGGTATGATGTATGGCTTTCCCAGGAGGAAGATATTCCGGATTATCCTTATCAGTATACGATGTGGCAGTATGCTACAGACGGAGTGCTGAATGGTATCAACGGCAATGCAGATCTGAATATCTGTTTTGTGAATTACTCGGAGCGATAAGCGGTAAGCCCCGGAGATACTTTAATAGAAGAATATAAGTCGGCGTAAACGGCGGGGGAAATACCTTCTATATAATTAGGAGTATAGGCCTTGTCGACGCCGGCTTTTTTCAGGATATCAATTGCCTTGTTATAAGCGATTGCGGCTTCCAGTTCAGAAGCATAAGTACCCACGGTTACATTGCCCTTGACGTGGATCTTAACCTGATATCGTATCTGTCCCTTTTCGTTGCATGCACAAACACCGTTATACCGGTTGATGATTTCTATGTTTTCATAGCGGAAATCATGATTGTTTCCGTTGATAAAACGATAATCCCGTCCTTCCACAGCATAATTTTTGATTCCGTACCGGCTCATAATATTGATCTGCATTCCATAGTCGGCAACAAAGTAATGGCTGCCTCTGCGGGAAATTCTGCGGGAGGAATAATAGAATAAATCTTCTGTATCAAAGATAAAAAAGTCTGTTGCTGAAAAGTAATAATAAAAAAATTTAGGCCGCATGTAGATTGGTGTGGCAAAATAGATGCCATTATCCCGAAAATTAAGAAGGCACACCCATTTGTCGAAAGGAAGAGGGGAATCCGGGTGATAATGATTCAAGGTTACGGAGGAATCCTTAAGGAGAGAAGAGGCGAATAAATAGGCACGATTCGCATCAATATCAGAGACAAAACTGCCAAGACTGATATGCTTATTGCGATAAGTTAATGAAGCGCGGTAATAGACGGTACCGTTTTTGCGTTTCGCCGTATAAACACCCGATAATTGCTGGTTCATGGATGCAGTCCTCCTTTTATATGATTGTACCATTTTTGAGAAAAAAAACAAATTCAGAAATATTTTTCCTGTTTCCTGTATAAAATATAACCGTGGACAGATTTTGTAAATCGGGAATGGAGGAAAGATGTACAGGAAATATATATCGGGGCTTCTGCTGGCAGGTATGACACTGGTTTCTTCGTGGATCTGTGCCAGGGAGCTTAAGATTAACAGGATTGCGGCCACACCCGCATTCCGGATGGAATATCTGAATGAAACAATGGAAGAGGACAGGCAAAGCTTTGTGGAGATGGTTGCCGGTGTATCTTCCGGGCAGAGGGTTGTGGACTATGAGGTGTTGGAGAGGACAATCCAATATCAACTGTCGGACAAGGATTATGAGGCACTTTTGCGAATCGTGGAGGCAGAAGCCGGAGGAGAGGATCAGAATGGAAAGCTGCTTGTGGCAAATGTAGTGTTAAACAGGGTCAATAATAGTCAGTTCCCTGATACCGTATGGGATGTAGTCATGCAGAAGGAGCAGGGAGTTGCCCAGTTCTCGCCTACGGTAGACGGAAGATATCAGCGAGTAAGCATCAGCGAGGATACGATAGAGGCTGTGGAGCGGGCTCTGTATGGAGAAGACATTTCGCAGGGTGCTCTGTATTTTTGTGCCAGAGACAAGGCGGATACTGATAAACTACAGTGGTTTGACCGAAAACTGACGAAGCTGTTTGCCTATGGAAATCATGAGTTTTTCTTATAAAAGAATGATGCTTTATTTTGTAATGCAGATGAACAGGTATTGTTGCGCAAGCCGGGATTGTGTGATACAATGAGCCAAGCAGGTGAAACTGCCTGTCATAACAGTTACGATATGAAAATGCACGAAAGGCATGGTTAATTAGGATGGAAGTATTATACAGCAGTACACGGAACGGAGAGAGAAAGGTTACAGCTTCCCGGGCAATATTGCAAGGCTTGTCGGAGGATGGAGGTTTATTTGTACCGGATCATATTCCTGCTTTGGATTGTACCATGAAGGAACTTGCCGGTAAGACATATCAGGAAATCGCTTATCAGGTTATGAAGCTTTACCTGACGGATTTTACGGAAGAGGAACTGAAGAATTGTATCAACAGAGCATATGATTCCAAGTTTGATACAGAAGTGATTGCACCCATTGTAGAGGCAGAGGGTACATATTATCTGGAGTTATTCCACGGTGCAACGATTGCTTTTAAGGATATGGCATTGTCTATCCTGCCTCATCTGATGATCACATCAGCGAAGAAGAATCATGTGAAGAACGATATTGTTATCCTGACAGCTACCTCCGGCGATACCGGCAAAGCGGCATTGGCAGGATTTGCAGGAGTAGAGGGTACTAAGATTATCGTATTCTATCCGAAGAACGGTGTAAGCCCGATTCAGGAGAAGCAGATGGTAACCCAGAAAGGTGACAATACCTTTGTGGTAGGAATCCATGGTAATTTTGATGATGCCCAGACCGGCGTGAAGATGCTCTTTAATGATCGGGAGCTTGCAGAGGAAATGGCAGCTACCGGCTTGCAGTTTTCTTCGGCCAATTCCATTAACATCGGACGGCTGGTACCGCAGATCGTATATTATGTATATTCCTATGCCAAGCTGTTGGAAGAAGAGAAGATAACAGATGGTGAGAAGATCAACGTCGTTGTTCCGACAGGTAATTTCGGTAATATTCTGGCAGCATATTATGCCAAGAATATGGGCGTGCCGATTGAGAAGCTGATCTGTGCATCCAATGAAAATAAAGTATTATTTGATTTCTTTGAGACAGGAAAATATGACCGCAACAGAGAGTTTATTCTTACAAGTTCTCCGTCTATGGATATATTGATCTCCAGCAATCTGGAGCGTCTGATCTATCGGATCGCCGGGGATGATGCCGGGAAGAACGCTGAGCTTATGGCAGCGTTGACCCGGAACGGAAGCTACGAGATTACGGAAGAGATGAAAGCGAAGTTAGGTGACTTCTATGGCAATTATGCCAGCGAGAAGGAGACGTCAGAGCGTATTAAAGACATGTATGAGGATACAGGATATATTCTGGATACGCATACTGCGGTAGCCAGTGCTGTATATAAGAAATATGTGGCAGATACCGGGGATAAGACTAAGACAGTAATCGCGTCTACAGCAAGTCCGTTTAAATTTACGAGAAGTGTTATGAATGCGATCGATCCCAAATATGATCAGATGTCTGATTTTGAATTGGTAGATGAGTTATCCAAGATTGGCAATGTGGAGATTCCAAATGCAATAGAGGAAATCAGAACAGCTCCGATCCTTCATGACAATGTGTGCGATAAGACGGAAATGAAAGCGGTTGTAAAGCGTTTTCTGGGTATTTACACGTAGTTATGAAAAATATTCTGGTAATTGATGATGTATCCGCTAATTTAAAATATGTTGCCATGGTTTTACGGGATCAATATGAGGTAACAACGCTGAAATCCGGCAGAGATGCTTTGGAATACCTTAATGACCACATTCCTGATCTGATCTTACTGGATATCTGCATGCAGGGGATGAATGGCTATGAGGTTATGGAGCATTTGAAGAAAAATCCTGCAACAGCGAAGATTCCGGTCATTCTGATCACGGCTGAGTTCGAAGAGGAAAGCAGAGAAAAGGGAATCTCTCTGGGAGCAGTGGATTTTATCAACAAGCCTTTTGAGCCACAGGTTTTGCTGAATCGGATTGAAGCAGTATGGAAAGAAGAGGAATGACAGAATGGGAATGAACGGGTTCGTAGATCTTTTATTCTTGGGGAGCGGTATCTATCTGGTTTTTGCGGCTTGCATGGCCAAGAAGAACGGAACCATTGCGGTAAATGTTATGCTGGACAAGCACACAGATGAAAATGCTATCAAGGATAAGCAGGGCTTTATTGATTATATGTTTAAAAGAATCATGCTTGCGGGAATCCTGATCATCATAGCGGCAGCCGTCAATCTGGTGAATGATTATTATTTTTCATCTATAGCACTTAACTGGGTTGGAATCCTGATTATTCTGGCAGCTATTATCGTATATGTGGTTGCATATAAGAAGGGCCGTAAGACTTATATTGAAATGCAGGCCAGGAGCAAAAGCAATAAAAAATAAGAGAAATAAGAAGAAAGATAAAGAAAGAGAGGTGCTTATGCATCTCTCTTTTCCAGTTTAATGTAATCTCTGTCGGTACAGATCGTCTTATATGCCGGACGGATGATCTTACCGTTATTGGCAAGCTCCTCCATGCGGTGGGCGCTCCAGCCCACAATCCTGGCAATGGCAAAAATGGGGGTGTATAATTCCATCGGAAGATTTAACATGTCATATACAAAGCCTGAATAGAAGTCCACATTGATGTTGACACCTTTATAGATAGGGCGCTCCTTTGCAATAATCTGTGGGGCAAGCCGTTCCACCATGGAATAGAGAGCAAACTCATCATGCAGACCCTTTTCTTCGGAAAGCTTCTCTACGAAGGATTTGAAGATGACGGCACGGGGATCTGACTTGGAGTAGACTGCATGACCAACCCCGTAAATCAATCCGGCATGGTCAAAGGCCTCTCTGTGCAGCAGACGTGTGAGATAATCAGCCACCTGCCCCTCATTGGTCCAGTCAGAGACCTCCTTCTTCATATCATCAAACATTTTAACCACTTTAATATTGGCGCCACCGTGACGGGGCCCCTTCAGGGAGCCGATGGCAGCGGCAATGACAGAATAGGTATCCGTCAGGGAAGAGGTAACTACGTGCGTGGTAAAGGTAGAATTGTTACCACCGCCGTGTTCCATATGTAAAATCAGTGCTATATCCAGTATCTTAGCCTCCAAAGGAGTGTACTGACTGTCCGGACGCAGAATATGAAGTATATTCTCCGCATTGGAAAGCTCCGGTCTGGGCTGGTGGATATACAGACTCTCTCCGTTATGATAATGGCTGTATGCCTGATAGCCATAGATAGACAGCATTGGGAAGAGAGCAATCAATTGCAGACACTGCCGCAGTACATTCGGAAGGGAAGTATCATCTGCCCTGTCATCGTAGGAATACAGGGTAAGCACGCTTCTTGCCAGCGTATTCATCATATCGTTGCTGGGCGCTTTCATGATGATGTCCCGCACAAAGCTGGTGGGTAGAGAACGGTAGCTGTTTAATAACTCTGTAAAGCCGGCCAGTTCTTCTCTATTAGGAAGTTTGTCAAACAGAAGAAGATAGGTAACTTCTTCAAATCCGAACCGGTCTTCGCTTGCAAAACCATCCACCAGATCCTTTACGTTATAACCACGATAGAAGAGCTGCCCGTGGGTAGGAACCTGTACACCGTCCACAATCTTATTGGCACGTACGTCAGAAATATTGGTAAGACCTGCCAGGACACCCTTGCCGTTTAAATCACGAAGTCCGCGTTTGACATCATATTTGGTAAATAATTCTGTATCTATAATCCCTGCCTTTTCACTCATACCGGCAAGACGAACAATCTCCGGTGTGACTTCAGAGAAACTGTTTTGTTCCATCATGATGAATGCCTCCTTTCGATATCATTTCAGCTTTCACTGTTAACCATTCATACAATTCACAATCAATCCATTTAATCATACCATGAAAAAATTGTAAGAAACAAGCAAAATGGGTAATTTAACAAATATTTAACAAATATTCAAAATATTTACAGAAATTTTAGTAGGCTATAATTGCCTGGCAAATACTTGGTAAATATTTGCCAAGTATTTGCCATTTTCATTATTGACTTTTAATGGCTCGTTTGAGATAATATAGGCGGTGTGTAGGCGAGCACTGCACATGGTAAGGATGTAACGGATGATCACAGATTCTCCGTTAAACAATACAATTTTAAGGAGGAAACATAATATGGCAACAAAAGCGTATTATCCAATTTCCGAAATTGGTGCTGGTAAAGTCGGTTTTTCCAAAACCCGTTCTATCATTGAAGCAGCATTTTACGGAAACAACGTAGTAAAGGTAAACACATTAAGAGAAGCTTATGAATTAGCTAAGAATTCTCCGGGTACTGTTGTAACAGATATGCCGATCAAAGATGGCGAGACCTTCGGTCTTCCTGCAGATGCTAAGGTTCTGTTATTCAACGATGGTGCAGTAACAGGTCGTTACGCAGCAGCACGTCGTATCAAAGGCGAGCCCGGTGTTGATTCCGCTAAACTTGATAAAGTTGTTATGGATGCTATCTATGAAACACGTTGGAAGACAATGTATCATGCAGAGTGCTTCGTAGGTCTTGATCCTGAATTTATGGTTAAGGCTCACCTTCTGATTCCGGAAGGAGAAGAGAACTTACTGTACAACTGGATGATCAACTTCCAGTATACGTCTGATGAGTACGTTAAGATGTACAAGAACTCCAAGCTGATCGCTGACGGTAAAGAGCCTGATATCTACATCTTCTCCGATCCTCAGTGGGCACCTCATGAGGCTCCTGATGTAGATTACAGCTGCTTAAGCGATCCTCTGACACTGTGCTACTTCGATACCAATGAGAACTGTGCAGCTATCCTTGGTATGAAATACTTCGGTGAGCATAAGAAAGGTACTCTGACAATGGCATGGGCACTGGCTAACAGAAACGGTTATGCTTCCTGCCACGGTGGACAGAAAGAGTACACATTAGCAGACGGTTCCAAGTTCGTTGCATCTGTATACGGTCTGTCAGGTTCCGGAAAATCTACATTAACACATGCTAAGCATGGCAATAAGTATCCTGCAATCAAGGTACTTCATGATGATGCGTTCATCATCAACACAGATACATGTTCCTCCATCGCTTTGGAGCCTACTTATTTTGATAAGACAGCAGATTACCCGACAGGATGTCCTGATAACGAGTATCTGTTATCTGCTCAGAACTGCTCCTGTACAATGGATTCTGAGGGCAAGATTCAGTTAGTAACAGAGGATATCAGAAATGGTAACGGACGTGCCATCAAGTCCAAATTATGGTCTCCTAACCGTGTAGATAAGATTGACGCTCCTGTAAACGCAATCTTCTGGATCATGAAAGATCCTACCATTCCGCCGATCGTTAAGCTGAAAGGTTCTGCTCTTGCAGCAGTTATGGGTGCAACCCTTGCTACCAAGACCTCTTCCGCAGAGCGTGTTGCAGCAGGTACAGACTTAAATGCAATCCGTATCGTTCCTTATGCTAACCCGTTCAGAACCTATCCTCTGGTTAACGACTATGAGAAGTTCAAGAAGCTGGTAGAAGAGAAGAACGTAGCCTGCTACATTGTTAACACAGGTGACTTCATGGGTCACAAGTGCCAGAAGGAAGATACACTTGGTATCTTAGAGACAATCGTAGAAGGCAAGGCTAAATTCGAGCAGTGGGGACCTTTCGAAGATATCGAGATTATGAACGACTGGTCCGGCAAGACAGGTGACTTCACTCCTGACTTAAACGATGCTGACTACAAGGCTCAGTTAAAGGCAGCTATGCAGACTCGTGTAGATGCAGTTAAGGGCTTTGCAGAGAAGAAGGAAGGCTATGATAAGCTTCCTGATGAAGCATTGGCAGCATTAGAGAAACTGGTTAATGCACTTAACTAATCAGATGTGATTATCATATGTGGGTATGTGTATACATACCCACATTTTTTTTGTGTGAAATTTAGATAATGTTTATGAGGTTACGGATGCAGATACAGCGGCTTATAATGCGGCCAAGGAAGCAAATAAGTCTGCCGGAGAATATTATAACAATGCAGTAACAGATACACCCGGTATTGAGAATGCTATTCCTGTCTCACAGGGCGGTAACTTAGTAGTTGATGGCGTTGTTACCGGCATGACGGCGACTATCTCCAAGGTGGACGTCGTATCCCTTGATGAGGTCAGCCGGGTACAGCCGGGACGGATACTTAACGTGGTAAGTGTGAGCTTCCCTGCAACAGAAGCAACCATTAATTTCTATATGCCCGGCGTGGAAGCAGGTGCAAATATTGTAGCTTTACAGTACATAGATGGCCAATGGGTAGATGTGCCTGTTGTGGAAGTAAGGGCAGACCATGTCGTGTTAGGCGCAGTTAAGAATGGAAAAGTAGCGTTTGTGTTAAAGTAATTGTTTTCAAATAAAATTTAAAAACACTAAAAACCACTAAAACCACTATTGCAGTGATGCAATGGTGGTTTTTGAATGTGGTGAGCGGTGGACAGAAGTGACGTAAATCTATATAAACGAAATTGCGTCTATAATTCTTAAATTTAGTGATTGACATCTTTTTCCATCATGTTATAATAAAACCAAAGCATACTAGTATCTAGTGAATTGAAATATGTCAAATCAAACATTCTAAACTTCAGAAACTCTATGCTTTTAAATCAACCAGACACAATTTAAAAGCAGGAGATTTCAGAGAAAGGATAAGCTTTGTTCTGTAGAACGGCACGGATGATGCCATAAGGCAGGCTTCGTGAATTATACAGAAGCGACCGATTCTCCTGCGGGAAGGAGACCATTATGGAGCTTATCTCACTGAAAGCGGACTTTGCGGCCAAAGAACTCTTTGCCCACGAGAAAGTCCGAAAACAGTTCCTCAGCGATACGCTGGGAATCCCACCGGAGGACATCAAATCTGTCAGGCTGCTCAATCCGTTTTTACGCAGACGGTATAAAAGACAGAAGCAAGGAATCCTGGACGTGGTACTGGAACTGAATGACAATGCGAAGATTAACATTGAGATGCAGGTAC
Source organism: Lachnospiraceae bacterium (assembly GCA_022781395.1). Taxonomy (GTDB): domain Bacteria; phylum Bacillota; class Clostridia; order Lachnospirales; family Lachnospiraceae; genus UBA3282. The sequence goes on along the minus strand of JALETS010000215.1, from coordinate 6,021 downwards.
GGAGGCAGAAGCACTGGACCAGACGGAACCTGTATTATCTGGCAGGGATGTATACGGATGGCCTGATGCTGGGGGAGAGGTATGAGAAGCTGCCCCGTTGTATCAGCATCAGCCTTCTTGACTATGACTTTTTCCCGGGCAGGGAAGAGTACCATGCCGTATACCGTCTCAGGGACAGTGAAGGGAGAGACCTCACAGACCTGTGGGAGCTGCATATCATTGAACTGACCAAGGCATTAAAGGGCACTCCGGTGGACGACTGGATTCGTCTGTTCAATGCCGAAAGAGAGGAGGAACTTGACATGATTACGACGAAGAACGAAGGAATTACAGAAGCAATCAACGTACTGAAGTCCATGAGCCTGAGAAGACCGCTGAAGGCCCTGTTTGAAGATTACATGAAAGCAAAACGTGACCGCTGGGATGAGGATGAATATATCAGGGATGAAGGCAGAAGTGAAGGCATTGCGATTGGAAGCAGTACCGCTATCCTTACCATACTGGAGCAGAAGGGAACGGTACCGACTGACTTAAGGGAAAGAATCCAGTCCCAGAAGGATGAAACGGTATTGAAGCAGTGGTTGTTAGCCGCCGCATCGGCAATGGATATTGAAAATTTCCGTGAGAAGACAGAAATATGATTCATTATGCGAAAAAAATGTAAAAAAATAGTAGTAAACTGTCCTTTTGGACAGTTGCTTTATTGATTTTTAAAGTGTAAACTATAAAAAGCATGAAACGAAACGAGAGGAGTATGAAAATGGAAAGAAAAGAAATGAAAAAAAGAGCAAAAGGTCTGCTGGCTCTGTTACTGGCATTTATTATGATGTTCGGAACCAGCCTGACGGTGTTTGCGGCTGGAAGGACTTATGTACTAAATCATGATGATGTTTCGGCTTTAACGGTTAATCAGAAATTGAATGGTGGAGATGTGATTACCGGGGTCACAAAAAGTGGTGGTACATTATATGTTACAGTAAAATCAAATGGTGTAACCATATTTACCGGTTCTGAAAGAGGTAATGATGATGATTCTACTGCGAAATATACTCTTCCAACCGGCTATAGCTATAAAGTAAACACTGCACCTGTGGCTAATGATCTACTAGATGGTAATAATTGGGATTATACAGTAGAATTGGAGGCGAGTGCTCTCCCCACCTCCGACAGCAGCAAGTCTAAGAAGAAGAAAGACTCCACCGGCACAGGCTATTCCCATGAGCATTACTTTCAATGGGTGGAGTCAATAGAGCCTACGGAAGAGCACGACGGCCTGATGGAGTTTAAGTGCGCATGTGGAGCGGTGGATGATAGTTACGTTATGCCGAGCTCCATGGCCTTTGTGAAGAAGGTGGTTAAACTGATTCAGACGGCTCCGCAGAACGGAACGGTGGATATTACAACCAAGAATTATAGTTGCTATACAGCATGGATTATTGAGGAGCTTGCCAAGAGACCGGATGTAAGACTTAAGACTACATACACAGATGCAGAGGGAAATGTTAAGACCTTTACGATTCCGGCCGGACAGGCACCTACAGACGGAGCAGAGTTTTACGGATTTACATATCTAGGGAATAAATACGGATGGAATTAACGATTCTGATGCCATGTTTGAATGAAGAAAGGACAGTTGCAGTCTGCGTCAGGCAGGCTGCAGCTTTTTTAGTACAAAGCAGGATTGACGGAGAAGTGCTTGTTGTTGATAATGGAAGTACGGATGCTTCTGTAAGAAGGGCTACGGAGGCTGGAGCGAGAGTCCTATGCTGTCGTGAGACAGGTTACGGCAGTGCATTGCGCTATGGGATTGAACATGCGGCAGGAACTTATGTCATTATGGGAGACTGTGACTGCAGTTATCCGTTTGACAGATTAGAAACCTTTATCCAATATCTTCGTGACGGGGCAGATATGGTGATTGGTGACCGGTTTGCTCTGCCTATGGAAAGGGGCGCTATGTCTTTTTTACACAGATACATAGGCGTTCCAATTCTGTCCTTACTGGGAAGGTGCCGATTTCATACGGATGTGCACGATTTCCATTGCGGTTTGCGGGCGGTTAAGAGAGAAAGCTTTCTGCGTCTTTCCTGCCGGTGCGGGGGAATGGAATTTGCCACAGAGATGATCGGACGGGCTGCACTGAGCGGACAGAAGATCTGCCAGGTGCCGGTTGCATTTAGCCGGGACCGGAGAGGGCGGAGCTCTCATCTTCGGACAGTGCATGACGGAATACGGCATTTACGTTTGATACTGAGTTTGCGCAGAGAAAATATATGATTCGGGATTATCTCTATGACTGTATGTATTGACAGATAAAGATAGAATTTAGCGGGAAATAGTAATGAAAACAGATAAGCTTCGGAAGATAAATTATATTATGATAGGCAAAATCGCGGGAGCGGCAATACTCAGTGCGCTTTTGGGAATGTTGCTTCTGGTTCTGACCGGGCTGATTCCGCAGAGTGCCATCGAGGAGTCCTGCCGTGAGAGTGGAGCATATTTTAAAGAGCACGAATTATTTCCGCTCCTAATAGAGGGGCAGTTTAATACCAGACAGGATAATTATGCAGACTGTATTCTGGTCAATATCATGTACCATATTTCAGGAGAGGAGCTTCCGGTATCCCTGATTAAAGCCTCCTACTATAATCCGGAACTGGAATCGGTGGAGGTCAGTCTGTGGGAAAGTCTGCAGGAAGTAAAAGAACCGAATGTAGACTATTTCCGGTACTGGCACGGTGGGATGGTATTGTTGCGACCGTTATTCCTGTTTACCGGGATTGAAGGGGCAAGGCTTATCCTTGGATGCATATTGCTTTTATTGACGCTGTTGAATGTGATACTTTTGTGGAAACAACATGCCAAATCATTGGCGGTTTGCTATCTGATGGGTAATTGTATCGTACAGTTCTGGATGTGTGCTTTTTGTATAGAATATATTACTACTTTTCTTGTGATGAACGTTGTTATGGCAGTGTGTATCCGGTTTTTTAAACGGCGGGAGGATACCAAATCCCTTTATGGGAAAATGTTTGTGCTGTCGGCTGTTTCCGGCGTATGGACCTGTTTCTTTGATTTCCTTACCACGGAAACATTGGCAATTACCATTCCTTTGCTGATGTTGCTGGTACTTCGCTACGAGGCGGGAGAATTGGAGAATTTTGGTAAAGAGTTGAAAAGAATAGTATGTTGTGGAATGCTATGGGGAGTTTCCTATGGAGTGATGTTTGTGTTTAAATGGCTTCTGGCTGCCGGAACGCTTGGCTGGCAGGCAATCAACAGTGCTCTGCAGTCTGCCGGGGAGAGAATCGGCGGTACGGTATATCTGGGCGATACCAATCTGGATCCTGAGGCCTCCGGTATGCAGCGTTTTATAGGAGCCATTCTCAGAAATCAGGGTTCTCTGTTCCCGTTTCGTAATGAGATGCAGTTGGGAGCTGCCATGGGATGTTTTCTTGGTGTTGTGCTCTTGTGTTTTGCGATTGTATATATGCTGCGCGGCAGAAATTATTCGGGAACCATGATTTTATTATGTATTCTGCTGGGGCTGGTACCTTATCTGCGATATACTGTATTGGAGAATCATGCGTATTTGCATTATTTCTTTACTTATCGTGCGCAGCTTGTGACGATAACGGCGCTGCTGTTTATCACTTATGAATTTGGATTGAAAAATCTTAGAAAGAGTCCTTCTAAACAAAAGTAAAAGGGAGAAAATATGAGGGAAATATCAAATTACTATATCTATCCGGAACGTGCCCGCAAAAAGATGAGAATGGCACAGGAACTGAAAAGTCCGGTATATTTGTATGGTGCTACAGGATACGGTAAGACGGCTTTTCTGGAACATTATTTTAAAGGAAAAGAATACAGATATTTTTTGGCAGGGGAAGTATTGGAGAGTCAGCTTCTGCCTGAGAATTTTAAACGTGGTGAAATTGTGATTATTGATGATATTCAGTTGGCGGAGCCGACCGGTGTTAGAGAGAAGATCATACAGCTTATCCGGAAGAATGATGTCTGGATGATTCTGTGCGGAAGATGTGAATGTCCCGGATGGCTTCTTGCAGTCAGCCTGAAGATGCGGACTATAGTAACGATTGAGGAAGATGATTTCAGACTTTCACCGGAAAGTATCGCCACTTTTTTTATGAATTGTAATGTTCCGTATAAAGAGGATGAACTGCAGGATCTGATCACATTTTCAAGAGGTCATGGAATGACAGTCATGATGATTGCAGATCTGTTGGTCAGAGGGGAATCTGACATGGCAGAACTGAAGCATAAGGTGCAGAAGCTCTTCTGGGATTATCTGGATGAGAATGTTTGTAATCAGTGGGATGTGCAGTTAAGGGAATTTTTGATGCAGCTTTCCATAGTGGATTCTTTTACCATTCCCATGGCAGAGACCATTACGGATAAAGAGAATGTCCGTGGACTGCTCAAAAAGGCTAAGGAGACGGGGAATTTTTTGAAGGAAGAAGCAGAGGTCTACACTATGGACCGGACTCTGCACAATTGTCTGCATAGAAGGCTTTTATGTGAATGCAGTGAAGATTACCGTATGGATCTTTACTATAATGCGGGACGATTCTATGAGCAGCAGGGCAAAGCGATTGAAGCACTTAAGATGTTCGAGCTGTGCAAAAATGAGAACCGAATCAGCAGTATCTTAATAGAGAATGCCAGAAAAGATCCAAACAGCGGATTTTTATATGAGCTTAGACATTATTATCTGTTGCTGCCGAAAGAAAAGATAGAGAGCAGCCTGGATCTGACGGCCGGGATGAGTATGCTGGAATCTTTGCGTTTCCATGTGGAGGAAAGTGAATACTGGTATCAGGTTCTTAAAGATAAAGAAAAAATTCTGACAGGCAGTGAGAAAAAAGCAGCCAGGAACTGGCTTGCTTACCTGGATATTGCTTTGCCCCACAGAGGCTCGGCTAATCTTGTGGAAATCTTTAAGAAATTCGGTGTGCTTCTGATGAACAGACAGCTGGCGCTGCCGGAATTCTCCGTTACCAGCGGTACGCCTTCTCAGATGAATGGAGGCAAGGATTTCTGTGACTGGAGTAAGATAGACAGGCAGCTGGCCAATAGTATCGGTAAATTAATACCGCTTATCCTGGGTAAGTATGGAAGAGGTATGGTAGACCTAGCGCTGGCGGAAAGTATATTTGAAAAGGGCGAGGATGACTATGAAGTTTTGCGGTTGGTATCTACCGGTATCTTGCAGGCAGATAATGGTGGTAAATTGGAACAGAGCTTCGTCGGGAATGCGATCCTGGCAAGAATCCGGCTGATTAACGGGGAAATGGCAGAGGCTGAGAAACTGATTCAGAATTTCAGAAAGCGTGTGCTGGATAATGAAGAAAAGATCATAAGTAAAGTACTGGTCAATGTGGAGGCTTTCCTGTGCAGAATCTACCTGTATCAGGGGGAAACGGCCCGGGTTGAGGAATGGTTGAAACAGGCACCGGATGAAGAGGAAGATTTCTTCTGTATGGATAGATACCGGTATCTGACCAAGATCAGAGTTTATATAGGTTACGGAAGCTATGAGAAGGCATTTTTGCTTTTGGAGAAAATGGCATATTATGCTGAGAAGATGGAACGAACCTTTATCAAAATAGAAGTGTTGATCTTAAAGGCAATCTTATCCTACCGTATGAAGAGGAAGGATTGGAAGGAGAAACTGGAGCAGGGATATAGCCTGGCAGAAGAGTATCATTTTGTAAGGATATTGTCCAGAGAAGGTACGGCACTGCTTCCGCTTCTGGAAGGGGTATCTCTTCCTGTTACGGATAAGGAATTCTATAAGCAGGTTATGAAAGAAACGGAGCAGATGAGCAGCTTATATCCTTCTTATTTAAGAAAGAATTCTGCTGACTTCAGTTTCCCGGAAAATGCAATTAAAATTCTGCGATACCAGGCAGAAGGTATGACAAATGAGGAGATTGCCCGGCTTCTTGGGGTTAATGTTGGAACGGTAAAATATCATTGCAAGGAAAATTATAAGAA
>JALETS010000180.1 GCA_022781395.1 Lachnospiraceae bacterium | reverse complement strand
AGTCATATTCTGCCGTTAATTCATCCAGCTTCTTTTCCAGATAGGGAGCTGTTTTCCGCACATGGTCTATGATATGTTCCGATTCGAACAGGTCAAATACCGTACTGACAGCCCGGCAGGCCAGCGGGTTTCCGCCGTAGGTAGTGCCGTGATCTCCCGGAACCAGAGATTTCTCCGCCGTTTTCTGATCCAGCACAAAGGCTCCTACCGGTACGCCGCATCCCAGCGCTTTGGCACAGGTCATCACATCCGGACGCACACCATATTCCTGCCATGCAAACATATAACCGCTTCGGCCCATGCCGCACTGTATTTCATCCAAAATCAGCAGAATGTCATGCGCATCGCAAAGTTCCCTGACACCCTTCAGGAATTCTTCCGTGGCCGGATAAATGCCGCCTTCGCCCTGAATGGTTTCCAGAAGTATGGCACAGGTTTTCGGTGTGATCTGAGCTTTTACACTTTCCAGATCATTAAAATCTGCAAAACGGATGCCGCCGATCAGCGGTTTAAAGGGTTCCTGGTAATGGGCATTTCCCGTCACGGACAGCGCTCCCAGGCTTCTTCCGTGAAACGAATGATTCATGGCAATGATCTCATGATCCGTACTTCCATCCTTCGGATAAGCATATTTGCGCGCAGTCTTGATAGCACCTTCAATAGCCTCCGCACCACTGTTCGTGAAGAATACCCTGTCCATGCTGGATACCTGCTTAATCTTCCGGGCGGCTTCAATCGCCGGAAGATTATAGTAGTAGTTGGAGGTATGAATAAGCTTATCTATCTGTTCCTTTAGGGCGTCATTATACTCTTCATTATGATACCCCAATGCAAAGACAGCAATACCGGATACGAAATCCAGATATTTTTTTCCGTCTATGTCATAGAGATATACCCCTTCTCCTTTATCAAATACAACCTGGTACCGGTTATAGGTATGTAATAAATCTTTCTCTGCCTGATCTATATAATTCTGCATTGTAGCGCTCATATTCCGCTCCTTTCTAAGCCATATTCGCTTTGTCCTTGTCTGCAATAATGGCTGTTCCGATACCCTGATTGGTAAAGATCTCCAATAACAGGCAGTGTGCAATCCGTCCATCCAGGATATGTACTCTGTTAACGCCCTGCTTGATGGCATCCGTGCAGTTGTTCAGCTTCGGAAGCATACCGCCACCGATACAGCCGCTGGCGATCAGCTCATCCGCCTGGGTTGCTGTCAGTCTTGAAATAAAACTGGATTTATCATTGATATCCTTGTAAAGTCCCTCTATATCCGTTAAAAATACGAGTTTATCTGCTTCCACCGCTTTTGCAATGGCACAGGCTGCATCATCTGCATTGATATTGTAAGTGTTGAACTTCTCATCCAGTCCGATGGGTGCCACGATAGGCAGGAAATCTTTCTCCAAAAGATCATAGAGAATCTTCGGGTCCACATGGTTAACATCTCCCACAAAACCGATATCCTCTCCGTCTGCATATTTTTTCTCACACTGTAAGAGTCCGCCATCCTTGCCGCTGACTCCCACTGCTTTTACACCCAGTTCTTCTACCATACGGACAAGGTTTTTATTCACTTTATTGAGAACCATCTCAGCAATTTCCATGGTTTCTTCATCGGTCACACGCAAACCGTTGACAAACTTCGCTTCTTTGCCTACCTTGCCTACCCAGCGGCTGATCTCCTTGCCCCCGCCATGTACAATAATAGGTTTAAATCCTACCAGCTTCAGAAGTGTTACATCCTTAATGACATTTTTCTGTAATTCTTCGTTGCTCATGGCGCTGCCGCCATATTTTACCACTATGATCTTCCGATTAAACTGCTGGATATAAGGAAGTGCTTCTATCAGCACCTCAGCTTTCTCCATAACCTTATCCATTTCCTTCTGTTCCATTGTATTCCTCATTTCCGTGCATTCTTATGCACACTCATCTTTCATAAACACATTTGTCACTCGTCAAATCTTCAAACATATTGACTCATTTTTGCTACCTGTTCCATATTCTTCATTTTGTTTAACGTTATGTAAACTAACTTCTGTAATCTGCATTGATCTTCACATAATCATAGGTCAGATCACAGCCCCAGGCGGTAGCTTCCTCATCGCCCATCTTCATATCCACAACAACACGTACCTCCGGTGATGACAATATCTCAGTCGCTTCCTCTTCATCGAAATCCGTCAACAGACCGCCCTTACAGATCTGAATCCTCTTCTCATCATTCTCACAGAACAACTCTACTTTATCGGGATCAAAGTCCACACCGGCATATCCCAGCGCACACATGATTCTACCCACATTGGCATCATGTCCGTAAATCATGGCTTTCGTCAAACTGGAGCACACTACGGATTTGCTTAAAATTCTTGCATTTTCCTTGGTATCCGCATGGATGACCTTAGTCTCAAACAAGGCAGTTGCACCTTCCCCGTCTCCTGCCATCATTTTGGCAAGGGTGGTATCAATATAGTTCAAAGCTTCTCTAAATTTATAGTAATCATCATTCTTCGTAGTGATCTCCGGATTGCCGGCAAGACCATTGGCCAGAACTACCAGTGTATCATTGGTGGAGGTATCGCCATCCACGGAAATCATATTGAAGGTATCAACCACATCTTCTCTTAAGGCTTCCTGCAGAAGCTCCTTGGAGATT
>JALETS010000150.1 GCA_022781395.1 Lachnospiraceae bacterium | reverse complement strand
TGCCTCATCAAGCATCAGAATCTTCGGCTTCGGTGCAATCGCCCGTGCGATCATCAACCGCTGCCGCTGTCCGCCGGAAATACCGCCCATGCCTTCCGAAAGAATCGTATACATACCCATGGGCATATTTTCAATATCTTCTTTCATGCCCGCAAGGTCTGCTGCCTCCCATGCATCATCAATGGTAAGCTCCGGAGCTGATATCACAATATTGGAATAAATATCTCCGTTAAACAACCGGCCGTTCTGCATCACCACACCGATTTTGCGCCGAAGGGATTTTAAATCAATTCGGTTCAGATCCTTACCGTCGTAATACACCGCACCCTTCTGCGGTTTCTCAAATCCCAGCATAATACGCATCAGGGTGGACTTACCACATCCGGTAGAACCCACGATTGCCACATACTGTCCGGGACGTATCTTCAATGACAGGTTGTCAAGTACCGGAGGCATATTCTCATCATAACGGAAGGACACATTATTCAGTTCAATTCCTCCCGAAAGACGTGTCACCACCTGTTTGTCCTGTGCGATTTCGGGCTCCGTATCCAGGATTGGCTTGACCATCTCCAGAATCGGCTTGATCTGTGCAACCGACAGCGTAACTCCCGCCAGTGTGGTAAAGGCACCGCTTACCATACCGTATGCCGTATTAAAAGCATAATACTCCGACACGGATACATGGCTTCTGACCGCCAGATAATACATGACTATCGTTCCGATCATGGTAATCGCCATCGTGATCACGGAATTTATTTTCAGGAAAAGGGGAGGGTTATATAGTAAATTGCTCTCTTTGGCATACAGATTCCCCCAGTTGGCAAAAATCCTCTTCTCTGCACCGGAAAGCCTTATCTTACGGATACCGGAAATCAGTGCATAACTCATCCCCCGCTCCTTGGATGCCAGTTCCATCTGCTCCCTGCTGATTCGTATCTGCATCAGAATCGCTATCACAGAAACAGCAAAGGTTGCCAGAACCACCACCAGCGACGGAACAACCAGAGCAGGTGCAAAGCCTGCAATCTGTACAATATAAACCAGTGAAAAGACGCTGGCCAGTCCGGTGGTCATAACGATGGATACGATCTGATTACAAAAAATCTGCAGATACTGTACTCTGTTAGAAAGTTCACCGGAACTGTATTTCTTAAAGAAGTCTGCCGGAAGGGAGAGGACACGCATCATTCCTGCCGCCTCCACATTCAGATTCAGCTTGGTCGTAATCCGTATCATCAGAAGTTCTCTGATGACTCCAAAGAGAAGTCCGCTGACCGATGCACAGATCATAAAGATAAATACAGCCAGAAGAACCTGTCCGCTTCCCGAAAGGATAACATCCGAAAACAACTGTTCATTCAACCATGGAGACAGAAGTCCTACCAGCGCAACCGCCAGCGAGGCAAGTCCAAACATTGCTATATCCGAAACACTGATATTTTCCGCAATATATTTCATCAAACCTTTGATGCTGATCTTCTCAAGGGGAAGCGGTTTATAAAATGCCACTGCCTCCTCGTCAAAGAGTTCTTCCGTCGCATCGGTAACACGCACTCTTTTCCCCGTCTTATTGTCCAGATAATCATATCCGGAGAAGCCGTTGGGAATCAGTGCCGTAACGCTATGGTCATCCTTTCTCGTTGCCAGCATAGCACCAACGGCATCCTTATGCCAATGCTTCGACAGATACACTGTCCGTCGCATAAGACCGTAAGGACGACATAAGAACTCCATCTCCTCCTCAAAGTTCTTAATACTATCAGGTACCTCCTGAGATTTCGCATGATAATACCGAAGAATCTCATCCAGCGCATTTCGGGCTGCCTGTCTTTCATTATTTAAAGCAGCGGACAACCTTCTGCCCATGACCATCCCTGCTATGTTAAGGAAGGCATCTTCAAAAGCTTCGTTGTCTGCCTGCTTGCGCTGACGTATCTGTTCATCAAACCATCCCATTGTGTTACCTCCGCTACTCGTTCGTCACCAGTTCAGCATACAGACCATTCCCATTTATCAATTCCTCATGGGTTCCACGCTCTGTGACCTTGCCGTGATCCATGACAATAATCTCATCACAATCGCGGATCGTAGACAGTCTGTGGGCTATGACAATACAGGTAATCCCTCTGTCTTTGATTGCATTAACAACCTCATATTCTGTGCGGGCATCTAATGCACTGGTTGCCTCATCCATAATAATCAGTGTTGGGTCCTGGGCAAGCACTCGGGCAATTTCCATACGCTGTCTCTGACCGCCGGAGAAATCCTTGCCACCCTCCGTAAGTCTATACTGGTAACCGCCGTCTCTCTGCATAATGTCAGTATGCAGATCGGCATCACGCGCCGCCATAATCATCTCAAAATCTTCAATGGAGCTGTCCCACATCTTAATATAATTGGCAATGGTATCATTAAAAAGAATGATATCCTGATCCACCACTGCCACTGATCCGGTGAAAATGCTCCTGTCAATCTCACTAATAGGTTTCCCGTCAAAAAGGATCTCACCGCTCCATGGCTCATGCAGGCCCGAGATCAGTTTAGAAAGCGTGGATTTACCACACCCGGAAGCCCCTACGAAGGCTACTCTCTGTCCGGGCTTCAGCTCCAGATTAAAGTCCTGTATCAAAGGCTCTGCCAACGGTGAATAACCAAAGGTAACATTTCTCATGGATAATGCACCGCTCAGCTTACCATACTCTGCCTCCTCCGATACCGGCCTATCCTCCACGGAAATCGCATCCGGATATTCCATGACATCCTCCACCCTTTCCATACGGGTACGCATTTCCTGCAGCGTCTGTCCGGCTGTGATCAGAGTCTGGGCCGGTGCCATAAAAGAAGTCAGGAAGCCCTGGAATGCCATAATCATACCAACCGTAAACTCTCCCTGAATAACCCACCAGGCACCGATACACAGAATCATCACATTGGCCACCGAGGTCAGGATGGACGGCACAAGTCCCAGTATTTGATCCATCTTCTGGAAACGGACTGTCTGCGTATTCACACTGGCCTGATAACCGGACCATTTCTCAAAAAATCCGTTTTCAGCCCCACTGGCCTTGATTGTCTCTATCATATCAATACCGGAAACCGTAGCACCGGCCAACTTGGCCTGATCCCGCATCAATACACGGGTAATATTGATCCGCTTTCTGGAAATCACCTGTGAAATCAGAATGTTCCCCAACACCGCAATCAATCCGACTGCTGTAAGGATAAGACTGTACCTCACCATAATGACAAGATACAGAATCATCATAATTGTATTTAAAGCAAGCGGAGCCAATGTATTGACAATATCCTCCGCTATGGTCTCGTTATCTTCCTGCCGCTGCTGAATATCTCCCGCCATACGCTGGTCAAAGAATACCATGGGAAGCCGCAGCACCTTCCACATAAAAGAAGTATTGCCCACGGATGCAAGCTTCGCTCTGATACGCAGACTGTATATCGCCTGAACCCATGAGAAGATTAGCTTGATCAGAGTAAGCACTGACAGACCGATAATGAAAGGCATCAACCACGTCGGATTATAACCTGTCAGGATTTGATCCAGAAAGACACGTGAAAAGCCTCCGGAAATAATATCGATCAGAGCAGTTACCAATACAGTCAGTGAGACAAAAGCCACAGCTTCTTCTGCGCCACGCAGCCGCTTTCTTGCAAATTCCGTGACACTCTTTGGTCTGCCCGACGGCACAAAATCCTCTCCCGGCTCAAACATCAGACAGATTCCCGTAAATCCTCTGTCAAATTCCTCCATCGTCATATGCAGACTGCCACGTGCAGGATCATTAATATATACTTTATTGTCTTTAAAGCCATCCACAACAATAAAATGATTGAACTCCCAATGCACAATGCACGGGAAGCTGCCGCTTTCCCTCAATGCCTCCGGCTCATAACGATAGCCCTGAGCCTTCATGCCATAGTGACGGGCTGCCCGCAGTATATTCCGCGCATTGGAACCGTCACGGGAAACCCCACAGTCCTCCCGCACCTGTTCCAGCGGTATCCATTTATTATAATAGGCCATGATCATAGTAAGGCTTGCCGCACCGCATTCCAAGGCTTCCATCTGCATAACTACCGGCACCCTGGCCACTCCCTTTGTGACCGGCTGCTTAATTTTACTCTGTTTCATCATTATATCCTCTATCAGTTCAGTATCTGCCCGGTCTTCCACTAATTCGTCACAAAAGTAATAGGTGCCACACTCTGCACGCTTCCGTCTGCTGTCACCACATCAAGCCTGCCAAAAGCTGCCCAGATAATAAAACCTGTCAGTAAAAGAATCAGCGCAATCAAAAAAAGCCATACACCCGGTGACGTTACGCGGATATAATCATTTAACTGCTCCGGTGAGGAAACTCTGTCCATGCTCTTTTTTCTGAAAATTGAATTTTTCATCATCATCCTGCTTTCTCTTAAAGTAAAGGACTGCAGCAGTGCCACAGCCCTCTGTATATTTCTTTGCCCTTTAACACAAGGTCGGTCCATCCTTCAGGCTGCTCCTGGTCGGAAAATCTCCGATTAATGAGCTGTCATCCTTCTTCAGATTTACTAATTCCACATTATCCTTGCCCGGATTATAGACAGTACTTGAAGCTTTGGCACTGCCTGCTTTTTTAGAACGTTTATAAACCGTATTGATCGTTCTTATCCCTCCGTTTACCTGATCCAGCTCATCATCATTTACTGCATTTGGGTTCATCGCTTCACTCATAACCATTCCTCCTTCTATTGATAGACTTTTTCAATGTACTTAGTATAACCTTGTACAACCTGATTGCTTATTCTTTTATACGATACATCAGCAAAGAGGGTTATTCATTCTGAAATATTATATCTTCTTTTTAATATATAAAATATTCTGTCCATCCTTGTATTCATAGGCTATGTCGTCCATGCTCTTCTTAACCATGAAAATGCCAAGCCCGCCTATCTGACGCTCTTCCGCGGAGAGAGTAATATCCGGGTCTTCCTTCGCCAGCGGATCATAGGGTACCCCATGATCGATAAAAGTAACAGTAACCGCAAGCGGTTCCTTCTGCACCTCCACTCTGATTGTCACCGGACCAACCTCCGGATGATAAGCATAGTGCGCAATATTCACAAACAGTTCCTCTACTGCGATATCAATCTGCATCTGCGTCTTCATCGGACATTCCTGTTCCTCAAGATGCTCATCCACAAAAGAAAGTACCTTATCCAGATTTTCTGTTTTTGCTTCAAGGGTTAATTCACTCATCTTTTTCCGCCTTTCCCCAAAATGTAAATCCCAACATGGTAATATCATCAAACTGCGGTGCCGCACCGACAAATGCATCAATTGATTTCTTAACCTCGCCAAGCAGTTCTTCAAGCTGCACATTCTTGTTTCTGTTCAAAGCATCCAGCATCCTGTCTGTGCCAAACAGTTCATTGTCAGCATTTGTTGCTTCCGGTACGCCATCCGTATATACATATAATATATCCCCGGGATGCAGTTCAAATTCATGTTCTCTGAAATGCATGCCTTCCATAACAGCAACTGCTGGTGAATGCTTGTAGACTATCAGTTCATAGTCACCGTCTTTTCTCTTGATAACCGGATGTTCGTGCCCTGCATTGGCTGCAACACCCTTTCCGGTGGTCAGATCCAGAATGCCAAGCCATACCGTTACAAACAACTCTGCATCATTTCCCTCGCAGAGCTGGTCATTGACATAGCCAAGGATTTCTGCCGGACTGCCGCCTGTCTGCGCACGGTTCTTGATCAGCGTCTTGGCAATGACCATAAAGAGTGCTGCGGGAACTCCCTTGCCCGATACATCAGCCATAACAAGGGCGAGATGGTTCTCATCGATCAGGAAGAAATCGTAGAAGTCGCCCCCTACCTCCTTGGCAGGAGTCATGGTTGCATAAATATCAAACTCCTTATGGTCCGGGAACGCAGGAAATACATTGGGCAGCATAGATGCCTGGATATCCGTTGCAACAGAAAGCTCCGATGCAATACGTTCCTCCTTGGCCGTAGCCTCCTTTAAATCAGCAATGTAATGCTGCAGGGATTCCGTCATATAATTAAAGGAATGGGCAAGATTTCCGATTTCATCATCTGTATCCACATCAGTACGCTGATCGAAATGTCCCTGACTGATTTCCTGTACATCCTGCTCCAGCTTCTGCAACGGATCAGAAATACGTTTTGCCAGCTTCCCGCAGGAAACCGTTACTACCATAATGATGACTGCAATCAAAACCAGACAGTTTTCCACAACGGTACGCACACCGTCGCTAACCGATTCAGCAACCCGCTCCGTATTCTGATCGATACTGTCACGAATGGTAATTGCCGGCTTAATGATCATGTAGACCGGACTGGCAATGCACAGGGTCCAATCCGTATCACTTACGGTGGAATAGGCGATGTAAACAGCATCACTTCCGTTTCCCGTACTTGTTATACCCTCTTTGGTGCTTAAGATTTCGTCAGCCACTTCCTTCAACGGACTGTCGTAATTCTCATCATAGATACTGATCTGTTCCTCCGCATTGGGGTCCAGATCACCGCTGGCAATGATAATGCCATCTTCATCTATAAGAGTAGCACGGCTTGGCTCCACAATACCGTCATTGACCATGGAATTATTCAGATCATTCATCAGGATATCCATGGCAACACAGCCTGCGAATTTGCCTTCTGCATCATAGAAGGGTGCCACACAGGTAATCGTCAGACCCCGTCCATAGCTGTCCTGATAGGTTTCCGTAAAGGCATATCCCTCTGTCTCTTTGCCAAGCAGGTACCATTCAGAATCTCTGAATTCATAGTATGTTTCTCCACCATTATCCGCACTGTCCGAATTGGGATCATAGCTGATCAGGAGTCCATCTTCCATTCCGATATAAATGGTAGAGATATTCTCATTATTCTCTATAATGGGGACAAACACATCCTCCATATTGCCAAACAGTGCATTCTCTGTCCGTACCTCTTCATATGTAATTGACTCATTTGCAAGACACCTTTGCATCGTCCACTTACCGCCATTCTCAGCGAGCGGATACATAGATTCTCTGTCTCCGTAATTCTCCGGATTTGCAAGAAGCGTCTCTGCATAGGAAGCTGCATATCCAACCGATGACATGTAAGCAGAAAGCTTCGCTTCTGCCAGCTTGGCCTTGTCCCGGGCGGCCTGGTTCAGTTCTGCCTCCAACTCCTCAATCAATGCTGTCTCACTTGTCTCAGCCGCATCCTGTCCTAAATTAACACTGTCTTCCACTGTAGTCTTTCGAATCTTCTGAATCGAAGTCAGACAGACAACCGTAGAGACGGCCAGTGCACTCATACAGATCAGAAGAGTCATATTCACAAGCTTTCTGGAGACGGAAGAACGGTTTACCACCTCACCTTTTTCATTGATATAACTGATATTCTCCATATCGGTATAACCGAACTTATTCATAAAAGTATCGTCCACAACCAGCATCGCAATCACAAACAATACACATCCGATTATCTGATAACCGGTTGCCGGAGTATATTCCATATGGAACAGCCTGCAGAGAAACGGATTCGTAATCAGGGTAATAATGATTTCCGATGCAAAAATCAGGGATGCATTGATGGGAGCAACATTCTTCTGCGCGGAAATCTGGATAAGCGTATATAATGCCCTTATAAAGATACCGATAAAAAGGACACTGATCCAAAAGTTATAATCTGTCGGCAATGCCATCTGCCCACGACCAATACAAGACTCGATCACCCACCCGATAAAGGAAAAGATAACAGAAAAGGTCATCTGGCTGATTGTCAGAAGCACAGAATTCTCACTCTCTCCAAGTAAGGAAACACTCACAACATAGGATGCAAAAAAGAAATCAGCAATCAGCAGATAAACCACATTCTTTGAAGCAAACAGACCGCCTGTATCCCCTCCAAACATTAGGATAAGTGCTATGATCGCTATCGATGCGGCAACTACCGAACGGAAGCTGACCTTCTTCCTAAGCAACAGCAGTAATGGTGTAACAAAGACAAAATACATGGAAACAACGCTGGAGATGACTACAGAATCCATATTACGGGAGCCCGGCAGCAAGAAGAAGCTAAAGCCACATAACTCTAGAGCTAAAATACTTCCCTTGAACAGTGTCTCTTTATGGATACTCCTCAGCTTCCGGAACTGAGTCACTCCGAGAATGACAAGACCTACCAGATTAGTAATGCATAAAACACTGAATGTAGATACCGAATCCGGAATATTCTGTAGGAAGATATACTGCATCGCCGACCAGAAGGTAATTAATAAGAGTCCGAATGTAGATAGTCTTTTTTTATTCATAGATTGTTCCTCATATTTCTAAAGTTTTTCTCTTACAATGTATTTCTTTAACAGTATTTCCGGTTGGTAAGAAAGCTTCACTTCCCGCAGTCCCATAACACCTACATCCTCTTCCCGATTGACATAGGTATGTGAAAGAGCACACTGTTTTACGGATTCCCGGAAAAGAACTCTGTATATATTTGGAATATCCCTGTTACCCTTTTCAATCAACGCATCATAATAGCTATCACTGAGTGGGGTTCCATAACCATATCCATGCACGATACCATCAATCCGCACCACAATGCCTGAAAGGTGCAGTGCATCAAAATGCTCCAACTGCAAATCAATGGCTCTCGCCTCCCGCTCCAAGGCACAACTGTCATGATCTTCCCTATTCTGCCAAAGCCATTTTTCTTCAAACTCAAGAATCTCCGGAAAATCTTCTTTCCGAATTCCGGTCACAGATACTCTGTCGCCGTATTCTCTATAAAATCGATTAATCTCGGTTCTCTTATTTCTCAATTTTGCACCGGAAAAGGCAGCTATCTTCTCCGTACTATATATGTATTCCGCATAATCCCGTGATTCTGTCATTTGGAATTTCCCGGGAAAATGCTCCTCCAGAAAACGGCTGGCAGTCTCTGTCAGAGTCTGAAATTCTACGACCGCATGATGGCTGTGAGCATCCTCCAGAATCATTTCAAAAGCTTCCTTCCGATCTCCGTCACCCATAGGTGCCAGATACACTCTCACATCATCATGACACAGATGCTCCCGCAGAACATACAGAAAACCGTCCTGTTCGCATATGGCATCTCCATATTTCTCATATAAGGAAAACATTGTGACAAAGGAATGTTGGCAGGAACCCTCCCCATGCTTCGACATATATTTCCAGACAACATCATAATCCTCCAGAGTAACAGGATGAAAATTCAATTCCGGCATAACACAATTAGCCCTTTCCCTTTTACACAATCTACTTTTGCAGATACACTGTTATTATGTCACGATGTGGCGGAAAAGTAAATAAAAATCATGTCATATCGGCAGACTGTCTGCCACGCACAGTGCCCCATATCCGACTCTGGCATTGGGATAACTGTTCTCACCCCGAATGGGCTTTGCACCCCGTCTCAGATAAGCCTTGACCTTCTCTCCATACAGATAGGGATCATTCCCATCCACAATTCCCCACTGCATCAAGAGTGCCGCTGCTCCCGTCACAAAAGGTGTGGCAAAGGATGTGCCGGTAACCGGCGTATATCCGCCCTCTCTGTCCGGTGCCAGAATATTGATACCCGGTGCCACCAGGTCGGGCTTTACAAAGGAATCGGAAGTACGACTGTTGACCTGTTCCTGATAGAGATACCCCCGGCCGGAAAAATCCGCATAGGCATCATAGACCGGATCATAGGCTCCCACCGTAACTACCTTGGATGCTGTGGAAGGAATAGTCAGTGTCACATCCGGTGTCGTCCGGACAAACCGGGTACTCGCACTGCGCACGGTTCCGGAAGGCAGATAAAAGGTATAATTGCCGGTAATCGTCCTTACCGGCTGCAGCAGAAAGGTCCACACTCCGGCACCGACATATCTGTTCCCTTCTTCCGGCAGCAGATCGAAATAAATTTCCTGACTGGTCAGATACGGTGCCGGCTCGCCATTATAAAGCAGAATCCGGGTCTGGTCTAGTTGATAAATCTGTTTACCCGGCCGGTCAGTATCTACCGTAAAAGCTTCTCCGGAAGGTGACACCATCGTCACCAGATAACGGTCTGTATATTCCTTCCAAAGCTGCACATTTATGCCTGTTTCATAGTTTCCTATAATCAGCTCGATTCGTGTCACATTATCAGTGACAGCATTGTCAATTCTATCGACTATATTAGTCAGTGTATTCTCTCCCCGTCCCGTAACTGCAACGCTTCCACCCACATGGCCTCCTGATGCGCCTTCATTACCGCTGCCGACGCAGATTACATTCCTTCCGATCTCTGAAATATTATCCAGAAATCTCTCCAGCAGAGAGGTGCCGTTATGGGCGCCATAGGTATTGCCGAAGCTTAAATTAATGGCTACCGGCATCTGCAGTTCAATAGATTTATTGACTGTATAAGTTAATGCACGCATCAATTCCGTTGTCCGGGGGAAGGATTCTGTTCTTGGCGTTCCCAACCGTACGACCAGCAGATCGCTTTCTCTGGCGACTCCTGCATTGGCAAGTCCTCCCGCTCCGCCATTACCTGCTGCAATCCCTGCAACAGCAGTTCCGTGTCCGGTAGTATCAATGCTTGGCACCAGCTCCAATGCCTGCTGCCTGCTGCCTGTTGCCAGCGCTGCATTGATCTGTGTCTCATCATACTCCTGTCCCAATACCTGATCCCACAGATAGCGTATTCTCGTTGTCCCGTCCGATTTACGAAAATCCTCATTCCAATACGTAATGCCTGAATCAATCACCGCCACCAGCACACCTCTTCCGGTCAATTGCCGTGACAACATGCTGCCCGGTGCAAAGCAGGACGCTGTATTACCGTCCAAATCAGTAAAAAACAGCCGTTTCGGCTTCTCAACATACTCAATTTGTTCTGTCATAGCCAGAACAGACATTTCCGACTCCGGCACTGTCAGGATCGCATACCCTGCAATCAGCTCCTCCACAACAATCCTTCTTTCCGCCAGTTCCTGCAAAGAGCCATGGTATTTTACTATCACTTCCCATGTTTTTTCCTCAATATCATATCCTACATTAAGCTCTAATGACTGTTCCCTCTGTATAGCAGGCGTATTCAACGCCAGATTCAATAAATTTTCATTCTTCTGGGAATCCATTTCATCACACATTAATCATTTATTGCTATACTATGCTTTGACTCTGCCTGTCGTGTATGCTAATATAGTTTTATTGCAATCGCAAAATAATTGTACAAAAAGGGAAAACAGGAATTCACTATGAGCAAAATACTGACTGTAAAAGACGGAAAGACAGAAGAACCGATAGATCGCCAGGACTGGATCGAGACATACGGTAACCTGTATGAAAAAAAGACTTTCGGCACATTGGATTATCCGGTCAATCTATACTATCTGGACCTGCATAAATCTTATATGAACCGCATCCGATGGCACTGGCATGAGGAAATGGAAATTATCATCATCAACGATGGTATTGCCGAGATAGCGACTGATGATGCTACCTATCATATAACGCCGGGACAGGGTATTATTATCAACCAGAATGTAATGCATTCTATCTATTCCGTGGATAAGAATAACTGTACTTTCTATTCTATCGTATTCCATCCGGATTTTCTGTTCGGGCATAAGGTTGGTCCTCTCCACGCACAGTTCCTTCTGCCGGTACAGAGCTCTCGTTTTTTTAAAGCCATGGTGCTGGATGAAAAGGATTCCCATCAGGAACGCATGCTGGATGCCCTGAATGATGCTATCGCCGCTAATCTGGCCAAGCCTTTTGGATATGAGATTGCTACCAAGGGACATCTGTGCCGATTCTGGGCAGAACTGATCAGTAAGCTGCCTCAGATGACTGCGGCTCCTACTCCCCCTGCGCATGTATCTCTGGATGAGCAGCGCGTTAAACAGGCTATGCTTTTTATCAGAATGCATCACGCAGAACCTATTTCGCTGGAAGAAATAGCCGGCAGTGTCCATATCAGCAAAAGCGAATGCTGCCGTTGCTTTTCCCGCACCCTGCAAATGACACCTTTCGAATATTTAATGAAATATCGTATCTTCGAAGCCACAAGGAAGATGGCGCAGTCTCCTCAGGAGCCTCCTATGTCTATTGCTGATCTGGCTATGTCCGTAGGGTTTAACAACACCAGCTATTTCAATAAATTGTTTAAGAAATACTTAGGCTGTACGCCTACCTATTATCGGACCCATAAAATTGGTTTAATGCCTGAATCAGATATGCAACGTCTTTAGCACCGGCCATTTCACAGGCAGAGTGCATGGCAAGCTGGGGCAGTCCGATATCTACTGTATTCATGGAAACCTGGGCCATAAGGATATTGCCTAATGTACTGCCGCCAGCGATATCTGAACGGTTTGCATAGCTCTGATAAGGCACTCCGGCTTTACGGCAAATATCTTTCATCACAGCCGCAGAATAGGCATCCGTGGCATAACGCTGGGATCCATGGTACTTGATGACAATACCTTCGTTCAGATACGGTTTGTTCTCCGGATCAGCTTTCTCCGGATGATTGGGATGCAGGGCATGAGCATTGTCCGCAGAAATCAGGAAACTGTCTGCCAGCATACACCGGTAAGTTTCTTCCTCAATTCCCAGACCATTCTGAATGCGTGCAAGTACGTCCCGCAGGAAAGTGGAATCCGCTCCCTGTTTCGTGCCGCTCCCCACTTCCTCATTGTCAAACACTGCCAGCATATTAATATATTGTCCATCACAGTCACTGTTCTGTACCATAGCCTCCAAGGCCCCGTAAACACATTCCAGATCATCCAGTCTGGGACCGCAAATCCATTCTCCTTCTATTCCTGTCCGTTTACATTGATCCCGATTATATAAGAAGATATCCTGTCCTAAGATATCCTCTTCTTCCACACCGGCTTCCCGTGCCAAAAGTGCTAAATAGCCGTTCTTTTGTTCTATACTGCCTACAAGGGGTGACATGTCCGTCTGGGGATTATATTCCATCCCTTTATTCATATCCCTGTTCATATGGATCGCCACATTGGGAATGACTGCAATATCCTTCTCTATATTGACCAGCTTGGTTATCAATTCTCCCTTATCCTGTACCACAACTCTACCTGCTACAGACAACGGACGGTCAAGCCAGGTAGACAAAATCATACCACCGTATTTCTCCACATTCCATTTCAAATAATGATTCTCCATGGTCAGTTCCGGATTCTCCTTTAATTTGAAACAGGGAGAGTCACTGTGGGCCGCTACAATATGAAACCCTCTGCACTGTGATAACGTCATGGAAGCGCTGCTCTTTGCCTCTGCACCGGTTATCTTCGGAATGGTAAAGGCAATCAGGGAAGAGTCATTTCTGGTCACATAATAACATCCTCCTGCTTCCATCTTCCATAATTCCTTCTCAGAAAGCTTCTCATACCCCACCTGCGTCAAACGTTGTCCAATCTGGTCAATGGTCTGATAACAGGTAGGACTGTTGTCAATAAACTGAAATAAAGAATCAATATAATCTTTCATGGTTTTCCTCTTTTCTGCTACTTCATTATATTATATAATAGGCATGTTACAAATGAAACATAGATAATATGATACATGAGGAGGCAAATTATGAACTTTATCAAAAATAACTGGAAAGGCATTTTACTTTGCTTATGCATCGCAATTCCTTCCTGGTTCTTAGGCAAACAGTTTCCTATTATCGGTGGAGCAGTTATCGCTATTCTTGCCGGTATGATCCTTACCCTGTTTCTCAAAAACAAAACACCTTTTGAAAGCGGTATTAAATTTACTTCCAAGAAGATCCTGCAGTGGGCAGTAATCTTACTCGGTTTCGGACTAAACTTAAACGTCATTTTACAGACCGGTAAGCAGTCCCTTCCCATCATTGTAAGCACTATCGCCACTTCGCTGATTATCGCTTATGTGTTGCACAAAGTGATGCATATTCCGGGCAAGATCTCTACACTGGTCGGCGTCGGTTCTTCCATTTGCGGCGGTTCCGCCATTGCGGCAACAGCACCGGTCATTGATGCCGATGACGAAGAAGTGGCACAGGCAATTTCCGTTATTTTCTTCTTTAATGTACTGGCAGCTCTGCTCTTTCCGACAATGGGATCTTTCCTTGGATTCTCCACCACCAGTGGCGAAGCCTTCGGTATTTTTGCAGGAACTGCAGTCAATGATACTTCTTCCGTAACAGCCGCTGCTTCCACCTGGGACAACATGTGGGGTTTAGGGTCCGCTACACTGGACACCGCGGTTACCGTTAAATTGACCCGTACTCTGGCCATCATACCGATCACACTGGTACTTGCCTTTATCAGAACCCGTAAAGAGAAAGCAAACGGAACAGAAGGCAAAAAGGTCAGTTTGAAACAGATCTTCCCTATGTTCATCCTTTACTTCATCGCAGCCTCTATCATCACAACCATCGCCGTATCTTTAGGTGTAAGTTCTGCTGTGTTTTCTCCCATCAAGGAGCTGAGCAAGTTCTTCATCGTCCTTGCCATGGCTGCCATCGGTCTGAATACCGATATTGTAAAGCTGATCAAAACCGGCGGCAAACCAATCATCATGGGATTCGCCTGTTGGGTAGGCATTACAGCAGTAAGCCTTGTTATGCAGCATGTACTTGGCATCTGGTAATCCGTTAGATATTGTTATTGTTACAACTCATAACTCTCCAGATCATCCGGTACACACAGATTGCCCTGATAATATGCCTTTCCTTCCGCCGAATACATATCCTTGCGCTGTGCTATATGACTGTCCTCCGTATGGTACAGGATCAGATTAGGAATCTGCAGCATCTGTGCCTGTTCACAGGCCTCCTTAACAGTCGTATGATGTTTCTCATAAGGCTTAAAAATATCTGCCTCGCCATACATACAGAAGGCTTCCAGCATCAGCCATGTACTGCCTTTTACATATTGACTGTTACAGTCATTGTATGGTTCATCCCCACAGCAGGTCAGTCTGTGAACTCCGTCATAGCACATACTGAACCCGTATTGTTTATCCTTCGTGGAATGAATGTCAAAGAAGGTAACCGGACATCCTAAAATTTCACACTGCTCATTATCTGACACTGTCTGAAAATGAATCTCTGTATCCACATGCTTCGTAATCTTACCTTGCAGTAATGTCATGACCATGTTCTTAAGAATCCCTATTACCTCATCATGTCCATAGATGGTCAGTTCGCCCCGATAATCGCCTTTATTCATTCCCTGTCCGATTCTTCGAATCATCCACACGATTCCCATGATATGATCGATATGCTTATGGGTTATAAAAATATGATGAATCGATCTCCAGTCAATCTGTGCATCTTCCAGTTGTTTCAGTATGGTATTGCCTCCACCGCCGTCTATCAGGAATGTCTCTCCCTCCTGCTGCAAGGCAAAACAAGTATTATAGCACTTTGTAACCATCGCCATTCCGGTTCCCAGCATTGTAAGTTTCATTGCTCAATCCTCTTTATCTTATCTTCTTTATCCTATCCTCTCCCACTATCGGATATAGGCTGCCGCAATCTCACCGATGTACTGTATATGATAATCCTTATCGGGATACCATTTTGCTTCATTACCGCCACCGTTGAAGCACTCCGGCTTCATCTCCTGCACATATGCCTTTCTGCAGACAAGAACCATATCCGCCTGTTCCAAAGCTGTCGTGCGATAAGCATATTCCATGCCGTAAGCAGAAGATTTATCTTCTATGACTAAAGGAGTCAATCCCGTTTCTGATGCCTTATCACAGTCTCTTCCGCTATTGGAACCGCAGAAGGATAATGCTTTACGATAATCCTCTTTGAAAAAACTGACCGTAAAATACTCACTTGCATCCAGAAATTCTTTCGTGTATCGCTGCGGTCTGATAACCGTAGTGAAGGTATTCTTACCCCACATTACACCGGCAAAGCCCCAGGATACCGTCATAGTATTCCAGTTTTTCTCATCTCCTGCCGTAATCAGTGCCCATTGTTTTCCTATTTTGTCAAAAGGATTAAAGGTTAATGTTCCCAACTCATCCCCTGTTATTTTCTTAAACCCTGCCTTTTCATACTGTTCCATCTCTTTTTCCTCCATTCAGAAGCCTTTATCCAAACTCTGCAACATTCATTTGCTTCCATTTTTATCACCATAATAATCGTATCTTATATTGATGTCAAATTCCACCAAAAAAGGTTCGCTCAGCAGCGAACCTTGCAAGAATCTCCTACGTCGATTCTTGTTGGCGTCACACTACATACGAGCAATTTCCTATCACATTAAAAGGTTCGCCTGACAGCGAACCTTTCACTCCTGTTATCTCAACCGCTTATGGTAAGCACATGCATGTAGGCATCAGCACCTCTTGCACAGGTTACCGTCAGCTTCTTACCACTGACCAGAACCTTGCAGTCATTGACACTCTGTACCGCATCCATCTTCAGTTCCATCAGACCATACTTCGTATCCAGATAGAGCATCTCTTCTGTCGATTTACTATTCACGGTTCCTGTCACAGTAGCCGGAGATGAAGTATCAAGACTGCTCTCCTCTGAACTTCCCTTAACACCTACCACATTCACGGCGTGCAAATATCCGTCAGAACCGTGATAGAAAGAAACTGCCAGTTTATTGCCTTTGGTAAATATCATACCTCTTCTTGTATCCGTATTGCTTTCAATCACAAACTGCATCTCGCCCTCATCGGTATTCAGATACAGCAGTGTTTCCGTGGTCTTCTCACCTACTGTTCCGGTTACTGAACCTGATGCCGTCTTCATCTGGGAAGCATCTGCCGGTGCCGGAGTAAGTCCCGTACCCACTGTTGCGGTGGACGCTGCTGACGCAGGCAACGTTGTCGGTTTCGTCGCATCTGCAATGCTGACGGCATGCATGTATGCATCCGAACCTCTTGCACAGGTAACACTGTAATACTTGTTCGCCACAAGAACGGAACAGCCGCTCATATCCGTGGTGGAATCCAGCTTAATCTCCATCTCCCCTGCACTTGTATTAAAATACAGAATATCTCCCTTTGTTTTCGACCCGATAGTGCCGACTACTGTAGAAGTGGAAGAAGTATCCACTGTCACACCCGGATTCTGTGATTTCTGGGATATCTTAACCGCATGCAGATAACCGTCAGAACCATGGGAAACAGAAACACTAATGGTATAATCCGGTAATAGGATCTTGCACTCACTGGTATCCGTTCCACTGTCCAGTTTTATCTCCATAAGACCATCTGATGTAGATAACTTCAAGAGTTCATCGGTAGTGCCCGAAAGCACCTTACCCTGCACTGTTGCAATCACCTCCGCCGCATGTACCGTCAGACGGCTGACCGGCAGTAGCATGCTCAGAGCAAGGCAGAGTACCATGCCTATTGCGTATATTCTTCTCTTTTTCATTATAATTACCACGCCTTTCTCCTCATCCGTATCTATATTTCTTCCAAGTTTACATAACTGTATTGCAACCTCATCATACAATATTTATGGATAAAAAGCAAGCGGTAATACAATATATATTTTGTAAATATTCAGAGCCATATAAATTTACATTCTGTGAATGCTTGCATTAATAATAATTTGGCATGGGCTGATCCGGATATTTTCCTATTGTTTCTCCTTCTTCTCCTTCCACCCTCATCATTCTGTAACCTACACCTACGTGAGTCTGGATATACTGGACAGAGTCGGAATTCTTCTCTAACTTTTTGCGCAACGTTGCCATGAACACCCGTAGAGAAGCCACGTCATTTTCCCAACTATGTCCCCAAATATTCTGTGTGATGAAGGTATGGGTCAGCACCTTTCCCACATTTTTAGAAAGCAGGCACAAAAGCTTATATTCAATTGGAGTCAGATGCAATTCCTCGTCTTCCAAAAAAGCGCAGCCTGCCGAATACTCAATCCGAAGCTTTCCATTTACAAACACGGAGGATGATGTCTGCTCTCCCGGACCTGCTGCCAGTCTTCTTTCCGTAACTCTCAGCCTTGCCAGCAGTTCTTCCACAGAAAAAGGTTTGGTC
>JALETS010000134.1 GCA_022781395.1 Lachnospiraceae bacterium | reverse complement strand
GAGATTGAAGAGATTATTTCTGTGAATTGCAGTGCTGTTGCCACACTGTGCGCAGTTTGCATTCCCTTTATGCAAGCGGGAAGCAGAATTTTGAATATCTCTTCCGCTTCTTCCTTCCAGCCTCTTCCTTATCTCAATTTGTATGCGGCGACGAAAGCGTTTGTGAGAAGCTATTCCAGAGCACTGCATGCCGAGCTTAAGGGTAAGAAAATTACGGTGACGGCTGTCTGCCCAGGATGGGTTGACACTGAACTTTTGTGGAAAAAGATAAACGGCAAAAAAGTGAAATTCCCGGGGATGGTATCTGCAGGAAAAGTTGCAAAAAAGGCACTGAAGGATGCAAAAAGGGGAAAAGATATGTCCGTCTGCTCACTTTATGTGAAAAATGAGCATGTTTTTACCAAGCTGATGCCGCAGAAAATATCCATGGCAATCTGGCTTTTGGGAATAAGAAAGTATAAAAATTAGGTGCTGTAAAAGGTGGTCTTTCTGTTAATCAACAGACTACTATTTTTTAGGGTTGCTGATATGAAGAAATTTGGTTAAACTAAAGATAGTCGTCTATATGGCGTGAGTAGAAATTATTGATTTAAATGTTATGAAGGTGAAGAATGGTTGCTTTTTCTTTAGGGAAAAGCAACCATTCTTCTTATATAGAATAACACATAACATTTAAAACAATAAAGAAAATACTTGAAAAAGGAAAAGAAAAGTGATATATATAATTATGTAGCAAATAGATTCGTGCTTTTTGTTAGATGTGTAAAAGGGGAAAATAATGATATACAAAGCGCATGTCTGTGAAACAACGGGAGAAGTGCAGACAATCAAGGAACATAGTGAAAATACGGCTGATCTTTGCAGGAGCTTTGCGGTGCCGGATCTGAGAGAAATTCTATATACTATTGGTCTGACTCACGATGTGGGTAAATTCCAACATACTTTTCAAAGAAGAATAGATGGTGATAATGTTAAGATAGAACATTCTATCTGCGGGGCAAGGGAAGTACAGAAGTTGCATAAAAATGCACTGGGACTTTTGATGGCATATTGCATTGCCGGGCATCACAGTGGTCTGCCGGATGGCGGAAGTAAAGGGGACTCGGAAGAAATGCCGACTTTGTGGGGCAGATTGAAGAGAACCACAGAAGACTATGATGAATATAAACAGGAGTTATGTCTGCCGAGTCTTGATGATGCAAAGAGTATCAATTATCTGATCAGCGGCTGTGAAATGCAGCTAGATAGTATTATTGATCAGTTTGCTTTTTGGACAAGGTACGCATATTCTTGCTTGGTTGATGCGGATTCTCTGGATACTGCGGAATTTTGCAGGGTAAATATGCCAAGACATCTTCATGCAGATTTCCAGAAAGCATTATCTCTTGTTTCTGCAAAGCTGGATAGCTTTTATTGTGTTACGGCTTTGCAAAAGAGCAGAGCTGTCATACAGGAGCAGGTATTTCAGAAAAAGGAGCAACAGGCGGATATATACTTGATGAACATGCCGACAGGAAGTGGAAAGACTCTCTGCAGTGTTCGCTTTGCATTGGAAAGAGCTTTACGGGAAGAAAAGAAACGTATCATCTACATCATTCCCTTTAATGGTATAATAGATCAGACCGTGAAGACATTGGAAGATCTTTTTGGGACGACTGTTGAGATTTTGCGCCATCAGTCCACTTTTTCTTATGAGGACGCAGAGGATAAGGAAGAGGATTACCGTGACGCAGCGAAGAATGCAACAGAGAATTGGGATGCGCCGTTTATTGTTACCACGGCGGTGCAGTTTTTTGAAACTATTTATGCAAATAAGCGTGGAAAGCTTAGAAAAATGCATAATATGGCGGACAGTATACTGGTCTTTGACGAGGTACATACCATGCCGTCGAAATATCTGCAGCCATGCCTGCAGGCAATTGCTTATATCACAAAATATCTGAACAGTGAAGCACTGTTTCTGACTGCTACCATGCCTGATTTTGAGAGGCTGATAAAGCAGTATGCGCTGCCAGACAGCAATATATGTAATTTGATTACGGATAAGTCTTTGTTTTCCCAATTTCAAAAATGTAAATATAAGTATCTTGGAGCCATGAACTTGGAATCTGTGATGTTTATAGCACAGAGAAGTCCTTCTGCGCTCATTATTGTAAATCGAAAGGAAACAGCCCGGCAATTATATCGGGAAGCGTCAGGAAAGAAATATCATCTGTCTACTTATATGACTGCCTATGATCGAAATAGGGTGATTGAATCGATCAAAGAGGAGTTGGTAGCACTGGAAAATGAATTTCCAAGTCCCGATTTTGTGCCCGAGAATCGGCGTATAACAGTTATTTCCACTTCTCTGATAGAGGCTGGTGTGGATCTGGATTTTCACATGGTGTGCAGAGAAATTTCCGGTTTAGACAGTATTTTACAGGCTGGCGGAAGATGTAATCGCGAAGGGAAAAGGGACGATGCAGAAGTGATTATTTTTGAAAACGAAGAGATGATTTCACAGGCATCAGAGGATGAACGTGCTAATCTTACTAAGGGTTTGTTGGAGAAATATCCTGATATTTCCTGCCCGGAGTGCATTAAGGAGTATTATGACAGATTGTATTTTATGAGGGAAACGGAGATACAGAAATATACCATGCATCAGTATTGTAAAGACAGGTCTTGCATGGATATTAACAGTATTCCTTTCAGACAATATGCAGAAGAATTTTCAATGATTGATTCCCGAACAGTGTCTGTTGTTGTGGAACAGGATGATAACAGTAAAAAATGGCTGGATGAAATACGGCAGATGGGAAAAGGAAATGCAAGACAGCTACAGAAGTATGCCTGCTCAATAAGCTGGAAGGAATTTGAAGATTTGTTGAAACAACATGTGCTGGCAGATTATGGAACGGGAATCTGGTGTTTGACTAATCTTGATTATTATGATAGAGATATTGGCATTTTATTTGAAGCAAAAGATTATATCATTTAAGGAGGAGTGAGGAAGATGGGATATGGTTTTAAAATAATGATAGAAGGGGATTATGCCTGTTTTTCACGTCCCGAGCTTAAAGTAGAAAGAGTCAGCTATGACGTGCCCACGCCGGGAGCTTTGGAAGGACTGCTTAAAAGTGTGTATTGGAAACCTGCTATCCGTTATGTGATTGATAAGATTATTGTATTTCAGCCCATTGATTTTGCAAATATTCGGCGGAATGAGGTGAAAAATAAAGTATTGTACAGTGTAATGAAAAGTCAGATGTATGGTGGGGAGGGAGATCCTTGTATCTATACTGCTGAAACCAGAAGCCAGAGGGCTTCCATGGTACTGAAAAATGTGAAATACGGTGTGGAGTTTCATTTTGAGCTTACCGGATTGCAAAGTGACAGAGAAGAGGATGGTGAGAATAAGCATTATAATATTATAAAAAGAAGACTGGAGAATGGGCAATATTTTCGTACACCTTGCCTGGGATGCAGTGAATTTCCGGTCAAGCGAATGGAACTGGTGGATGCATTTGATGAGAATATGATCAGCAGCGCTATTTTGAAAATGGGAGATGTTGATCTTGGATTTATGAATTATCGAGTAGATTTTGCAGACAAAGGAGTACCCAAGAACGGAGACTGGGACAATCCGCAATTTTCAGACAGGGCATCTACAATATATTATAGACCGCATATGATAAATGGAATTATTGATGTTGCAAAGTATAGGGAGGGGATAACATGCTGATTCAGGCACTCAATGATTATTACGATATACTTGCAAAAGCGTGTAATGTGCTCCCGGATGGATATAGTAAAGTAAAGGTGCATTATAAAGTATGCTTGACAGCAAGTGGACAGATAGATTGCTTTATAAAGTATCAGGAAATGATAGAGGTTCCGAGTGGAAAAGGACAGATAAAACAAAAATGGGTTCCCCGAGAGGCGATAATGCCAAAAAGAACAGAAAAGTCGGGTATTGAAGCAAATATCATAGAGCATCGTCCTCAGTATCTATTTGGTTTGAACTATATTGAAGGTGTTTTCACAGCAGAAGATAGGACGGATAAGGCCAAGAAATCGCATGAAGCATTAGTGAAAAGCAACTTGAAGTTCCTGGAGGGATTAGATACACCGGTAATTAATGCATATCGAGCGTTCCTTCAGAACTGGGAACCGGAAGCTGAAAGAGACAATGAAAAATTATTAGACCTTGGGAAAAATTATGATAAATCCGGATACGTATTTTGCCTATCGGGTAGACCGGATGAATTGCTTCACGAGGATCCTCTTCTAAAAGAAAAATGGGAAAGATGGGAAGCAACCAGAAAACAGGAAGCAACAGGGCAAGAGTATACAGCACAATGTGCAATCAGCGGAAATATAGAACCAATTGCACGAACACATAGTAAGATCAAAGGAGTTTATGGGGGATTAGCCACGGGATCCGTATTGATAGGATATAATAATCCTTCTGAATGCTCATATGGATTAGAACAAGCCTATAACAGTAATATCTCTGAAAAGGTAATGAACAAATATACAGAGGCGTTGAATTATCTTTTGGGGAGTAGAAAGCATAAGATCCTTCTGGATGATATGACAGTGCTCTTTTGGGCAATGAATGATAAAGAAAATAGTGAAGATTTAGTGAATGCCATGATATTTGGCGAAGATCAGGATACCTTGTTTGCGGAGCAGACAGAGCAGATGCTACGAACTCTGCTGTCAGAAGCACAGCAGGGAAAGCTTACGGAAAAAGGTTTTGCTTCTTTTGAAGATATTGATCCTGATGTTGATTTCTATATGGTGGGGTTGAAACCGAATTCCTCGCGATTGGCCTTGAAATTCATTTACCGGAGAAAATTTGGGGAAATTTTGCATCATATTGCAAGGTATCAAAGGGAAATACATATCACAGAGAATACGCGCTCTATACCACTTTATGCAATAAAGCGGGAATTACTTTCACCGAAGGGTAAAAACGAAAGTGTCAATCCGGCGCTGATTGCCAAATTGATTGAGTCAATCTTGTATGGAACTCCATATCCGACAGCATTGCTGGAAACAGTGTTAAGACGCATTAAAACGGATACAGACAGAAAAATGAGTCCGATACGTGCAGGTATTATAAAAGCCTGTATAAATAGAAATTATGCTAAAAAGGAGGAAATCACAATGGCATTAAATATGGAAAATGACAATCAGGCGTATTTGTGCGGTAGACTTTTTGCAGTTTTGGAGAAACTGCAGCAGGAAGCTATGGGAAATGTAAACAGAACAATAAAAGATGCTTATTTTGCATCAGCAGCATCGACACCGGAATTGGTATTTCCAAAGTTGATCAAGCTGGCACAGAATCACATTAATAAGGTGAAACGCCCCGTGTTTTTTAGCAGGTTAATAGGGGAGATCATGGAGAAATTGCAGGATGAATTTCCTCCTGGAACGCTGTCTCTTCAGGATCAAGGGAGATTTGATATAGGTTATTATCAGCAGTACCAGAGCTTTTTTGAAAAAACAAATAGAGATGAGGAACAAGTCGAAAGGGAGGATAATTAATATGGCACTGGAAAACAGATATGATTTTGTAATGCTTTTTGATGTAGAGAATGGTAACCCTAATGGGGATCCGGATGCCGGTAATGCACCGCGTATTGATGCGGAAACAGGTTTCGGTTATATCACGGATGTTTGTCTCAAACGTAAAATCCGCAATTATGTGGAATTGTGTAAGGAAGGGGAACAGGGATATAATATTTTGATCAAGCCGGACAAGTCTTTGAACGCGAAATTTACAGCAGCATATGATGCAGAAGGAATTCCGCATAGTAAAGAAAAGATCAAAAACCCGGATGATGTGAAAAAAGCCAGGGACTATATGTGCAAAAATTATTATGATGTTCGTGCCTTTGGGGCAGTTATGTCAACTGGTGATGATCCCTGTGGTATTGTCAGAGGACCGGTTCAAATCAATTTTGCCAGAAGTCTGTCACCCATCAACCCTCAGGATGTTACCATTACTCGTCAGGCCAAAACAACGGAAGAACGTAAGGAAATCAGTGATACAGAAATGGGTAAGAAGAGTGTAATCCCTTATGCACTTTACCGTGCAGAGGGCTATGTGTCTGCAGCACTGGCAAATAAGATGACAGGATTGTCAGATGCGGATATTGAACTTCTGTGGACAGCCATTATCAATATGTTTGAAAACGATCACAGTGCAGCACGTGGAAAAATGTGTATGCGTAAGTTATATGTCTTTAAACATAGCTCTGTCCTGGGAAATGCACCTTCCCATGTGCTGTTTGAAAAGATAGAAGTAAAACTGAAAGAGGATAAGCCTCCTCGTACTTTCTCAGATTATGCAATTTCTGTGGACAAAAGTATGCCTAATGGCGTCGAATTGATTGAAAAGTTATGAACACTTTAGAAATTTCTATCCGCTCTATACAGCATTATCTGTATTGTCCTCGCCGCTGGGGATTGTTGGAAATTGATCGCGCATGGGCTGAAAATGCATTTGTTACAAAAGCTAATCTACTTCACAGTCGTGTGCATGATTCTAAGAAAAGCTATTCTGCCAGAGGAAAGCAAGTTTTTACTTCGGTGCCGGTATTTAATGATCTGCCTGAGTACAATCTGTATGGAATCACAGATTGTATGGAACTGACGGAGGATGCTAAAGGCGTATCTGTAAACGACAGTTCAGAGAAATATAAGATATGTATTGTAGAGTATAAACCTACAAAGCCAAAGGATAAGGAATACAATGAAGATGATCTTATGCAGGTATTTGCGCAAAAGATCAGTGTTGATTATGTGTTTGGCTGTGACTGCGATGCTGCTATTTATTATGCAGATGTGAAAAAACGTGTTTCATTGCCGTTAAGAGAAAACTTTGCGTTTTATAGTAAAAGGCTTAAAACCATATTGACAGAAATGAGAGATTATCTGGAGAGAGGTGTGATACCTGCAGTGAAGGTAAAGCAAAAGTGTAATGGATGTTCTATGAAAGATTTATGTATGCCTTCATTGAAAGCGCATAAATCATTTCGAGATTCTGTTGAAGAGATTTCCAGAGCAGAGTTGTGAAAAGGGGATATGCAGAAATGAGAAAACTTTTGAATACACTTTATATCACGAATGAATTATCATATCTTTCTCTTGATGGAGAAAATTTCATCTGCCAGATTGATGGAAAAGAAAAATTGAGAATTCCATTTGACAATATTGAAAGTGTCGTTTGCTTTAACTATCCGGGGTGCTCTCCGGCGTTGATGGGGAAGTGCGTTGAGAAGCTGATTCCCATTAGTTTCATTTCTCCACAAGGAAGATTCCTTGCCAAAGTATGTGGCGAAACAAAAGGCAATGTATTCTTACGTGTATTTCAGATTGACTGCTTTAGAGATAAGGGACTGGAATTGGCAAAAAACACTATGGCGGCAAAATTTAGTAATACAAGACAGCTTATTCGCAGAACGCTGCATGATAATGCAAAGTTGCGGGAAGATGAAGAAATACAATCTGTATTGGCTGTGCTTTCGGAGGGAACGAATAAAGTATTTGAAGCGCAGAGTTATGAAGAGATTATGGGAATAGAAGGGAACTGTGCGAAGAATTATTTCTCAGTGTTTGATAAGTTAATTACAAACGAAAGAGTACATTTATCCTTTTCCACCCGAACCAAGCGTCCTCCTTTGGACCCGGTTAACGCAATGTTGTCCTTTGTATACACTTTGGCAACAAATGAGTTTGCAGCTGCTTTGGAGACGGTGGGGCTTGATAGTTACATTGGTTTTTGTCACACTTTGAGGAGCGGAAGAAGTTCACTGGCATGTGATTTGGTTGAAGAA
>JALETS010000281.1 GCA_022781395.1 Lachnospiraceae bacterium | reverse complement strand
GCCACGGATCAGAACAACGCTGTGCTCCTGTAAGTTGTGACCTTCGCCCGGAATGTAGCTTGTTACTTCGATTCCGTTAGAAAGACGAACTCTGGCGATCTTTCTAAGAGCTGAGTTAGGCTTCTTAGGAGTTGCTGTTTTTACAGCTGTGCAGACACCTCTCTTCTGCGGAGAAGCTGTGTCGATAGCTGTTTTGTGAAGGGAATTGTATCCTTTCAGCAAAGCAGGTGCTGTAGACTTCTTAACAGATGTCTGACGTCCTTTTCTAACTAACTGGTTAAATGTTGGCATTCTTTTCACCTCCTGCAATATAAAATAAAAGTAATATATCTGTGCACACAAAAAGAAAATGCATTCACGTGCACACTATGTTAGTATACTTGGACGCAAATGCATTGTCAATATTTTTTTTAGAAAAGGCATGGAAAAGGCCGGTACATTTTCCATACCGGCCTTTAAATCATTATTCTTCATCAGCAACTACTGCCTCAGCCTCGGCATCCACAGCTTCGTCAATCTCGTCCAGTCCTTCAATATCCTCTAAGCCATCATAATCATCCAGATTCTCCGGAATTACCAGTTCCTCATCATCGTCAAAAGAACCGTCGTCAAAACTGAACTCATCTTCCATGGAAAGACGATTTAACAGATTCTCATCTGTACTGAGCTTGGTATCCCGATAACGCTTCATACCGGTTCCGGCAGGAATCAGCTTACCGATGATAACATTTTCTTTCAGACCGATCAGGTTATCGACTTTACCCTTGATAGCAGCTTCTGTCAGAACCTTGGTTGTCTCCTGGAAGGATGCAGCCGATAAGAAGGAATCTGTTGCCAGAGCAGCTTTAGTAATACCAAGCAGGATCTGCTTACCCTCTGCAGGCTCTTTGCCTTCCTTAATCAATGCTTCATTCATATCCTCAAAATCTAAGACATCTACCAATGTACCCGGCAGGAATTCTGTATCGCCATTATTCTCAATACGGACTTTCTTAAGCATCTGGCGTACGATAACCTCGATATGCTTATCGGAAATATCAACACCCTGCAGACGATATACACGCTGTACTTCACGAAGCATATAATCCTGTACTGCACGGATACCTTTAATCTTCAACAAATCATGAGGGTTAACGCTACCTTCTGTCAGTTCATCACCGGCTTCCAGTACGGCACCGTCTAATACCTTGATTCTGGAACCGTAAGGAATCAGGTAGGTCTTGGATTCTCCTGTCTCATTATTAGTGATCAGGATCTCACGTTTCTTCTTAGTATCTTTAATGGTAGCTACGCCGCCGAACTCTGCAATAATGGCAAGTCCTTTCGGTTTACGCGCCTCAAAAAGCTCCTCAACACGGGGAAGACCCTGTGTGATATCATCACCGGCAACACCACCGGTATGGAAAGTACGCATGGTCAGCTGTGTACCGGGCTCTCCGATAGACTGTGCTGCGATAATACCGACAGCTTCACCGACCTGAACGGCCTCACCTGTTGCCATGTTGGCGCCGTAACATTTTGCACAGATACCTACATGAGAACGGCAGGTCAGAATCGTACGAATCTTAACTTCCTCGATCGGTTCTCCCTTCTCATTTACGCCTACGCTAAGAATCTTAGCTGCACGTGCAGGGGTAATCATATGATTTCTCTTTACAATGATCTTACCGTCTTTATCCTTGATATCCTCACAGGAGAAACGTCCGGTGATTCTGTCTTTCAAGCCTTCAATGGTTTCCTTGCCATCCATGAAAGCTTTTACTACCATACCCGGAATCTCTTCTCTTCCTTCACAGCAGTCTGTCTCACGGATGATCAGTTCCTGAGATACATCAACCATACGTCTGGTCAGGTAACCGGAGTCAGCTGTACGCAGCGCTGTATCGGACAGACCTTTACGGGCACCATGTGCAGACATGAAGTATTCCAGTACGTCCAGACCTTCACGGAAGTTGGACTTGATAGGCAG
>JALETS010000076.1 GCA_022781395.1 Lachnospiraceae bacterium | reverse complement strand
TGTTGCTTCCGCTTTTTTTCCATCCTTCGAAAGAACGATCTTACTTTCGTATTTCTTTGCCTCCTTCACAAGCAGACCTGCCGGCCTTGCATGGATTCCCACCTCATCTGTGATCACATAATCAAACTCTTTCATATTTTCTCTCTATCCTTTCTGATTATTCATAAATATCAATCGCAAATAATTCTTCTCCTGCAAGGATTTCTCCTTCTTTCAGCAAGCGAACCTTCTGATTGTCTTCAAGTTCCGTACATACGATTGGCGAAGCAAGTGACGGTGCATTTTCTTTCAGATAATCGATGTCCAGTTTCATCATGGGTTCTGCCTTTTTTACTTTTTGACCGTTTTCCACATATACCTCAAAGCCTTCCCCATTGAGCTTCACCGTGTCAATTCCGACATGAATCAAAAGGCTGATGCCGGAATCTGTCAGAAAACCGATCGCATGCTTTGTGTCAAACACAAAACTGATCTCTCCGTCTTCCGGTGCCCTCACAATCGGATCAGCAGGAGTAACCACGGCACCGTCCCCCATCATGCCTTCCGAGAACGCTTCATCCGGTGCCGTGGACAGATCGGCAGCCATTCCCTTCATAGGACTGGAAATAATAACTGACCGAGCTGCTTTTGTCTGTTTTTTCTCTTCCTCCGGTGCCTTCTCCAGATAATCCTCCAGATTCGACTTGATCACTGTGACATGAGGTCCGTAAATGATCTGTACTCCGTTTCCCTTATGAACCACTCCGGATGCACCGGTTGATTTCAGTAAAACATCATCCACCAGTTTTGCATCAAATACACTGCACCGAAGTCTGGTTGCACAGCAGTCCACATCGCTGATATTATCTTTGCCGCCAAGTCCTCTGACAATTGTTTCACTGACCGGATCAGGCTGTAATGCCCTTGCATCGCCGGTTTTCTCATTCTCTTTCCGTGCATTCACATCCGCTCTTGTGTACAGCTTTGTCTCAGAATCATCATCCTCTCTTCCCGGTGTCTTAAAATCAAATTTCTTTATCATAAATCTGAAAATAAAATAGTATAAGAAGAAATATATGATCCCTACCGGTATGATTCTCATCCAGCTTGTTTTTTCATTTCCCTGAAGAATACCGAACAGAAAAAGGTCAAGCAATCCTCCGGAAAAGGTTAAGCCCACTGCAATGTTCAGCATATGGGCTATCATATAGGCAAAGCCTGCCAGAATGACCTGAACTGCAAACAGTGCGGGAGCAACAAACAGGAAAGAAAACTCGAGAGGCTCTGTGATACCTGTCATCATACTTGCCAGGGAAGCAGAAAGTAACAATCCTCCGGCTGCTTTCTTCTTTTCCGGCTTTGCGCAGTGATACATGGCCAGCGCCGCTCCGGGAAGTCCGAAGATCATAAATATAAACTCACCTGAAAAATACCTGGTTGCATCTGCACTGAAATGTACAATATCAGCGGAATCGGCAAGCTGTGCAAAGAAAATATTCTGTCCGCCCTGCACCATTTGTCCGGCTACATCCATTGTACCTCCTACCGCCGTCTGCCAGAACGGCATATAAAATACATGATGCAGACCAAATGGTATCAACGCCCTTTTGATCAATCCGAAAATCAGTGTCCCAAGATATCCGCTTCCTGTCACCAGACTGCCGAGCGCATAAATACCGTTTTGGATCGCCGGCCAGACAAAGTATAGCAGTATCCCCACAAACATGTACACAATTGTGGATATGATCGGAACAAATCTTGTCCCACCGAAAAAGGACAGGGCATTTGGAAGCGCGATTTTGTAAAACCGGTTGTGTAATGCCGCCACACCAAGACCCACAATAATGCCCCCAAACACACCCATTTGCAGCGTTTTGATCCCACAGACAGAAGCGATCATTCCCGGAAGGACGTCTGCCGATATTTCTCCGTTATCCAATATCTCTCCACTATTCAAAAGCATTGCGCTGATCGCCGTATTCATGACAAAGTAGGCAATTACAGCTGACAGGGCAGAGACCTCCTTTTCTTTCTTTGCCATCCCGATTGCCACACCTACTGCAAAGATCAGAGGCAAATTATCAAAAACTGCACTTCCTACCTTATTCATGATCACTAAGAGTGCATGGAGCATTGTTTCATCTCCCAATATCCTTTCAAGGCCATAGGTTGCGATCATCGTCTCATTTGTAAAGGAACTTCCGATTCCCAGCAAAAGTCCTGCCACCGGAAGAATTGCGATAGGCAGCATAAAGCTGCGGCCGATACGCTGCAATACGCCAAAAATTTTATCTTTCATTTCTTCTCTCTCTCCTTTTTGTTTATTTGGAGCTGGATCATTTTAATATCTTGCATTACTTTACATTTTTGCCAATAAAAAAAGCACTAATACACATAAACATCTAAAATGCTATGTATTATCAGTGCTTTTTTATAAAATCAGACCAAAAATTTTAAAAAATAATAATATCTCTGCCCTTTTCTTTTCCCATATAAAGCTTCTCATCTGCTTCCTTGATGGTCCCGTCTATTCCTCCTGCAAAATCATATTCCGCAAGACCATAAGTCATAGTCACACTCACTTTCTGACCGTTTAATTCAACAACGGTATCCTTAATTCTTTTCCTGATCTGCTCCAGCCTGATGTAAGCTTCATCTCCGTTTAAATCCGGAAACAGCAGAAGAAATTCTTCTCCGCCCCACCTTGCTGCCATATCCTTTCCCTGCATTTCCTCCCGAAATATAGCAGAAACCTCTTCCAAAACTCTGTCGCCAAAATCGTGACCGTAATTATCATTTACCTTTTTGAAAAAATCAATATCACAGATACAAAGAGAAAAGCCTTTTTCAGAATGTCTTACAACTTCCTCTATATATGTCATTGCTTTTCTCCGGTTGAAAAGACCCGTAAGAGCATCGGTATTTGCCTGCCTTTGCAGCTGATTATTGTATTCCACCAGTTTCCCTTCGAGTTCCTGGCTGTCCTTGCTGCAGATAAACGCAATCACAGAAATGCAAAAGAAAATGGTAATGGTGTTTAGTATCTGCAGAGCACTACCCTCCATGCTGCTGACTTCAAGTATTGGGGTTCTCTTGTGATAGACATAAAACAGTACAATGCGAAGTGCACACATCGCTGACGCAAAAAGAATTTTGCTCATATAATGCTTATAGCTGGAGAAGAAATACAGCACAAGCAACAAAAGCAGGAAATGTTGTACACCGATATCCCATCCAAAATAATGCACACTGGAGAGGATCCATGCTATCATACTTAAATTAAACCACCATAACGTGACTCTGGTTGAAAATTGATATGAAATACCAAATATGATAAGAAACAAGAGTAAAAAAATACCATAAAACACCAGACTCTGTGCATTTCCGAAGGGAGCATTACACAAAACGGCATTTGCAGTAAAGTAAATAATACAGGATATTATCAGTATCCTGATAATTACAATTACTTTTTTCGATTCATTTTCGCTGCTGGTATCTTTACCGATAAAGTTAATAATTTTCTTAATCATGCTGTATTTTACCTGATTCATTCATCAATTCTTCTTTTTTCAGTTTAACAGCACAATATATTTCTTGCAATATAAAGTTTATAATTATATTTTTCTTAATAACTTCTTTGATCGATAATATCATGGGTCAGTATAATCACATCATAAGTGGTCTCACCGACCTTAAGACTGCTGACAACCTCGCTCGCACTATAGATTTCTTCATCCACATAAGAATATTTATCCGGTGTTACACCCGCTTCCAACGCTTCAATGATGGCTTTTACCCTGGGACCGTGAAGTGGATTACATTCGGCGATACAGGTAATCTTATCCTGCAATACGTATTCCATGGCCTCTTTCTTTACACCGTCAAAAGAAAGTACCATAATCTCCCCGCTTGCAATATCGGAACCGATCTTCCTTCCTGCTTCCTCTATCGCTTCTATGGCACCAAATGCTTCGTTGTCATTCTCGCAGTAAACAACATTGATATCATCATACTGCTTTAACAAAGATTCCATGACCTCTTTCCCTTTTGCCTGGGTAAAATCACCTGTCACCTCTGCCAAAAGACTCCATCCGTTCTCTCTTGCCGCATCCGCCAGACCTTTGGTTCGTCCGATCTGGGCAGAAGCTCCGATTGTACCCTGTATATTGACAATATGAATAAACGAAGGATCGATTTTCTCTTTCAGCGTATATTGCTTTAACCATTCCGCCATCTTTCTGCCTTCCAGTTCAAAATCAGAACCTACCCAGCATGTAAACAGACTTTCATCGGAAACATCTACCATTCTGTCTACAATAATAACGGGAATGCCTGCATCCTTTGCTTCCTGCAAAACCGTATCCCAGCCTGTCTCCGTCACCGGTGCAAGCACAATGTAGTCTACTTCCTGCTGAATGAAAGTTCGGATTGCCGTAATTTGATTTGTCTGCTTCTGTTGGCCGTCTTCAAAAATCAGTTTATATCCGTCTGCTGTCGTAAATGCAGCTTTCATGGATTCCGTATTTGCACTTCTCCAGTCTGATTCCGCGCCCAACTGTGAAAAACCCACCACGATATATTCATCTGAAATCTCATCTTCCACATTGACCGTCTCTTCCTTCGAAGAAAAGCTGCTGTCGCAGCTGATTGCTAAAATACATAGAATTAAAAACATTACAATCGCAAACGATTTTTTCACGGCCGTTCTCCTTAACAGTTCTTCTTTGTCAATCATACATCAATTTCCCTGTTTTGAAAATACGAAACTGATTCCTGCAGTTCACAAGCCAGACCATTCATCCTTTCACAGCTTATATTTACTGTCTGTACTTCCGCAACAATTTCGCTGACATTGGCGCTTACTTCCTGATTGCTTGCTGTATTCTCCTCACTGATGGCACTTAAATTCTGAACATTGTCAATTACTTTTTCTTTATATTGATTTAGGTGTTCTGTCATTTCAGCTATCATTTCGATATCGTTTACCGACTGATTGATATTGTTGCTGAGAGTCTCATATTTCTTCTGCGTATCTGAAATATTTTCCTGCTCAAGAAAGATCAGTGAGTGCACCTTCTGTGCTAATCGGACAGATTTCTCTGATTTCTCCGTAATTGTTCCGGCAAGATTTTTAATTATCTCTGCGCCCTCGGCACTTTGTTCTGACAAATGCCTTATTTCTTCGGCTACTACAGCAAATCCCTTTCCGAATGCCCCGGCTCTGGCTGCTTCAATGGATGCATTCAGACTTAACAGATTTGTCTGCTGTGATATGGAAAGAATCAATTCTACAGCCTGATCCACCTCCTTAATGGAATCATTTGTCTCTTTTATCTGCAATTCAATCTCTTTTACTGCATCCACGGACTGCTTACTGTTTTCCATAATAGTATCCATACTTGTTTTGGCTTCAAAATTTGTTTGTAAAATAGTTTCGGAATTCCGGTTCAGTTGTATGATCCTGTCCGAAATATCATTGACGCAGTTTCCGATCTCCAGCATCTGCGCATTCATATCCTGAACATTTTCTGCCATTCCAACCGTTGCCAAAGATAACTCTTCCATAGAAGAAGTAATATGTAATGCCCTGCCCGAACTTGAGTCACTCATTTCAGTTACTTGTGCTACAATTGCAGCCAGATTTTGGGCAACATTCTTTACCTTTCCTATGGTTTCCGATAAATTATTCTGCATTAACCTCGTTTCTCCAAGCAGAGTATCCATTTCCCTGACAAAGCTTTTATGCTCATTCTGTTTAGTCAGATCTCCCTTTGAAAGTGCATTTACGTGAACACCGACTGCTTGAAAGGATTTTATGAGTCCTCTGCTGAACAGTAAAGTAATCATTGCAAAGATAACGATCAGTAGAGATGATATTACGCAGAAACTGATTACAATACTCTTTGTAGCTCCTGTGATATTACTTTGCAGTTCTCCCGCGAAAGCCATGCCGATTATCTCATTATTTGCCTTAATGGGAACATAATATGCGCTATAAATTTTATTATCAATTACCACATTACTATCAAAATATCCCTCTTCTATTTCTGCTATGTCAGCAATCATATCTTTCTCAAATTCAATCTCTCTGATACGATAATCATTTTCATTTTTTATAGAGGTAGCACAAGGAGCACCATCAATGATAATAGCCATTTCAATATTCTGCTCTTTCAGGCTGTCGAGATAATCATAATAATCAGCGGCATTGATTGCATTAATTTCATTTTCCCGGCAATAGCTAGCCAGATTATTTGCAACAATGAACAGCGTATCTCTCGATTTTTCTTCCAGATTGTTTTTTGTAATGGTTAAGGATATTATGCTGATAATTACCACAGATAATATGAGTGGCACTATCGATAATGTTATCAGCACTCCAAAAAGACTGCTTTTCTTTTTCATTTCGTAATCCCTCTCTTTTCCTGCCTTATATCGGCTTCTG
Organism: Lachnospiraceae bacterium; assembly: GCA_022781395.1. Taxonomy (GTDB): domain Bacteria; phylum Bacillota; class Clostridia; order Lachnospirales; family Lachnospiraceae; genus UBA3282. The sequence goes on along the minus strand of JALETS010000076.1, from coordinate 995 downwards.
AAATAAAAAGGCCGCCGCATTTGTGTTACGTCGACCTTTTGACATATACTACTCTAATCCTTAATCTTATGCCTTTGCTCTTAATGCTCTCTTTTTCCGGGCCATAACAATACTTTGAATCACAAGGAACAGGCAAAGCATTGCCGCTATCGTGATTCCTGTCCACCATGCCTGATCAAGTCCGGCTGAAGAAACAATATTCTGGATGGTACTTAAGGAAAGTACTCCAAAGAAGGTTCCAATAATATTACCAACACCTCCGGTTAACATGGTACCTCCTATGATGGAAGAGGCAATGGCATTCATTTCCATTCCGCTTGCATGAGAAGCGGATCCGGAACCTACATGCATGAAATAAGCAAATCCACCTACGCCGGCAAGCAGACCGCACAGTAAATGAGAAATGAATCTCGTTTTTTTCACGTTAATTCCGAGCATCAATGCACTCTGTCTGTTACCGCCTACCGCATAGAAGGAACGACCAAGCTTAGTCCATCTGAGTACACAGAAAAGTACAATAACGATTAAAAGGGCAACTACTACGCCGATTTCAATATAGGCAGGAACATATTTTCCCAGCTTATTTACAGATCCAAAACCGGGTACGATGACACGTGTCTCTTTCAAAGCCACAAAAGCTTCATTCTGTACATTAAAAGGATTCGTATTTACAATGGTGGTCATACCACGGGCAAAAAACATACCTGCCAGAGTGACAATAAATGGCTGAATATCAAGGTACGCAACCAGAAATCCCTGAACGAGACCAAACGCAAGCCCGATTGCCAATGCAATCAGAACCGCCACGAAAACATTGCCGTTATGATAATCAAGATAAACGGCACAGCACATACTCACAAGTGCCGTAACGCCACCCACGGAAATATCAATTCCTCCTGTGATCATAACAAGGCTCATTCCACAGGATAAAATAATCAAAGAAGCATTGGCATTCAAAATGTTGAAAAATGTCTGCGGCTTTAAAAAGCCTTTTC
>JALETS010000053.1 GCA_022781395.1 Lachnospiraceae bacterium | reverse complement strand
GGTATAACCATGATAGTAGATGAGCGAATGAGCGCATTTATTGATTCCCTGGATACCGGCAATACTCCTTTTTTAAATGAAATAGAGCGGGAAGCGAAAGAAACCAATGTGCCGATCATCCGGACGCAGATGCAAAGCCTGATGAAATTTCTTCTGGCGATGCATAAACCTGAGTCAATTCTGGAGGTTGGCTGTGCCATTGGTTTTTCTGCTTTATTGATGAGCGAGTATGCACCGGCAGGATGCAAAATCACAACGATAGAGAAGTATGAGAAGAGAATACCCATTGCCAGAGAGAATTTTAAACGGGCTGGCCGGGAGGACAGCATCACTCTTTTGGAGGGAGATGCTGCGGATGTTCTGAAAGAACTGACCGGAACCTATGATCTGATCTTTATGGATGCGGCCAAAGGACAGTATATTCATTTCCTGCCGGATATCTTAAGGCTTATGCCGGAGGGCGGCCTTCTTGTGTCAGACAATGTGCTGCAGGACGGAGATATTATCGAATCACGGTTTGCCGTGACCCGAAGAAACCGTACCATACACAGCCGTATGCGGGATTATCTGTATGAACTGAAGCATCACCCGCAACTGGAGACGGTAATACTGCCGGTAGGAGATGGTGTTACTCTTAGTGTTAAACAAGACAATATAGAAGTGTAAATATAGATAATTGCGAAACTATTAATTCAACTGAAATGAGTTGTGCAAATTAACATATTCATAAGCAAGGTACTTTGAAGCCGTCGGTACTTAGGTGCTGTATTTTAGCACCTTATGTACCGCTACGAGTTGAAAGTAGCGAGAGCGTGCCTGCGTTGAATTGTTAATTTCGCACAACGATACAAAGGTAGGACTCAGTTTCGCAATTATCTGAAACGTTAATATGATGAGAGGAAAGGGTTTATGAAAAAACCTGAATTGTTAATTCCGGCGAGTAGTCTGGAAGTATTGAAAACTGCGGTCATGTTTGGAGCTGATGCGGTTTATATCGGTGGAGAAGCCTTTGGGCTTCGTGCGAAAGCCAAGAACTTTACATCGGAGGAAATGGCAGAGGGGATTGCGTTTGCCCATGCGCATGGGGTACGTGTTCATGTAACGGCGAATATCCTGGCACATAATTATGATCTGGAGGGTGCAAGGGCATATTTTCATGAATTGAAGGAAATGAAACCGGATGCTCTGATCATAGCTGATCCCGGTATGTTTATGCTGGCAAAAGAAATCTGCCCGGAAATTGATATCCATGTATCTACCCAGGCAAATAACACCAACTATATGACCTATCGGTTCTGGTACGAACAGGGAGCGAAGCGCGTGGTCTCTGCCCGTGAATTATCCTTAAGCGAGATTCGGGAAATCCGCCGGAACATCCCGGATGATCTGGAGATTGAAAGCTTTATCCATGGGGCAATGTGTATCTCTTATTCCGGCAGATGTCTGCTTAGCAGTTATTTTACGGGGAGAGATGCCAATCATGGTGCCTGTACCCATCCCTGTCGTTGGAAATATGCGGTAGTGGAGGAGAAAAGACCGGGCGAATATCTGCCGGTGTATGAGAATGAGAGAGGAACGTATATTTTCAATTCCAAGGATCTGTGTATGATTGAACATATTCCGGAGATGATAGAGGCAGGAATTGACAGCTTCAAGATAGAGGGAAGAATGAAGACAGCACTCTATGTTGCTACGGTAGCACGTACTTATCGTAAGGCAATAGATGACTATCTGGAATCGGAAGAAAAATACCGCGCTAATATGGACTGGTATCGGTCGGAAATCGCCAAGTGCACTTACCGCCAGTTTACTACGGGATTCTATTTCGGAAAGCCTGATGAGAATACGCAGATTTATGATAACAATACCTATGTTAATGAGTATATTTATCTGGGAATCGTGGGAGAGATTGTACAGGAGCCGGGTAGTAGTAATGGGTCTGCAAAGGACAGTGAGGCACGTATGTGTGCCCGCATTGAACAGCGCAACAAATTCTGCGTCGGTGATTCTATTGAAATCATGAAGCCTGATGGCATCAATATTCCTGTCGAGGTACTTGCCATGTACAATGAGGATGGGGAACCGGTGGAATCCTGCCCGCATTCGAAGCAAATAATTGATGTGGTTTTGTCACAGATGCCTGAGAAATACGATATATTGCGTGTACCTAATGCGCTTGGATAAATTGTGCATATTAACATATTTTATAAGTACCAAGGAAAGATAACTTAAAATACGGAGAAAAAATATGACATATGTGTCGATAGAGTTTTATATATTCGTTCTGATTGCAGTTCTGCTATATTATATGATTCCGCTAAAAGGAAGATGGATCGTCCTTTTATGCGGCAGCATTTTCTTTTATTGGAAAGCCCTCGAAACAGGAACCGGAATTATAGTCATACTGGCAACCATTCTGATTGCTTACGGTGCCGGTCTGCTTTTGCAGAAAAAGCGACATAAGGCACTGTTAATAGGTTCGGTGCTGCTTGTAGTGCTTCCGTGGTTATGTATCAAGAACGGTAATTATTTTCTGCAAAGTATCCTGAAACGGGATGCCGTTGCGTGGATTGTTCCGGTGGGCATTTCCTTCTATACACTTCAGATTATTTCCTATCTGGCAGATATCTATCAGAATAAAATCACTGCCCAGAGAAATCCGGCCAAATTTGCTCTGTATGTAATGTTTTTTCCGCAGATTGTACAGGGACCGATTCCACGCTATGACAGGATGGAGGCACAGCTTTTCTCTGGACATGCATTTTGTGAAAGAACTGTCGTGGGAGGATTTTACAAGATCTTATGGGGATTCTTCCTGAAACTGATGATTGCAGACCGGGCGGCTGTCATTGTCAATGAGATCTTTGATCATCATGATCAGTATGTTGGCTGTTACGTTCTGGTTGCGGGAATATTATACAGTATTGAACTGTATGCGGATTTTGCGGCATGTATTTCCATTTCCAAAGGCGTGGCCAATCTGTTCGGTATTCATCTGGCCGATAATTTTCATCATCCTTATCTTGCTACCTCTGTCAAGGATTTCTGGCACAGATGGCATATATCGTTGAGTGAGTGGCTTAGGGATTATATTTATATTCCGCTGGGAGGCAGCCGCAAAGGCAAAGTCAGAACCTATATCAATCTGGTGATTACTTTTCTGGTCAGCGGTATCTGGCATGGTGCCGGACTGCGGTTTATTGTATGGGGTATGATGCATGCAGTCTATCAGATCGCAGGACAGATGACCCACAGTATACGGGAGAAAGCGGTAAAGCTTCTGGGGCTTCGGAAAGCGCCGGAGCTTTGCATCTGGATACAGCGGATATGCACCTTTTTCTTTGTGATGGTTGCATGGATTATTTTCAGAGCTCCGAATCTGACAATAGGCCTTCAGATGATAGGAAGTATGTTCAGGGTTCATAATATGTGGATCTTTACTAATGATGCACTGCTGATGCTGGGACTCGACTGGAAGGAATGGATTGTCCTGCTGATCTCTATTGTTATTTTGTTGGCAGTCAGTCTGAAGCAGGAGAAAGGGCTTTCGTTTTCGGAGGCAATTTACAGACAGCCGATAGGGATAAGATGGATGTTGTATCTGGTTGTTATATTTGCAATTATGACCTATGGTGTCTATGGTGTCGGGTATGATTCACAGGCTTTTATTTACGGAGGATTTTAACTGGTGAAAAGAAATATAAAATTTATAGGAAAAATCCTGTGCTTCCTGCTTCTGTTTGCAGTCTGTTACAGCATATACATCCGGGTGATCACACCTAAGTTTTTCACAGATATTTCCTGGCCCACCACAACTACATATACAGGCTTTTATGATATGCAGAAGGATACGGTGGATGTTCTGTTCCTGGGAAGCAGTCATGGTGTCACATCCTTTTTGCCTCAGGAATTGTATAATCAGTATGGCATTACCGGTTATAACCTGGGTTGTGAACAACAGGGGATGGTTACTTCCTATTACTGGCTGAAGGAGGCACTGCGTTATCAGAGCCCCAAAGCTGTGGTTTTGGAATGTTATTTCTGCTTCCCCTATATGGTGGATGAACCGCTAAATACGGAGGAAAGCTATACCCGTAAGGCCTTTGATTTTATGAGGTGGTCACCGGTTAAAGCGGAAGCGGTGGAAACGATCTGTTCCGTTGATACTTCTCAGGATAAATGGAGCTATTACTTCCCGAATATCCGGTATCATACGAGATGGGAAAATCTGGAGAAAAATGATTTTAAGTTTCATGAAATGGCAGAGCAGTCTGAGCTGAAAGGCTTTGCACCGCTATATTTTTATCTGGGAGAAGAGGGAGAGAACTTTGAGCCGCATGAAGAGGGTTACGAAGGAGAACAGGCAGAAATGGCGCCTCTGATGCGGGAATATCTGGATAAAATAGCCGATCTGTGTGAGGAAAAGGGAATTTCCCTGATCCTTACCATTACACCTGCCATGGCGGCCGACCATACAAAGTGCAATGCGGTGCATGCCTATGCTGCTGAAAGAGGACTTACTTTTATCAGTTATAATGAGCAGAATGTGTATGATGAGTTAGGATATCAGATCCCATGGGATAATTGCGATGACGGTCATCCAAATATATGGGGTGCAGTTAAAGTAACCGGATATATGGGAGCGGTTCTTCAGGATGAGTTCGGGATAGAAGGCAGAACGGATAGTCAGTGGGAAGATACAAAAGAGGATTATGCATGGGTCATGGATCAATGCAATCTGGATCATACCGGGGAAATAGATGAGTACTTGTCCAAACTGAATCATAAGGGATATACCATTGTGGTGGCTTCTAAGGATGAATTCACTTATTCCCTGCAGGAATCTACCCTGAAGCTTCTGAGACAGTTGGGATTGTCTGCCAATCTGGCAGGACAGGAAGGCTGTAATTATCTGGCTGTCATCTCGGACGGTCAGGTACTGCATGAGGAGATGTCCTTTGAACCGATAGAATATACGGGAACTATCAAAAACGGATATATTCCTATCTATGCACTCAGTATGAAGGATGAGTGGGGCAATGGCCTAACTTCGGTGCGGATTGCGGGAGAGGAGTATTCCAAAAATGAAAGCGGTATGAATGTCATCGTATATAACAATAAAACCCAGAAGATTGTGGACAGTGTGTGGTTCAATACCTATGAACCGGATAATGCCATGGGAAGATAAACGATGGGAAGATAAGGAAATACGGGTTGACCGTCACAACGCTCATATTATACAATAGAAACGACAAACTTTAGGGAAATTCGGAATGCTGTGGAAGAGCAGTCCGAGAGAGGTATAGGTATGCATATGAGCGATATTTTTAACGTGGAAGAAATTTTTGCGCAGAATGTATTTACGCCTGCCAAAATGAGGGAACGTCTCCCCAAAAATGTTTACAAAGAAGTCATAAATGTCATGGAAGAAGGCGGCGAGCTGTCGATGGGTACAGCGAATGTGGTTGCCAAGGCCATGAAGGATTGGGCGGTTGAACACGGTGCAACCCATTATACGCACTGGTTTCAGCCGCTTACCGGTATTACGGCAGAGAAGCATGACTCTTTCGTAACTCATCCGGATGAAACCGGTAAGATGATTACGGAGTTTTCCGGTAAAGAGTTGATCAAGGGCGAGCCGGATGCATCTTCTTTCCCGTCAGGAGGGCTTCGTGCCACCTTTGAGGCGCGGGGCTATACCACATGGGATATCACATCTCCGGCCTTTATCAAGGAGACGGCAACAGGTCCTACTTTGTGTATTCCTACGGCCTTCTGCTCTTATAAGGGAGAAGCACTGGATAAGAAAACACCTCTGCTTCGTTCTATGGAGGCGCTGAGCAAACAGGCCATCCGTATTGTCAGACTGTTTGGCAATACCGATGCAAAGAAGGTAATTCCGTCCGTGGGAGCAGAGCAAGAATATTTTCTGGTGGATCAGAAGAAGGCCTTACAGAGGGAGGATATTATCTTTTCCGGCAGAACCTTGTTCGGCGCACCGGCACCTAAGGGTCAGGAAATGGACGACCACTATTTTGGCGTTATCAGAGAACGTGTCGGCGCATATATGCATGATGTGAATATAGAATTGTGGAAGCTGGGAGTGACCTCCAAGACCCAGCATAATGAGGCGGCTCCGGCACAGCATGAGCTGGCGCCCATTTATGAATCTGCTAATGTGGCGGTAGATCATAACCAGCTCGTCATGGAGACCTTGAAGAGAGTGGCGGGCAAGCACGGTCTGCGCTGTATGCTGCATGAGAAGCCCTTTGCGGGGGTGAACGGTTCCGGCAAGCATAATAACTGGTCGATTACAACCGACACCGGTGTGAATCTCTTGGAGCCCGGACAGACACCCAATGAAAACATTCAGTTCCTATTGGTACTTGCCTGTATCATGAAGGCAGTAGATACTCATGCGGATCTGCTTCGTCAGAGTGCATCCAATGTGGGCAACGACCACCGACTGGGCGGCTATGAGGCACCGCCTGCCATTATCTCTATTTTCCTGGGTGAGCAGCTTGAAGATGTGGTGGAACAGCTTGTGGAGACAGGAAAAGCAGATTCCCTGAAGGAGGGCGGCGTACTGCGTACCGGCGTTTCCACTTTGCCTGATTTTGTGAAGGATGCAACGGACAGAAACCGTACTTCACCCTTTGCCTTTACCGGTAATAAATTTGAATTCCGTATGGTAGGAAGTGAGGATTCCATCGGCAGCCCGAATACCACCCTGAACGCCATTGTGGCGGAAGCCTTCTGTGAAGCCGCAGACCGTCTGGAGGCAGCAGAGGATTTCGACATGGCGGTACATGATCTGATCAAAGAATATATGACCAAGCATCAGCGGATCATTTTCAATGGCAACGGCTATGCCAAGGAATGGGAAGAGGAAGCAGCCAGAAGGGGCCTCCCCAATATTCCTTCCATGGTGGAGGCAGTGGATACCCTGACAACTCCGAAAGCCATCCGGCTGTTTGAAAAGTTTGGTATCTTTACCGAAGCAGAGCTTCGTTCCCGCGCAGAGATCTTATATGAGACTTATGCCAAAACGATTAATATTGAGGCACTTACCATGCTGGATATGGCCAATAAGCAGATCATTCCTGCGGTCATTCGTTTCTGTAGAAATCTGGCAGATACCGCCTCGGTCATGAAAGAGGCGGGCGGTGATGCAACGGTTCCTTCCGATCTGCTCAAAACCGTATCGGAGAAATTGACCGAGACACAGAAAGCGGCAAAATATCTGGAGCAAACAGAGAAAAAAGCATCCGTCATGGAACGCGGCAAGGAACAGGCATTTTATTATTACAACACCGTAACAGAGGCCATGAATGCATTGCGAAGACCTGCTGATGAATTGGAAAAACTGGTGGATAAAAAGGACTGGCCGTTCCCCACTTATGCGGATCTGTTGTTTGAGGTCTGAAAATTTCCGAATTTTTTTCAAAAATAGGGCTTGCATTTTGGAAAAATGTGTTGTATTGTAATGAGCAAGGAAACAAAGCACTTTTATAATTGAATCATATGATCAGATAAACGAAGGCGTTTACACATTAGATGTGTAGCGCCTTTTTTGTGTTGTATGGGAAGTGTGGCGGAAGTACTTATTTTAAGAGAAAAACATTAAGGGAATCAGTTAAGGAGGAGCAGTATGAGCGAAGTATTTAACGTGGAAGAAATTTTCGGACAGAATGTATTCACTCTTGGAAAAATGAAAGAGCGTTTACCCAAGAACGTTTACAAAGAGGTTGTCAAGGTAATGGACCAGGGCGGCGAATTATCCATGGAGACAGCCAATGTAGTTGCTAAGGCCATGAAGGATTGGGCAGTGGAGCATGGTGCAACCCACTATACACACTGGTTTCAGCCACTTACCGGTATTACAGCAGAAAAGCATGATGCTTTCGTAGCGCATCCTGATGAATCCGGCAAGATGCTGACAGAATTTTCCGGCAAAGAATTGATCAAAGGTGAGCCGGATGCATCTTCTTTCCCTTCAGGCGGTCTTCGTGCTACCTTTGAGGCAAGAGGATATACTGCATGGGATATTACATCTCCTGCATTCTTAAAAGAATCCGGCTGCGGAACCATTCTTTGTATTCCTACCGCCTTCTGTTCTTACACAGGTGAGGCACTGGATAAGAAGACACCGCTTCTTCGTTCCATGGAAGCATTGAGCGAGCAGGCACTTCGTATTGTCCGTCTGTTCGGTAACACAGAGGCTACCAAGGTAACTGCTTCTGTCGGACCGGAGCAGGAATATTTCCTGGTTGATAAAGATTTATATTTAAAAAGAACAGACCTTATGTTCGCAGGCCGTACCTTGTTCGGTGCACCGGCTCCTAAAGGACAGGAGATGGAGGATCACTATTTTGGTGTTATCAGAGAACGTGTCGGCGAATATATGAAGGACTTAAATAAGGAACTTTGGAAGCTGGGCGTTACTGCCAAGACACAGCATAATGAAGTTGCTCCCGCACAGCATGAGCTGGCGCCAATCTATGAGACAGCCAATATTGCAGTAGATCACAACCAGCTTGTTATGGAGACGATGAAGAGAGTTGCGGTTCGTCATGGTATGAGATGCCTGTTACATGAGAAACCGTATGCAGGTGTCAACGGTTCCGGTAAACACAACAACTGGTCAATTACAACAGATAACGGCGTAAACCTTTTAGATCCCGGTGATACACCGAATGAGAACATCCAGTTCTTACTGGTACTGGCATGTATCATGAAAGCAGTAGATATTCATGCAGATCTGCTTCGTCAGTCTGCATCTGACGTAGGTAATGATCACAGATTAGGTGCAAACGAGGCTCCTCCGGCTATTATCTCCATCTTCTTAGGTGAGCAGCTTGAGGACGTTGTGAGACAGTTGATTGAGACCGGTGCGGTTACTTCTGTTAAAGAGGGCGGTAAACTTTTAACAGGTGTTAAGACACTTCCTGATTTTGTGAAAGATGCTACCGATAGAAACAGAACTTCACCCTTTGCATTTACCGGTAATAAATTTGAATTCCGTATGGTTGGTTCTGCTGACTCTATCGCAAGCCCGAATACAACATTGAATGCTATCGTTGCAGAGGCATTCTGTGAGGCTGCTGACAGACTGGAGAAAGCAGACGATCTGGAAACAGCAATTCATGATCTGATTAAGGAATACATGACAGAGCATCAGAGAATCATCTTCAATGGAAACGGTTATTCCGATGAGTGGGTTGCAGAGGCTGAGAAGAGAGGACTTCCAAATATTAAGTCCATGATCGAAGCAGCAGGCACCATTACTACAGATAAAGCAGTGAAGTTGTTTGAGAAATTTGGTATCTTTACTAAGGTTGAATTGGAATCCCGTGAAGAGATCATCTATGAAACCTATGCTAAGACCATCAATATCGAAGCACTTACCATGATTGATATGGCAGGCAAACAGATTATTCCGGCAGTTGTAAAATACAGCAAGACACTTGCAGATACAGTCAATGCAGTAAAAGAAGCAGGTGCAGAGGCTGCTGTTCAGGTAGAACTGCTTAAGACAGTCAGTGCAAAACTGGCAGAAATGCAGACTGCACTTGCCAAGCTGGAGAAAGCCGAAGCAGAGGCATCCGCTATTGAGGATGTAAAGGCACAGGCATTCTTCTACAAGGATACAGTAAAAGCAGCTATGGAAGAGCTTCGTGCTCCGGCTGATGAACTGGAAATGATTGTAGATAAAGCTGTATGGCCGATTCCTACATACGGCGAGTTAATGTTTGAAATTTAGTTTCATTTTGATTCCTCCCTGAGGCGGATAAGAGATTATCCGCCTCAATTTTTGTTTGTAGATTTAAGAGACATTTATGAGAGAAAACTATTGGCATGTGTTGCCATTCTTTATTGTCTATGATATAATTCACGAATAAGCAGTTATTTCTAAACGTATTCATTGTATATCTATATCTGTTTATCTCTTTAGATTCCTGCTTATAATCCCAAAAATCATCAGGCAGGAGTCGGAATAAGAGTAGAGTTTACGGTTGCCATGGACTCCTGCACAACAAAGGAGGAGACCATATGGCAAAAAACTATGAG
>JALETS010000023.1 GCA_022781395.1 Lachnospiraceae bacterium | reverse complement strand
GCCGCTATCCCTCTTAATCTCCTGCGGCAGCACCGGAACCCTGTCATACAGCATCTGCAGATATTCATCATAGGAATCCCCGTAATCCAAAATCTTCATGGAATAGTTCCACTGTCTTCCCTGCTGGCTTACAAATACAATCTGTGCCTTCAGCTTCGCATGATACAACGTGTTCTCCATCTCAACACTTACCATGGAATCTGCCTCGAGATAATAGGGTTCTTCCAGCAGAACGGAAATGCCTGTCTCCGAAATATCTCGGATAGTTCCTTGCCGAACACTCTTGCCATCATCTATCCGGCCATCCATCATAACCGTGACGCGTTCTGACTTACGATACGGCATCCGTCCGTCAACAAAAAACAGTGACATCACTAAAAGAAACAAGTTGTTAACCAGCCAGAACAGAACGACAACCGGTCCGAAGGAACCACTGTCAAACATGATACGGATACAGTTTATGATACCGAATATTGATAAAATAATCAAAATCAAAAAGGGAATTGTGTAAATTAAATGCTGACCTTTTTTGCTCTGCTGTGTTCCTTTATCTGTTACCTTGAATTTCTTCAGGGTGATTCCCACGCTCTCTAGCAACACCGGAAGCAGCATATAGGGGAACAGGACTGTCTCATAAATACCTGTCCACTTGGTAGAACGTATATTATTACTCAACATTCTCAAACTGATATTACTGGTGATATACATTGGCAGCCAGAAAATGAGCACCTGAATCAGTGTACATTTAAATACCATGAAACCGAACGTTGCATAAAGAATCGGAGACATAATATAAATAAGACGCTTTAAAGGTGCGTACCAATACCAGATGGATGCCCAATAATTCATTTTCTGGGAAAAGGATAACTCCCTGGTCGTAAAGATATGCATCTTTCGTCCGGTTGAAATAACACCCCTTGCCCAGCGAACTCTCTGCTGAACCAGCCCTTTCAAATCCGTTGCCGACATTCCGGATGCCAGTGGTTCTCCAATGCCAAGACTGACATAACCGGCACGCTCCATCAGAATACCTGTGGCAAAATCCTCTGTAATAGCCTCTGTATAGAAGCCTCCGATTGCCTCCAGCGCCTCCCTTGCAATCACAGTGTTGGAACCGCCATAGATGACACTGTTTGTCTTCGTTCTCGCCACCTGAATATCCTTGTAAAAATAGTCCTGTTCATTAGGTATCCTGCCCTCTGAGAACAGATTAAACTGAAACAAATCAGGGTTATAAAAGCACTGCGGTGTCTGAACAAACCCCAGTTTGATCTGATCTTCTTCCTTACGCCCCTTATTACGCCTCTCGGCATCTACGAAATAAGGAATGGTCTTAAGAAGAAAATCACTTTTCGGAATCATATCTGCATCCAGAGTTACTACATACGGTGAAGAAGAATGTGCCAAAGCGTTGTTCAGATTGCCTGCCTTTGCTCCCTCATTATCCGGCCTGTCTAGATAATGCACTCCCATCTTCTCTGCCAGGGCGCGCATTTCCGGTCTTCTGTTGTCATCACACAGATAGATATGTACCTTGTTCTTATCCGGATAATCCATATATTTACATCCATTTATTGTCTTATACAGAAGGCTGCATTCCTCACTGTAAGTCGCAATAAAAACATCCACATCCGGGAACTGATCCGCGGATATTTCAGGAAGCGGATATCCCTTTACCTCCGCCATATTTGCATAGTGTATCAATGCCTCTACCATACCAAGAACTTCTACAACCAGCAAGGCTATACCCGCAACAATAGAAACAATTCCGTACTCAAAAGGTATGGTAAAGAAAATACGCCACAACAGATACATCACGGAAAAGAACATATTGATCAGAAACCATATCCGTCCTTTCCACATATGAAATACTTCCTTAGAGTCCATCCTTTTTATTCCCCTTTTTTCCACTTTAATCCTCCTTCTTAAAATAGTTAAACGCCTCTTCATTCAAATTGTATGGATATACTTCCACAATAATATAGTCAAACTCATTATTTTTAATATAACTTTCTATATCAAGATCATGTGACTCCTCCAACGACCAGATGGCATCAATCTCTCCACACATCGGCATAAGGAATGCCATTACCGGTGAAAAATAAGAATCACGAATAAAAAAGATTTTTGTTCCTTCAGGGTTTTCCTCATTAACAATTTTTTCATAAATTCGTAATCCATTAAGATAAAGTGAATATTGAGAATCAGAATAAATATCTGTTCTCTCCGTCAATACGGAAGTTTCCATTAGTACCTCCTGAAAACTCCCTTTCTTCCTGTTCGTACGCCCACTTTCCGTCATACATTCTCTGGTAAACTGTCCTTCAAAATGGGGCCACAAAGCAGTAAAATCTTCTATGCCGCAAAAATTGGCACCCGTTCGCCGTCCCATGGAACCAAGCATACCTGATCGATAAGTCACCATGTCATAATTTGCCAAATCTGTATAATAATTATCCGGATCAAGATCCTCCCCAAAACTTTCTTCTATCTTATCTACAATCGCACAACTTGCCTCAAAAGCGGCAGGAATCGTCCAATGATGATCTGTTCTGAAAAATGTTTCCTCATAAGTAAGTTCTTCATTCGGAAGATTCTCCCGCAAATCCAGAGTTTCAACTCCCAAACGGTTCAGATTAAACATCATCTCATCCACGATCCAGTTAGGATCATTTACCGGCATTCCGGTACGGAACCTTGTATAATCCTTATTATATTTACCCGGAGGTACCACAAAAAGCACCTTGGTTCCGGCAGATTCTGCATAATCCTGAAGTCGTTTTACTCTCATAGCATATTTAAACAGATTGGAATCCTCTTCCCTGTAAAAAGACGCATAATGCAAAAACCCCTGCTCGTCTTTAATATATGTAAAGTTGTTGCATTCTCTTTTGTCTAAAAGTGACTGTATGTAAGCATAAGTCTCAACAAAATTCATCCGGCCATAAAAATTCTCCGTAATGGAGTTTTCCAGCTGCGTCATATCCTGTTGCGTGATACCTCCATCAGAAATCACTTCATTGCAAGTATCAGCAATTGTCACATAACCATGATAGAAATTAACCGTTGAAAACCCAAATACAACAACAATGAAAACGATGGCAAATATGCGCTTCTTTAATATATACTTTGACATCCTCTGCATATTCCTTCCATTGGTTAGAAATTAAAGTAAATAAACGGATTATAGGTGCCGCTTGCCAGATAACTGACACTGATAATTAACAGGAGCAGCATGCCCACCGGATAAAGTACTGTACAAACCTTATTGGCAACAGATTCGGGCTTCTTATATAGCATCTCATTCATGTTCCTTGCAACAGGCATGGAAAAAATAATTCCCGCCAATAGAAATACCCAGTTTTCACGAATCAGCATTACTGCCGTGTCGCTATAAAATCCGTTACTGTTTAATCCCATCATATTTAAGAAAAATCTTCCCGCCTGATATAAATCATCAGCACGGAATACGACCCAGCCCGCATTCACAACCATTAATGTATAAAAATGCTTCAGGAAACTGCTCTTCATCTTCTTGGGATATTCGAAGAACCGCTCCGCCAGCTGGAATACAAAATAATAAAGGCCCCAGAAAATAAATGTCCAGTTTGCCCCATGCCAGATGCCTGTCAACAGCCATACCAGGAACATGTTACGTACCATATAATCCTGATTGTTGACTCTGCTGCCGCCAAGAGGGAAATAAACATATTCCCGAAACCAGTCAGTCAGGGAGATATGCCATCTCTTCCAGAAATCAGACACGGACTCTGCGATATATGGATAATTGAAGTTTTCTCCAAATTTAAAACCAAAGCATAAGGCAAGACCAATAGCCATATCGGAATAAGCAGAGAAGTCAAAATAAATCTGTAAAGTATATGCAATACTGCCAAGCCATGCCAGCATGGCAGGAACGGGTACCTTATCTGTTCCGATGGCAGACCACTGGAATACATTGTCAGCAATAGCCGCAAAACAGTTACTTAGCAGCACCTTCTTACCAAGACCGACCGTAAAGCGGCTAAGTCCTATCGCAATTTTATCAAAGCTTGACTTACGATTTCGAATCTGATCCGACACCGTATTATACTGAATAATCGGTCCCGCAATTAACTGTGGGAAAAAGGAAATATAAAGTCCCACATAAAATGGATTCTCTGCTTTCGTTCTTCCCCAGTACACATCCACAACATACGACAATGCCTGAAAGGTAAAAAATGATATTCCTATTGGCAGTGGCAGATTTGATACCGGAGTATCCGTTATACCGAAATTCTTCAAAACAAATCCAAGATATTTAAAAACAAATAAAACTGCCACATTCAGGACAATCGTAACTGCCAAAGCCGCTTTTTGCTTCTTACCTTTCCATCTTTGCACAAGCCAGCCCATACCGGAGTTTAACAGGATAGAACCAATCATCAGAAATACATATTTCGGTTCTCCCCAGGCATAGAACACAAGACTGGCTAATAAAAGCAATATATTCTGCAACATCCTGGAAAAGGAAAGTGCATAATACAGCAAGAATACAATCGGAAGAAAATAAAATAAAAATACAATACTCGAAAATAGCATTTCCTACTCTCCATCTCTCCTCTTCATTTTCCGATACAGCACAAGAAGAACCACACCAATCAAGACCCCGGCTCCCCGGATACACCAGACAACAGGTTCTGCCTGTAAAGGTTCCAGAAAATAGTGCCGCTCGGCTACTGCATCCGACGGAATCACCTGCAGCAAACTAAATATCATCTTTACCACTCCTCTCCACTGCCTCCTGCTCCATCATGCCTTACGGTTGATCAGAATGGAGGGAACCAGAAACAGCATCATAATAATCAACAGGAACAGCTCATTTTCATTTTTCAGGGAAGTATTATACTCTGCCAAATCGTAAAGCTTGGTCAATTCAATCTGTATCACATTACCATGCTTATGCAGATAAGTTCGTATCGTATATAACTCCTGTTCATACTGATCGTTGAATCTGCTGACAGTCACATTATCTTTCACATAATCCTGCAGATAATAATTATGCGGATTCGTAAAGGAGCCATCCAAATAATCAGCCTCCCAACGATACCATTCCCGTTGTCTCGCTGATTTCAGATACATCACCGTCTCATCCATCACGTCAAAAACATGCTCCTCGGAAAGAGTGTCTTTGCGGAGCGCAGCATAGCGTTCCTTCAGGCAGTCGATGAACCTTTTATCCATGGAAAGCCGGTCAAACAGCGGTTTTGTCTGAAAGGCCAGCGTGTAAGGGTCCATTTCGTCCTGAAAATAATTATTCATTGCCTGATCGAAATCCCATACCGGTCCGATATGAAGACGTTCGCCCGAATTCTTATACATATAAGTGGAATGCTCGCCGGCATCATAATTGCCGAAAAATTCATTGATCAAGAAATAGTCCACAAAAGAATCTATATCTATGTATTTATCATATGCCTTGAAAACGGATTCATCCGTGGAATAGATTACCTGCTCTATCTTCGAAAAATCCTGTTCAATGAACCTCTTGGTCTGATCCGTCAAACGAACAGCTGCCGGATATTTCACACCGATCCATTCCGGTGAAAGACCATTCAATCTGCCATA
>JALETS010000009.1 GCA_022781395.1 Lachnospiraceae bacterium | reverse complement strand
AAGTCATATCTGATGATTCTTTTATGTTGCATGTGAAACAAATTTCTGTCTTAGAAATTCAGGAAAAGGAAAGACAGAGAATTGCAAGAGATTTACATGACAGCTCATTGCAGAATCTTACTCATTTAATCCATAAGGTTGAATTAAGTTCTCTTTATATTGACCGGGACCCTGTTAAAGCAAAATTAGAATTAGCGACTATTGGAAAAAATCTTCGAAAAGTAATAGAAGATATCAGAAACAATATTTTTGATCTTAGACCAATGTCTTTTGATGATTTGGGAATTAAAGAAACAATAGAAAAAATGTTATTGATGATAAATCAGGATAGACATTTTAAAATAGAAACAGATATAGAAGATATAAAATCAAATTGTGATGATTCCAAGGATAAAGTTATTCTTCTTTCCATTTATCGTATTATTCAGGAATGTGTTCAGAATTCTATTAAACATTCCCAGGGTGATATAATTAAAGTAAGTCTGAAAGATAAGACTGATTCATATGAAATTATTATTCAAGATAATGGGATTGGTTTTAATGTGAATGAAGCAGTTAAAAAAGATAATCATTTCGGATTGTCGGTTATAAAAGAAAGAGTATCTCTTTTAAATGGAATAATTGAAATAGATACACAAAAAGGAACACTTATTAGAATACATATTCCACAGGGGGTGGAGGGTTAAATGAAAACAAAAGTAATGATAACAGATGATCACAGCTTAATACGAGAGGGTATTAGGCAATTATTAGAATTTGATGGAAGTATTGAAGTAATTGGTGAGGCATCTAACGGTGTAGAATGCTTGGAAAAATTAGAAGTTTTGTCTCCTGATGTTTTATTACTTGATATAAATATGCCTGAAATGAATGGAATAGATGTTTTGAAACAATTAAAGGAGACTGAATCTGATGTAAAAGTTCTTATATTAACAGTACATAATGAATTGGAATATTTATTAAAAGCTATTGATATTGGTGTGGATGGATATATATTAAAAGACTCAGAATCATCTGAGTTAAAAAATGCTATCGATATTATTTGTAAAGGAGAAAATTATATTCAGCCTAGCTTAATACCTGCTCTAAATAATCAATTAGCCAATAGAGATATAGATAAAGATAAGATAGATTTGCTTACTAGTAGAGAATATGAAGTTTTA
The DNA here is from genome assembly GCA_022781395.1 of Lachnospiraceae bacterium. GTDB lineage: Bacteria > Bacillota > Clostridia > Lachnospirales > Lachnospiraceae > UBA3282. Next base: position 6,280 of record JALETS010000009.1, on the reverse strand, counting down.
ATTCAAGTAGCAAATGGAATGTCTAATAAAGAGATAGCTACTAATTTAAATATCAGTGAAAGAACAGTCAAAAATCATATTTCAAATATATTTAAGAAGATAGATGTATCTGACAGAACACAGGCAGCAGTCTTTGCAATTAAGAATAATATTATCAAGCTGTTTTAGTGTATGTTTCACGTGAAACATTTTACATATATAAAATATGAACACAAGATAATGTTTCACGTGAAACAATTTAGCCCAAGATATTGTAAAAAAGTCCGTGAAACATTCTAAATAATGGTAAAAAAAGTCCGTGAAACATTTTTCTGGCAAATAATTAATTTAATATACAGAAGTTTTGTATAGATTCTCAAGGTGTTTAGTGTTATAATCGTAAACGGACAGAAAAGGATGAGAAAGATGTTCTCGGAGAGAGGCGTTTTGTCGAAAATACAAAACGAAAGGTAAGGAAAAGTATGGGAAGAACGATTGCAATTGCAAATCAAAAAGGTGGTGTTGGTAAGACAACAACATCTATTAATTTATCTGCTTCATTGGCAGCTAAGGGAAAGAAAGTATTGGTGATTGATACCGATCCACAGGGAAATACAACAAGTGGATTTGGAATCGAAAAGAATGATTTGGAAAATACGATTTACGAATTGATTCTGAGTGAATGTTCTATTAATGAATGTATTCTAAATGATGTAATTCCCGGAGTCTCCATTATTCCATCTAATGTGAATTTAGCAGCAGCAGAAATTGAGTTGATTGGTGTTGATAAGAAAGAATACATATTAAAAAATGAAGTAGATTGGATTAAGGATAAATTCGATTTTATTATTATTGATTGTCCTCCATCACTGAATCTTTTAACTATTAATTCTATGACTACAGCAGATACGGTTTTAGTTCCAATTCAATGTGAATATTATGCATTGGAAGGATTAAGCCAATTAATTCATACAGTTAATCTTGTAAAAGAAAGATTGAACCCTGAACTTGATATGGAAGGTGTAGTATTTACAATGTATGATTCCAGAACGAATTTATCTATGCAGGTTGTGGAAAATGTAAAGAATCATTTAAACCAGAATGTATATAATACTGTAATACCAAGAAATATCAGGTTAGCGGAAGCACCAAGTTATGGAATGCCTATTAATATGTACGATCCAAAGTCCGCTGGGGCGGAGGCATATATGTCATTGGCAGATGAAGTAATTAATAGAAAGGATGTATAAACTATGGCGGCGAAGGTAGCAAGGGGTTTAGGTAAAGGATTAGATACATTGATTCCGGTAGCAACACCGAAAACAGAATCTAATATGTCATCTACTGATCAGAAAAGTGAGGAAAAAGGGGCAGAGACTATTGTTAAGATTACAATGGTTGAGCCTAACAGGGAACAGCCCAGAAAAAATTTTGATGAAGATGCATTACAGGAATTAGCAGATTCTATCAAACAGTTTGGATTGTTACAACCTATTCTTGTTCAGGATAGAAAAACGTATTATGAGATCATAGCCGGAGAGCGTCGTTGGCGTGCCGCCAAGCTGGCAGGATTAAAAGAGGTCCCGGTGATTATTCGCGACTATACCGAACAGGAAATTGTGGAAATTTCTTTGATTGAGAATATTCAGCGTGAGGACTTGAATCCAATTGAAGAAGCACAGGCATATAAAAAACTTTTGACTGAGTTTAATTTGAAACAGGATGAAGTAGCGGAGAGAGTATCCAAGAGTAGAACTGCGGTTACCAATTCTATGCGTCTCTTGAAGTTATGTGATGAAGTCCAGCAGATGATTATTGATGATATGATTTCAACGGGACATGCCAGGGCTCTCATTTCTATCGATGATCCGGAGCAGCAGTATTTGATTGCCCAAAAGGTATTTGACGAAAAGCTTAGTGTACGAGATGTAGAGAAGCTTGTCAAAAATTTAAATAAACCGGAAAAGCCTAAGAAGGAAGTATTAGAAGATAAGAGTCTTGATATTATTTATCAGGATGTGGAAGAAAAGTTAAAGCAGTCTCTTGGAACTAAGGTAGCTATTTCTTCCAAAGGCAATGGTGCGGGCAAGATTGAAATAGAATTCTATAATCATGATGATTTGGATAGAATTATTGAACTTTTGTCCTCCGGTAAATAAGCAGAAACCAAAGATACTTAGAAAGGCATAAGATAAATGAACTACAATCTATTAGAACAATTAGGCTTAGATAATTTTGATCTTACATATCTGTTTGTTGTATCCTATTGTTTGATACTAATCCTGATGATTCTAATTATGGTACAAACTGTCAGATTGAATAAATTATCTAAGAAATACAGTAAATTCATGTCAGGTAAGACTGCTAAGAGCCTGGAAAAAGAAATTATGGGTCTTTATGAAGACAACAAATTTGTAAAGACTTCCGTAGAGAAAAATAGGAAAGATATTCAGAATTTATATAGGAAACTTGAAAGCGCATATCAGAAAGTTGGTATTGTAAAGTATGATGCATTTAATCAGATGGGTGGACAACTAAGTTTTTCGCTTGCCTTGTTGGATGAGAATGATAATGGTTTTATTTTAAATTCTGTCCATAGTACGGAAGGATGCTATTCTTATACAAAAGAGATTAAGAATGGATTCTGTGATATTTCATTAGGCGATGAAGAGAAAAAAGCACTTGATATTGCAATGGGAATTGAAATATAGCACAAGATGTTCAGATTTGAAATAGGGAAAATATATGAAATTATGTAAGGTTAATGATTTAACGGGAAAAGAAATTCTGGCAAAGGATATTATTACTCCGGAATATAAGATTTTACTTTCTGCCGGCACAATATTGAAGCAGGATTATATCCAAAAACTTCAGGAACTGGATATAAAGGATGTTTATATTAAAGAGGATCAACCGGATGCTAAGACAGTAATTATCCTGAGAGAAGAAGTAGGAGAAAATATCAGGTTCAAAGTAAAGAATATTCTGGAAAAGCATACGTACAGCCATAATGAAGAATTGGTTGAATTGTGTCAGACGGCAGATAATATTATCAGAAACATTCTGGAAGAAGATGGTGTTATAGAGAAAATCTTTGATATTAAAGGCAGAAGCTCAGATATCTATGAACACTCAATCAATCTTTGTAGTTTAGCAACAATTGTTGCTTTAAAAATGAAACTTCCGCAACAGACAGTACATGACATTGGTGTCAGTTGTTTGTTGCATGATCTGGGTTTGAGATATTTAACAATAGAATATGAAAATCAAAATCTGGATATGCTGTCGGAAGCAGAATACGGAGAATATAAAAAACATCCGGTATATGGGTATTCCGCACTTCGTAGCGAAAATTGGATTTCCAATGCCAGTAAGAATATGATATTATATCACCATGAGCGTTTAGATGGTTCCGGTTATCCGCTTCGGGCGACAGAAATACCAAAGGAATGTCGTATCATTCAGATATGTGATGCTTTCGATGAGATGATTTGTGGTATCGGCTGTGAACGCTCTAAAGTATACGAGGCTGTAGAATATCTGAAAACTTTTAGAAATATTAAGTTTGATGGGGAGATAGTAGATATTTTCCTGCAGTTTACAGCAGTATATCCCGCCGGATCAATTGTTAAAACAAATGAGGGAGAGACTGGTGTGGTTCTTTATCAGAATAAAGATTTTCCTGACAGACCGGTTATCCGTATTACAAAGGATAAAAAGGGAAAGAAAGTGGATGTGATAAAGGATCTGATCCAGATCAATCATATTTTTATAGAAGAAGTAATAGAGTAATTCCGGTTATCGGAAAGAATAAATACAAGATAAAATAGGAGGAGGACCTTATTATGATAGATATTAAATTTTTAAGAGAGAACCCAGATGCAGTCAAAGAAAATATCAGGAAGAAATTTCAGGATAGCAAGCTCGGTCTGGTGGATGAAGTCATTGCATTAGATGCAGAGGTAAGAGCTGCTCAGCAGGAGGCAGATGAGATTCGTGCCAACAGAAATAAGATTTCTAAGGAAATCGGTGCATTGATGGGTCAGGGTAAGAAGGAAGAAGCAGAAGCAAAGAAAGCTGAAGTTGCAGCAAATGCGGCAAGACTTGCTGAGTTAGAAGAGAAGGAAAATGAACTTCGCGAGAAGATTAAAAAGGATATGATGACGATCCCTAACATCATCGATCCTTCTGTTCCGATTGGTAAAGATGATTCCGAAAATGTGGAGATTCAGAAATACGGTGAGCCGGTTGTTCCGGATTTTGAGATTCCTTATCATACTGAAATTATGGAGAAGTTTCACGGAATTGATATGGATGCTGCAGGCCGTGTAGCCGGTAACGGTTTCTACTATCTGATGGGCGATATTGCAAGACTTCATTCCGCAGTGCTTGCTTATGCCAGAGATTTCATGATCAACAGAGGATTTACCTATTGTGTACCGCCTTTTATGATCAGAAGTGCGGTAGTGGATGGTGTTATGAGTTTTGCTGAAATGGATGCCATGATGTATAAAATTGAGGGAGAAGACTTATACTTAATTGGTACATCTGAACATTCCATGATCGGTAAATTTATTGATACCATTATTCCGGAAGAGGAGCTGCCTCATACGCTTACCAGCTATTCTCCTTGTTTCCGTAAAGAGAAAGGTGCACACGGTATCGAAGAGAGAGGTGTATACCGTATTCACCAGTTTGAAAAGCAGGAAATGATCGTGGTATGTAAGCCGGAAGAATCTCCGATGTGGTTTGACAAGTTATGGCAGAACACCGTAAATCTGTTCCGTTCTATGGATATTCCGGTCAGAACCATTGAGTGCTGTTCCGGTGATTTAGCTGACTTAAAAGTTAAATCATATGATGTGGAAGCATGGTCTCCCAGACAGAAGAAATATTTTGAAGTAGGAAGCTGTTCTAACCTGGGAGATGCACAGGCCAGAAGACTTCGTATCCGTGTAAATGGTAAAGACGGTAAATATTTTGCACATACATTAAATAATACGGTAGTTGCTCCTCCGAGAATGTTGATTGCATTTTTGGAGAACAATTTACAGGCAGACGGATCTATTCGTATTCCTGAAGTGCTTCGTCCATATATGTGCGGTATGACAGAAATCAGATAACTCTGATTCATATATTTAATATGAAATATCAGGAGGTGAAATCTTTGCATAAGTTTATGCGGGCTATTGGTTTTAGTAAATTGACTGATAGACGGGAGCAGCAAAAGTTGATTACTGACATTATTGTTAATGCAGCGCATCGTTCCTATACGTCCAATGGGGAAGAAACCATACTTGCAGAATTTTGTGAAGATTTTGCCCAGGATATAGGGATTGCTGTCTGTGGTGAATTTGACGCAGAAGATAAATTTACATATGACTATTTTTATCCTTATCTGCGTGGTACCGGTGTGAGTTCTTACGAAGATGTATCTGTAGAGCGACATGCGGAAAAAGAGTCTTATGCCGGAATTTGTGATGATATTAAAGTAGGAGTCAGTTTGATCTTTTATTTACAGAATATTGTACCTTATGTGAAGGCACAACATTCGGATATGCTTCCAATCAGAGGAACTACGCTTACGTTATCGGGATTATCGATCAACGGCAGCATCCTGTTGCCTATTGTGAAGAATGAAAGAGAAAAACAGAAATTACAGAAAGCAACCATGAACAGAAATCAGCTGATTGCGGCAGCCCGTAAGGGTGATGAAGATGCAATCGAAAGCCTGACCCTGGAAGATATGGATACTTACACATCCATTTCCAAGAAAATTCTGACAGAAGATGTGTTTAGCCTGGTAGATACGTACTTTATGCCCTATGGAGTGGAATGTGACCAGTACTCTGTGATGGGAGAAATTTTGGATATCTCATTACGGGTTAACCGTATTACCGGAGAAGAAATCTATGTGATGCGTCTTAACTGTAATGATCTGCAGTTTGATATTTGTATCAATAAGCAGGATCTGTATGGTGAACCGCAGGTTGGCAGAAGATTTAAAGGTATCATATGGATGCAGGGATATATTAATTATCCTTTTTAGATTGCAGTTTGATTAAAGTTAAGATATAATAATAAACGCAAGCGTGATAGCTTGCGTAGATTTGTTCTCATAGTTAAATGGATATAACAAGCGCCTCCTAAGGTTCAACCATGGTTGACACCTACGGAAGTAGAGAAGTGGTAAGTCAGAGTTCGATTCCAGTAAGGATTGACCTGGATGTCAAAGTAAGTTACAACAGAAATTCATCACGAAAGTGATTGGATTCATAGATATGGCGACCGTAGCCAAAAG
>JALETS010000182.1 GCA_022781395.1 Lachnospiraceae bacterium | reverse complement strand
GCCATCGCTCAGGCATACTATGCCAAGAAGCAGGGCCTTAAAGGTGTTACGACAGAAACCGGTGCCGGTCAATGGGGCACCGCACTTTCCATGGCATGCTCTTACTTTGATCTGGACTGTAAAGTATATATGGTAAAAGTTTCCTACGAGCAGAAGCCCTTCAGACGTGAAGTCATGAGAACCTACGGTGCATCCGTTACTCCTTCTCCGTCAACAGAGACAGAAGTCGGAAAGAGAATTCTGGAAAAACATCCCGGAACTACAGGAAGCCTGGGCTGTGCCATTTCAGAAGCTGTTGAAAAGGCAACCACTACAGAAGGTTACCGCTATGTCTTAGGAAGTGTTTTAAATCAGGTATTATTACACCAGTCTGTAATCGGTCTGGAAACCAAAGCTGCTTTAGACAAATACGGTATCAAGGCTGATACCATCATCGGTTGTGCCGGTGGCGGCTCCAATCTGGGTGGACTGATTGCACCTTTCATGGGCGAAAAGCTCCGCGGAGAAAACGACTACCGTATCATCGCTGTTGAGCCTGCATCCTGCCCAAGCTTTACCCGTGGTAAATATGCTTATGATTTCTGCGATACCGGAATGGTCTGCCCGCTTGCTAAAATGTACACACTGGGCAGTGATTTCATTCCTGCACCAAACCATGCCGGCGGCCTTCGCTATCACGGTATGAGCTCCACTCTCTCCCAGTTATATGATGACGGACTGATGGAAGCAGTTTCCGTACAGCAGACGGATGTCTTCAAGGCTGCCGAGTATTTCGCAAGAGTAGAAGGTATCCTTCCGGCTCCTGAAAGCTCACATGCCATCAGGGTTGCCATTGATGAGGCACTGAAGTGCAAGGAGACCGGAGAGGAGAAGACTATCGTATTCGGTCTTACGGGAACAGGCTATTTTGATATGGTAGCTTACCAGAAATTCCATGACGGTGAGATGAAAAATTACATTCCTTCTGACGCTGAAATTGCCGAAAGTCTTTCTAAGTTACCTGTTGTAAAATAATGTGCAACAAGGGCAGAGGCTCGTTATGAGCTTCTGCCCTTATTCTTAATCTACACATAACATACGATAACCGATACCGATAAATCAATACAATATTCGTTTCCTGTACACGAAACATCGTAAAGACACATCCGGCTGCTGTAGCAAGCAATAGGATTAATATCATCGATGCAAAATGTTTCCATTCTTTTTTCAATAAAGTAATCATAATAATATCAACTCTTCAATTAAATCATAATGTTTATCAATAAATGTATTTACATCTTCCGGATTTTGTCGGATAATCCCGTTATAAATTCCTTCATGATATATTTGAAGCTTCTGCTTGGCTTGCGCATCAGCCTTTCTTATAACCAAATCTATCCATTCCCGATATACTGTCATAACTGCACCCATAATGGTAATTAATAACGTATTGTCAGATGCCCGCATCAACAATTCGTGAAATTCCTTATCAAGATTTGTCTGTATATCGGCTGATGCTTTATACATCTCATCCAGTTTTTCTTCAAATAAAGTCTTATACTCTTTACTAATTCCTTTTTCAATAAGCAACCCGCAAACTGCCTTTTCCATAGCGCGCCTGAATTCACAAACGTCCTTTTTAGTGATTGTTCCCAACGCCAGCATTATAATTAACATTTGACGAATTGCATCGTTTGTTGTTTCTGAAATATAATTGCCTGATCCCTGAACACGATCTATCATCCCCATTCCGTGCAAAATGCTAAGTGCCTCTCTGGTAGAATTTCTTCCAATATTCAATGTTTCGGCTATAGATCTCTCTGTAGGCAATTTACTTCCTACCTTAAGCTCTTCATTTTGAATCATTTTAAAGATGTATTCAATGGCTTTTTCATACTCCATTTGTGTCCTTGACAGTTCCATCTTTTCCCCTTATAAAAAACATGCATATATAGATGCCAGAATTACTGTAAGCAATCCGGAAACCGCTATCGCCAAACTGCTCATTGCACCTTCAATCTCTCCGATTTCCATTGCTTTAGCAGTACCTATTGCATGAGAAGATGCCCCTAAGGCTAACCCTTTGGAGATTGGTTCCGTAATCTTAAATATTTTACAAATAGTTTCTCCAAACATATTTCCCAAAATACCGGTAATAATGATTACAGCCACTGTGATCGTTACATAACCGCCCAGTTCCTCGGCAATACCCATTCCTATTGCCGTTGTAATTGATTTTGGTAATAATGTAACATATTCCTGATGGGATAATCCACAAATTATTGCAAAAACCAAAACCGTAGTAAGACTCGTAATTGTACCAGCTAAAAGCCCAATCATTACGGCCTTATGATTCTTTTTCAGCAGCCTCCATTGTTCATACAACGGAATAGCAAGGCAAACTGTAGCCGGTGTCAATAACCAGCTTAAATACTTTGCCCCTTCATTATATGTATCGTAATCAATCTCTCCAACAACTATTACCAATATCGAAACTACAATAGATATAAGCAGCGGATTGAAAATTCCCAGCCTAAACTTCTTCTTAAGTAACACTCCTAACCCATATGCGAGCAGACTCAATGTCACCCCTGCAAACATTGATTGTTCAAAAAAACTATTCATGATTGGCCTCCCTTTCTTTCCTGATTACTCTCTGAGAAAGCCGTCCGGTTGCCACCATGACAGTTACCAACGTCACTACCGTAATGATACCTGCAGGAATTAACATATCCTTTAATACTGCCCAGCTCTTAATCAATCCTACTCCGGCAGGAATAAACATGACCGGCATAATCTCTATCATAAATTTCCCTGCTTCTTTAACATCTTCCAGCTTAATGATGCCTGTCATAAGACAAATAAACAGAATCACCATACCGTAAATACTCGCCGGAACAGGTAAAGGAATCATATACTTAAATATCTCTCCAAGCAATGAAATCAATAATATAATAAAAAACTGTTTCAAGTACTTCATGGCATTCTCCTTGATAAGTAAAATTGGTAGTACCAATATTGGTACTACCAATTATTATATCCTACACTTTTCCATTGTCAAGGTTCAAAATATCATCATTTTCTCAATACAATTCCTGCCTTTTTTAGTTCATCAACAGAAAAATGCTTCTTGGCAATCATTTACTCACCAAATAAATCTTCCAGAATTTCTTTCGGCGTCATATCACTATAATGATCCGGGTCGTTTAATCCGCCGTTTTCGCCTGTCAGATTCCAGGAGAATTTCCCGGCATTTTCATTTTCAACCGAAGTATATTGCCCATAATCCTTGAGAGCCACAGGATAACGTTCATACCATTCAGGGAAGTATTCAGACATATACCGGTCTGCAAGCTGATACGCTTCACAGTTTTCATCCTCTCCGACGGCAGAAAGCTCCGGCCCTCCGCCCGGCTGTCCGGTTCTGCTGTCTGCAGCTGTGCTGTGCAGAATCAGGAGACTTCCATCGTCACAGGTTCCCACACACATCCATACATGACCGCTGATACTGAAC
>JALETS010000252.1 GCA_022781395.1 Lachnospiraceae bacterium | reverse complement strand
GACACGACTGTACAGGACAGTCTGATTGAAGAGACGTTGAAAGAAATAGGTGAGGGCACATGGCTAAGCTGATTTCAAAAACATACGGTGATGCGTTATTTGAACTGGCAGTCGAAGAAGATAAGATAGATGTCCTGTTAGAAGAAATCGAACAGCTTCAGAATATATTGGCGCAGAATGAGGATTTTGGTAAATTGATGAATCATCCTAAGATCATCAAGGAAGAAAAGATTCAGGTTGCCGAGAATGTATTTAAAGGAAGGATTTCTAAGGAGCTGTTGGGCTTTTTGACTATCATTATTTCAAAAGACCGCTATAAGGAAATTGATGAAATTCTGGCATATTTTATTGCAGAGGTTAAGAAATACAAAGGAATTGGCGTTGCTACAGTAACAACGGCAGTTCCGCTCAGAGAGGACCAGTGCAGGAAGATTGAGCAGAAACTGCTTGAGACGACAGAATATAAATCAATGGAAATGCATTACAAACAGGATGCTTCTCTGATCGGTGGTATGGTAATCCGTATCGGAGACAGAGTAGTAGACAGCAGTATCAGTACTAAATTGAATGAACTTCAGAAGGAATTACTGAAAGTTCAGATCTAAATTATAAAAGCGAAGAAAGGTGCGTATGATCCATGAATTTAAGACCAGAAGAGATCAGTTCAGTCATTAAGGATCAAATTAAGAGATATGCGTCAGAACTGGAGGTATCCGATGTGGGTACAGTTATTCAGGTGGCTGACGGTATTGCTCGTGTGCACGGCCTGGAGAATGCTATGCAGGGTGAGCTTTTGGAGTTCCCCGGTGAAGTATACGGTATGATTCTGAACCTTGAGGAAGATAATGTTGGTGCGGTTTTACTGGGAAGCCAGCATAATATCAACGAAGGTGATATCGTAAAGACTACAGGACGAGTTGTTGAGGTTCCTGTAGGCGACTGCATGCTGGGCCGAGTTGTGAATGCCCTTGGACAGCCTATTGATGGCAAGGGACCGATCCAGACTGACAAATATCGTAAGATTGAAAGAGTTGCTTCCGGTGTTATCACAAGAAAGTCCGTAGATACACCGCTGCAGACCGGTATCAAGGCTATTGACTCTATGGTTCCTATCGGAAGAGGACAGCGTGAGCTGATCATTGGAGACAGACAGACGGGTAAGACCGCAATCGCCATTGATACTATTATTAACCAGAAGGGACAGGGTGTGAAGTGTATCTATGTTGCTATAGGTCAGAAGGCTTCCACCGTTGCTTCTATTGTAAAGACGTTGACAGAGTATGGCGCTATGAGCTATACCACTGTTGTAGCAGCAACAGCCAGTGAGCTTGCACCATTGCAGTATATTGCTCCTTATTCCGGATGTGCAATCGGTGAAGAGTGGATGGAGAATGGTGAAGATGTATTAGTTGTATATGATGACTTGAGTAAGCATGCAACGGCATACCGTACACTTTCCCTGCTGCTAAAGAGACCGCCGGGACGTGAGGCATATCCGGGTGACGTATTCTATCTGCATTCCAAACTGCTTGAGCGTGCAGCCAGAATGAGTGATGAATATGGCGGTGGCTCCCTGACGGCACTTCCGATTATTGAGACTCAGGCAGGTGATGTATCTGCTTATATCCCGACAAATGTTATTTCGATTACTGACGGACAGATTTATCTGGAGACAGAAATGTTTAACTCCGGTTTCAGACCGGCAGTTAATGCAGGTCTTTCCGTATCCCGAGTTGGTGGTGCAGCGCAGATTAAGGCAATGAAGAAGATTGCGGCACCCATTCGTACAGAGCTTGCACAGTACAGAGAGTTGGCAGCATTCTCACAGTTCGGATCAGAATTGGATGCGGATACAAAGGAAAAGCTTGCACAGGGTGAACGAATCAAAGAGATACTGAAACAGCCTCAGTATAAGCCTATGCCGGTACAGTATCAGGTAATTATCATTTATGTGGCAACCAATAAGTATCTTCTGGATGTTCCGGTAGCGGATATTACCAGATTTGAGCGAGAATTCTTTGAGTTTTTGGATACTAAATATCCGGATGTACCGAGTGCAATTGCTCAGGAGAAGGTTATTTCCGAAGATACCGAAACGAAGCTTAAGAAGGCAATTGACGAGTTCAAAGCGCAGTTTAAATAATAAATTTAAGAAGCGATTACTTCTTAAACTAGAAAGAAGAGGGTAATGCTATGGCCTCAATGAGAGATATTAAAAGGCGTAAAAGCAGTATTCAGAGTACTCAGCAGATTACAAAGGCGATGAAACTCGTTTCTACTGTAAAATTGCAGAGAGCAAAGCAGCGCGCAGAACAGTCAAAGGCATACTTTAATTGTATGTATGAAACCGTAAATTCCATGTTGGCGAAGACCGGAAATCTGAACCATCCTTACTTAAAAGCCGGAGAATCTTCAAAGAAGGCGGTCGTTGTGATCACTTCAAACAGAGGATTGGCAGGCGGTTACAATTCCAATATTGTAAAGCTGATTACCAACGGTGATTTCAACAAAGAGGATCTTGTGATTTATGCAGTCGGCAAGAAGGGCAAGGACACATTGCATCGCTATGGCTATCATATTGCACAGGACTATTCGGATATCATCGAGGAACCGTCTTATGTGGATGCGATGACCATCAGTCAGGCATTACTGGATTCTTTTGCAGCAGGAGAAATCGGGGAGATTTATCTCGCTTATACAGGCTTTAAGAATACGGTTGTACATGAACCGAAGCTGCTTAAGCTTCTTCCAGTAGAACCGGTATCTGGTGAAAAGGATACGCAGGAGACGGGAAGCAAGGCAATGATGAACTTTGAACCGGAGGATGATGAGGCGCTTGATCTTATTATTCCCAAATATGTGACAAGCCTGATTTATGGTGGCTTGGTAGAAGCAGTTGCCAGCGAGAATGGTGCGAGAATGCAGGCGATGGATTCCGCAACAAGCAATGCTGAGGAAATGATAGATCATTTATCACTGATGTACAACAGAGCGCGTCAGGGATCTATTACACAGGAATTAACAGAAATTATTGCAGGTGCAAATGCTATCTCTTAGTTGGATAGATTGCACAGAAATAATATGAGTGAAAGGAAAATGAGATGGCAGAAGTAAAAACAAGTGAAAGTCTTGGGAAAATCACTCAGATCATCGGTGCCGTACTTGATATTAAATTTCCGGAAGGAAATCTGCCGGAAATTAATGATGCAATCAAAGTCCCGTTAAAAGACGGTGGAGAGCTGGTTGTTGAAGTATCACAGCATCTGGGTGATGATACAGTCAGATGTATTGCCATGGGACCAACGGATGGACTTGTAAGAGGCATGCAGGTAATTGCGACCGGTGCTCCGATTTCGGTTCCCGTTGGTGAGAATACATTGGGACGTATGTTTAACGTATTGGGACAACCGATTGATAATAAACCGGCCCCAACAGATGTTTCTTATGAACCGATTCATAGAGCAGCACCGAAGTTTGAAGAGCAGGCTACGGAGACAGAGCTTCTTGAAACCGGTATTAAGGTCGTAGATCTTCTCTGCCCCTATCAGAAGGGTGGTAAGATTGGTCTGTTTGGTGGTGCCGGTGTAGGTAAGACGGTATTGATTCAGGAGTTAATTCGTAATATCGCTACCGAACATGGCGGCTATTCCGTATTTACGGGAGTTGGCGAGCGTACCAGAGAAGGTAATGACCTGTATTATGAAATGAAAGAATCAGGTGTTATTGATAAGACAACAATGGTGTTCGGTCAGATGAATGAACCACCGGGAGCCAGAATGAGAGTAGGTCTGACAGGTCTGACCATGGCAGAATACTTCCGCGATAAGGGCGGAAAAGATGTATTGCTCTTTATTGACAATATTTTCCGTTTTACCCAGGCCGGTTCTGAGGTGTCGGCATTGCTTGGCCGTATGCCTTCAGCCGTTGGTTACCAGCCAACTCTGCAGACAGAAATGGGAGCTTTACAGGAGCGTATTACATCTACTAAGAACGGTTCGATTACATCCGTACAGGCTGTATATGTGCCGGCCGATGACTTAACTGACCCGGCTCCGGCTACGACATTTGCACATCTGGATGCAACTACGGTATTGTCCAGATCCATCGTAGAGCTTGGTATCTATCCTGCGGTAGATCCGCTTGAGTCTACTTCCAGAATCCTTGATCCCAGAGTGGTAGGACAGGAGCATTATGATGTTGCCAGAGGCGTGCAGGAAATCCTGCAAAAATATAAAGAGTTGCAGGATATTATCGCTATCCTTGGTATGGACGAGCTTTCCGAAGATGATAAGATGGTTGTTAACCGTGCAAGAAAGATACAGAAATTCCTGTCACAGCCATTCTTCGTTGCCGGACAGTTTACCGGTATGGAAGGTAAATATGTGCCTGTTGCGGAAACCATACGAAGCTTTAAGGAGATTCTGGAAGGTAAGCATGATGATATTCCGGAGAGCTACTTCTTAAATGCGGGAAGTATTGACGATGTACTTGCTCGTGTAAAATAACAACCATTATTTTAGAAGGGAGCAGGTAACATATGGCGGATGATAGAAATTTTACTTTAAAGATCATTACACCGGACAGAGTCTTCTATGAAGAGCAGGTGTCTATGGTGGAATTCAATACGATTGAGGGTGAGGTCGGCATTTATAAAGACCATATTCCTATGACAATGATTATTGCTCCGGGTATCTTAACGATTACTACCGGGGAGGAAGTGTCTGAAGCCGCATTACATGCAGGGTTTGCCGAAGTGTTACCGGATAAGGTTACTATTTTAGCCGAGATTATCGAGTGGCCGGTGGAGATTGATCTGGCACGTGCAGAGGAGTCTAAATCACGTGCGGAAGAGAGAATCCGTGAGCATGCGCCGGGAACAGATATGAAGAGAGCGGAGCTTTCATTGAAGCGTGCAGTTGCCAGAATTGAGGCTGTGAATAATAAGTAACGCATGTAATTGAATAAAACAGCAGATAAGGGACGTACTTTGGTACGTCCTTTGTTGTTATTTGGAGCTAAATATTAAAATAAGATTTAACAAACGATTGCTGACACAGATGGGAAAGACGCATATAATAAAGCAAAACAATTTGAAACTGGTGTAGTATGAATCAATCCAGAATATTACCTTTTTATATGGCGTATCCTCTTCCGATGTATTATCAGCCGGAAGATACTGTAACAAGAGATTTGGAATATTTACAGCAGATGTATCCGGTTGAAGCTAAGAAATATCAGAAGACAATAGCGGAAGTAGTGGATAAGCTTGATTACGATGGGAGTATGATATATGATGAGTATCCGGATAAGTGGCAGATTTACAGATTGACACAGATAATTGTCGATAAGATTAAAGAACAGCAGGAGGAAAAGCCGACAACTATGGACTGGGACTGGATTACGGAATTTATACAGGTACTTTTATCTTATGAGATCTATAAAAAGCGCCATACAAATCGTAACGGAATCTTAAAATTTTAGTTGTGGTTTTACTATAATCTTATTAAAATAGTAAAAGGACACAGTATAACAGAAAGGCATATGGAACACGATGAATGAACAACTTAAGATGCTTTTGCAGGATACAGTGGATAATGGTTTATATCAGATCATCCTGAGTAATCCACGACAGAAGGACAAAGCATTTAAGATTAAAATAAGGCCTGTTATGGTAAAAAAATAAGGTTCTTTTTCAGAAGACGGTGTATGAAGGAACCAAAGTTTTTCATGAGAATTACGAAAGATGCGATATGATTTCGTACATTATAGAAGCAATGACCTCCCGGTTTAGACAATGTGAAGTGGAGCATACGAATTGTAAAGCAGTTGTGCTGGTCAGCAAAAAGGGCAAGGTAACCGTAAACAGAAAGCAGGTCAGGAGTGCTGAAGCGGAGCCGGAATCAGCCAGACAGTCTCTGATGGCTCATAACAGAGTCAAGCGATATATTCTGGAAGAGGGGATACCGGTTCCGTTTTTGATAGATCTGGGTGTGCAGACTAAAGAAGGCAAAATCGTACATGCGCGTTATGATAAGTTTAAACAGATTAACAGATTTCTGGAATTTATTGAAGATATTTTGCCCACACTTTCTAAAGAAGGAGTGGTGCACATCATAGATTTTGGCTGCGGAAAATCTTATCTCACCTTTGCCATGTATTATTACCTGCATTATTTGAAAGGATATGATGTGGAGATTACGGGTCTTGATCTTAAGGAAGACGTGATAGCACATTGCAATCTGCTTGCACAGCAGTACGGATATGATAAATTGCAGTTTTTGCACGGCGATATAGCAGATTATGAGGGTGCGGACCGGGTAGATATGGTAGTGACGCTTCATGCCTGTGATACAGCCACAGACTATGCACTTGAGAAAGCAGTCAGGTGGAATGCCAAAGTTATCTTGTCAGTACCCTGTTGCCAGCATGAGGTAAATAAACAGATTAACAGTGAAAATTTATCGGCGGTTCTGAAATATGGTATTATTAAGGAACGGATGTCTGCATTGATTACGGATGCTATACGGGCTGACCTGTTGGAGTCTCAGGGATATGATACCAATATTATGGAGTTTATAGATATGGAACATACGCCTAAGAATCTATTGATCCGGGCGGTAAAACGGAACGGAAGATTTAAGTGGAAGGCAGAGCATGCCAGAGAGGAAGTGGCTTCTTTGACTCAAGAGCTGCAGATAGAACCGACTTTACAGAAGCTGTTGTTCCCGGTGGAGGAACAGCCCTGTAAGACAATAATAAAGGATAAATAGTATGAAAAAGGCAATTATAAAAGGAGTATTGCTCGGTTTTGTTTTTGCGCTGGCACTGGTAATTATCAGCGCTGTCATGAATCAGGGAAATACTGATATGACAACAGAAATGGGTGATCCGACCTATCCCATTGTATCCATGATTGTGAAAGGGAAGCAGGTTAATAGTCTTCATGGATACGCACAGAGCATGCAAAGCGCGTATCTTCGCGATACCTTACAACCGGTGGAAAGTGACAGAAAGATAAGCGTGCACATAGATACGTATGGAAGAGAGATATCGGAGATTGCATTTGAGGTGCGAAGTCTTGAAGGAAAACGTTTGGTAGAAAGCACAGAGGTTACTTCTTATGAACAGGAGTCAGACGTCATAACATTTGATATTACCCTTAAAGATCTGATCGAAAATGATAAGGAATATCTGCTTGTTTTCCTGATTACGCCGGAAGGAAGTACGCCAATCCGATATTATACCAGAATGGTCATGAGTGATTCTCTGCATATGCAGGAAAAATTGGGCTATATTGTTGATTTTCATGAGAGAACTTTTGATAAAGAGGCGGCTGCGGAACTGACGAAATATCTGGAATCCAATTCTGAAGGAGATAATACGACTTTTGACAAAGTAACGATTCACAGCAGTTTTAACCAGGTAACCTGGGGAGATCTGAAGATTAATAAGATGACTGAGCCGGATATATCGATCAAAGAACTGACGGAACAGACAGGCTCTTTCCAAATGGAATATCTGGCTTTCGTGAAAGAGGGGAAGGACGTCAACTTTTACCGTATTTCAGAATACTACAGGGTGCGTTATACACCGGATAGAATGTATCTTCTCGACTATGAGAGGAATATGCATCAGATTTTTGATGAGGAAGCTGATGTTTATGTCAATGATAAGATAATGCTGGGAATTACCGGGGATCAGGTATCTTTGCAGGAAAGTGACGGAGGAAATATCTTTACCTTTGTTACTGCGGATAAGCTGTACAGCTATAATGTGACAGATAATAAGCTGGCCAGACTGTTCAGCTTCTATGAGAATACGGAGCAACTTACGGATGCCAGAAGCGCATATAATAAACATGATATTAAGGTGCTCAATGTTGATGAGACGGGCAATGTTGCTTTTCTGGTGTACGGGTATATGAACAGAGGACGCCATGAGGGAAGTGTAGGTGTGGCTGTATACGGTTATAACAGCATGACCAATACAGTGGAGGAGTTAGTTTACATTCCATATGACAAATCCTATGAGCTGCTGAAAACAGAAATTAATAAGCTATCTTATCTGAATAAATCAAACATCTATTACTTTATGCTGGATGGAAGTGTGTATGCGGTGGATCTGGAATCGGAATCTTGTAAGACTATTGCTTCCGGTTTACGGGAGAATAGTTATCATGTATCTGATTCCAATAAGATGATTGTGTGGCAGGAGGGGGATGATCTCTATGCCAGCAGCCGGCTTACGCTTATGAATCTGAATACGCAGGCGCAGACAACAATCAATGCCGGAACCGGAGAATATATATCGGTTATCGGATTTATGGAAGAAGATCTGATCTATGGTCTGGCTAAGAAGAAGGATATTGTCAAGAATAATATGGGTGCTACTACTTTCCCAATGTATTGTCTGAAGATTCAGAGTGATAATGGTGTAATCCTTAAGACATATCAGAAGTCCAATGTATATGTAGTAGACAGTGCAATTGAGGAAAATCAGCTTAGCCTGTCCAGGGTTGTATGGGATGAGGAGACGCAAAGCTATTTACCGACGTCTGACGATCAGATCATGAGTACGGAAGAGGTTAAGACGGGGAGCAATGTACTGAGTTACGTAGTAACTGAACGTTATGAAACGATTTGTGAGATAGATGTAAAGGATGAGATCGATCGTAAAGGATTAAAGCATTTAACGCCTAAGGAAGTTTTGTTTGAAGGAAATCGTTCCATTAGCATACCGGAGCAGGAACACTCCGAATCCCACTATTATGTGTATGGGAAGAATGGTATCGAAGGAATTTATGAGAATCCGGGTAAGGCTGTTGAACTGGCTTATACGCTTTCGGCTGTTGTAGTGGATGAGGATGGGGAATATATCTGGAAACGACAGAACAGAAGCACCAGAAATCAGATTATGGCGATTACAGAGGATGAGGCATCAGAGAACAGAAGCTCACTGGCGGTCTGTCTGGAAACTGTTTTACAATACGAGGGAATATCCAGAAGTGTAGAACATTTGCTGGAACGCGGTGATACGATATTAGATATATTAGCGTCAGACCTTACAGAGTGTACGATATTGGATCTGTCCGGATGCAGTCTGGATGCGGTTCTTTACTATGTGAATCAGGATATTCCTGTACTGGCTACGTTAGAAGACGGTAATGCTGTACTCATCGTAGGGTTTAATGAACTGAATATTGTATTGATGGACCCATCCACGGGAACATTGTACAAAAAGGGTATGAATGATTCCACAGAATGGCTGACAGAAAATGGAAATCGGTTTATTACCTATGTGAGAAAAGAGTAACTGGTTATGTAGATTGTTATAAGAGAACAGGGAGGAATCCGGGATGCTGCTGGATGGCAATAAGGCGGTCGTATTCGATATGGATGGTACGATCTTTGATAGTGAAAAACTGGTTCTGGATTGTTGGGAAAAGGTAGGAGAGAAGCATGGGATTGCCGGAATCAGAGAGGTTTTTATCAAATGCATTGGTACGAATAAGGTGCGGACTAAACAAATTGTTCTGGAAGCCTATGGAGACAGCTTTGCCTATGATGTGTTCAGTCAGGAAAGCTCAGCACTCTTTCGTGAAGTGACAGAGCGGGAAGGTCTGCCGGTTAAGAAAGGCACACATGAGATTCTGGATTTTCTAAGAGAGAATCATATTCCTATGGGACTTGCTTCCTCTACGAGATTGGCGATTGTAACGGAAGAATTAAAACAAGCCGGTCTCTATGAATATTTTCGGGTGGTAATGGGTGGAGATCAATTGCAAAACAGCAAACCGGCACCGGATATATACCTGATGACCTGTTCTAAAATGGGAGTTGCTCCTTCTGATGCTTATGCTATCGAAGATTCCTATAATGGAATCCGTTCTGCATACAGTGCCGGGATGAAGCCGATTATGGTTCCGGATCTGCTCCCGGCCACTGATGAGATGCGAAGCATGAGCATGGCTGTGCTGGAGGACCTTATACAGGTAAAAGAGTATTTTGCTTAGCTAATGCCAAATATTTTGCCACAGCGTTTCTGTAACGCAAACAACAGAATCATACCCAGAATACCGCAGGAAATTACTTCCCCGGCACCTACTGTCAGGCAGTAATAACCGAAGCATTGCAAAACAGATAATCCTTCAATCAACAGTCCGTATCCGTAGATCAGGACTAACGGAACAATAATGGTATTGGCGATGATCGGGCAGATGGGAGCACACCATTTCCATTTGCGGAGTGCATAAGTACCGAGCGCGCCCAGTAAAGTGGCCAGACTACCGAAGATAATATCCGGTAAAGCGCAGCCTGTTAATATATTGCTGAGCAGACATCCGATAAATAATCCCGGAATGGCTGCGGGGGTAAAGTAAGGCAGAATGGTAAGTGCCTCAGAGAAACGAACCTGCACGGCATAGTTGGCAAGTCCGAAGGCGTTGGCTACGAAGGTAAGCACAACGTAGAGAGCGGCAATCATAGCCGCTCGTGTCAGAAATAGAACTTTTTGGTCTTTCATATTCATTTGTCTCCTTTAGTTTTGTTTTTTTCTTCGCAATCTGCGAGGCGGTCAGGAAGGTCTCGAACTGACCGGTATTTATACAACAGCTTTTCAGCCAAGCTCTCCGGCGTTATATCTTGCCACGACAGAGGTAATACGTTCTACAGGATTTAACAGATCGCTGATAGAGGTGTCGTGATTCAAGGTATCGATCAGATAGGCAATATATTTGCTCATATCACAGTTGATGTACCATTCACGGCTGAGCAGCTCCGGTGTCTGATAAATCAGATTTGTAGTCAACACTCTGTTGATGATGCCGTCTTCATATGCTTTATCAAAACCATCCAGTCCTGCAGTAAACAGGCCGAAGGTGGCGAAAACGAAGATACGGTTTGCTTTTCTCTGCTTCAGGGCTGCAGCGACTTCCAGTACGCTTTCGCCGGAGGAAATCATATCATCAATGATAATCATATCTTTGCCTTCTACGCTGCTTCCTAAGAATTCGTGAGCTACAATAGGATTTCTTCCATTTACTACCTGTGTATAATCTCTTCTCTTATAGAACATACCCATGTCTAATCCGAGCACATTTGCAATATAGATAGCTCTGCTCATACCACCCTCGTCCGGGCTGATTACCATCATGTGATCGGCATCAATTTGTAAGTCCTTTACATGATTCAACAGGCCTTTGATAAACTGATAAGCAGGCTGTACGGTTTCGAATCCGTGTAACGGAATGGCATTCTGTACACGGGCATCATGGGCATCAAAGGTGATGATATTATCTACACCCATATTTACCATTTCCTGCAGTGCAAGTGCGCAGTCCAAGGATTCTCTGGTAGTTCTTTTGTGCTGTCTGCTTTCATAAAGGAAAGGCATGATAACGGTAATACGTCTTGCTTTACCACCAACAGCCGCAATAATACGTTTCAGATCCTGATAGTGATCATCAGGGGACATGTGATTTTCGTGTCCGCAGAGAGAATAAGTCAGGCTATAGTTGGCCAC
This sequence comes from Lachnospiraceae bacterium, assembly GCA_022781395.1. Taxonomy (GTDB): domain Bacteria; phylum Bacillota; class Clostridia; order Lachnospirales; family Lachnospiraceae; genus UBA3282. Next base: position 6,350 of record JALETS010000252.1, on the reverse strand, counting down.
ATCTACCAGAATGTACAGATCAGTACCTCGTACAGACTCTTTGATAATACCTTTTGCTTCGCCGGAACCGAATCTCGGTACCTTGGCATCTAAGATATAGGTGTCTCTCTGATAACCGGAGAATGCAAGGGAATCCTTGTGCTCGCTTTCGCGCTCGGTTCTCCATTTTACAAGATAGTAGTCTACTTTTTCTCCTAAAGATTTACAGCCTTCCAGTGGAATCATACCGAGAGAACCTACAGGTATGGTTTCCAGATTTCTCTTTTCTTCACGTTTAGCCATGAAAAGAATCCTCACTTTCTGTTCATCAGTCTCTTCTTGTACATACGAATATCCTGTCCGGATAATTTACAGATTTCATAATTGCTTGTAATGCGGGAAAAGATACGATCAGAGTATCGATTCCGTAATTCTTCCAAAGACAGATTGGTAGAGATAATAGTAGCCTTTTTGCCCATATGACGTTCATTCAGCAGGGCAAATAACTGGGAAGTGACAAATTGGTTTGTAAGTTCCGTACCCAGATCGTCGATAATGAGCAGATCACATTGGTACAGATCCGCATAGGTATCACGCAGTTCATCTCTATTCTTATAATCAAAGGAATTCTTGGATAGTAAATCAAACAGACCGGTTGCGCTGAAATAGATTACGGAATGACCGCTTTCAATCAGTTCTTTGGCAACACAGCCTGACAGAAAAGATTTTCCAGTACCCACTGTACCATAAAAAAACAGATTGTGGTAGTCGGAATTGAAATTTTTGATAAAATTCTGGCATGTTTTTACCGCATTTTTAAATCGGGATAAATCTTCTCCCTCATAGTATTCGTAAGAAAGCGAATGAAAATTCTCGGTGCGGAGCATTTCCTGAATATTAGACTGTTCGTAAAGCAGTGTAATCATAGCCTGCTTGAAACAATGACATTTCTGCCCATCAATATAACCGGTATCCTTACAATCAGGACATTCGTAGACTGGCTCCAGATAGTCGGCAGGAAGTCCGGCATCTTCCAGAAGTTGTGCTTTGCGGCCGGACAATTCTGCAAGGATATCACGTAAATCCTCCATGGCATCTTCGTCTCCGGACAGCAGTTTTTTGCCCTGGGCAACAGAAAGGGCAGCAACGGAATCATCCAGATCGCGATATCCCGGGATATGATCATACACATATGCCAGTTTGCGCTCTGCTTCACGACGATTGTGCAATTGTTTCATTTCGTACTGATGCAGAATCTGATCATATTGTGCGTTCGTAAGTGACATAATGAGTTCCTCGTTATTTCATAAGTGAATTTTAATTACTTAGTAATTCCTGCTCTAATATATCAAAATCATAGTTGTTCTGCTTAAACTGATTGAATTTGTTATTGGAGGATGTTCTTATGCTTTTGGTTTTGCGATAGCTGTCATCCAAAGCCTGAATATCACTTCTGTGGTGAACACCTGCTCTATACCAGTTGTTTAAGATACTGTCAGCATATTCCAGACGATGCTTGTCGGTAGCCAGTACAGTACGCTCGCAGGCAGCAAAAATAACGTCCGTGGTAAAACCGTACTCCTTTGTCCAACGTTTGATATAATCAGCTTCTGTCTGTGTAGGAGTTCCGTTTTTGCCAAGTGCTTTCATGATTTCATATACGGATTTATCGTATTTGCCCACAAGACGGGCAGCCTGTTTCGGTGTGGTAATTCCCTGCTCTGCCCAGCTGATAGCTACTTTCTCTATGTATCGGAGATCCTTCTTATCACGATCTACACAATATTGAATCAGATAATCGATCAGATCTTCCGAGAACCCAAGCTTGTCCGAGATAAACAGAATCGTGCGGACTTCATTGGGACTTAGTGTCTTTTTCAGGTATTGTTCTGTAATAAAGAGAAGACGGGAGGTTGCATCGTTGGATTTAAATGCTTTCAGCTCGTCCAAGGTATAGTTTGGTTTCGCATAGCGGTCATCAGATATATTATCTTCCTCAGAGGAAGGTTCCATATTTATTTTGGAAGAAATCGGAACTACTGATGCCTGCATGGACATGGGTGGTACCGATACGGAAGGCACCGGTGCAATCTGTGGCGCTGTTATGGCCGGAGCACTGGAAAAGTTCATTAAATGAATGCCGATCATGTTCTTGTTCTCATCATAATCAAGAGTCAGAAGGCGGTTCTTTTCCCAATATTTCAGGGCACGCATAACATCCTTTTCGGTATAATTAAACTTGTCCGCAATATCAGAAATACTGGTGGAGAGTCCGGCTCCCATCATGCGGAGAAGATACAGATAAATCTTAAGCTGCGCATCGTTCGCAGTACCCATGAACTCATCAATGAAACGATTGGAGATCACGGTAGAATCTGTATAATTATCCTGATAAATTGTTAAACGATTCATTACAAACCACCCCATAATACACATAAAACATATTACATCCTCTCGGATGCATTGAGAATTATAGCATAGGGGTTTTTAAAAGGAAATAGGCAAACTGCCACAAAGCAAAAGGCAAACAAATGTTTTGCTCGTGAAAAGAAAATGTGGAAAATGTGGATAGGGCAGTAAAGTTCAGCAAAACCCGGTATTTATTTCCACAAAAATATCCACAGAAAAAGATAAAAGCATTTGGTTCTTTTCTGTGGATATTGTGAATAATTATTTTTGTAGCAGATTTTCGCCGATTTTTACAATATCGCCGGCACCCATAGTTATCAACAAATCATCCTTTGTGCAATTTTTTAGAATAAAATCCTGTATTTCTTCAAAGGATGCAAAGTAATAACAGCGGTGTCCCAGCTGTTCAATGTCTGCCTGTAAAGTCTGCGAACTGATTCCCAGTGTGTCCTTTTCACGGGCGGCATATATGTCTGCCAATATGACTTCATCAGCCAGTGCAAGGGATTTGGCGAAATCCTTCAGAAACGCTTTAGTCCGTGTGTAAGTATGGGGCTGGAATACACACCAGGTTGTCTTGTGCGGATAGTTTTTGGCAGCCGTCAGGGTGGCAGCAATTTCCGTAGGATGATGTGCATAGTCATCAATAATAGTAAAGCCGTTTACTTTACCCTTATATTCGAAGCGACGGTCAGTGCCTCCGAATGCAAGCAATGCTCCGGCGCTGATTTCAGAAGGAATACCGAGGATGTCTGCCAGCGCAATGGCAGCTATGGCATTATAAACATTGTGTTCGCCGGGTACCTGCAAAGAGAATGATTCTTTTTTTCCATCCTTGCGCATAAGATGAAAAGAAGGATAACCTGATGCATCATAAGTTATTTCGGACGGGCTGTAATCAAATGCAGAAGAAGAGCCATAGGTGATTACGCGGCAACTGAGGCCGGCTGTAATTTCTTCGTAATGGTCAATATCTCCATTAATGATAAGAGTACCGTCTGACGGCAGAAGAAGAGCAAATTTGTGGAAAGAGTTACGGATGTCCTGGATGTCCGTAAAGAAATCCAGATGGTCTTCTTCTATATTAAGTATAATACCGATTTTGGGAAACAGGCTTAAGAAGCTATTGGTATATTCACATGCCTCTGTTACAAAATGCTCGGAGGAGCCAACACGGATGTTGCCGCCGATGGGTTTATAAATACCACCGATGGACAAGGTGGGATCATCATGGTTTTCCAGTAGAATCTGGGATATCATGGAAGTAGTGGTTGTCTTGCCATGGGTTCCGCTGATGGCAATCGGCACCTTGTAGTTTCTCATCATCTGACCCAGAAGCTGCGCTCTGGTCAACAGGGGGATGTTAAGCCTGTTTGCGGCAATCATTTCCGGGTTATCAGATTTAATGGCGCTGGTATATACGACAAGATCAATGTCAGATGTGAGATTCTCTTCGCGCTGTCCGTAATAAACGGTTGCTCCGCGCTCCTCAAGCGTTTGCGTAAGCTCGGAAGGAGCTCTGTCAGAACCGGATATCCGGAAATTCTCTGTCAGAAGTATCTCAGCGAGACCGCTCATGCTGATGCCGCCTATACCAATAAAATATATATGAATCGGATGATTAAAATTAATTTGATACATGGATATCTCCCTAAGTTTTGTTTTTACTAGTATTATACTCATTTCATTTGAAAAAACCAATAGATTTTTATTTTACAAAGGTTTTATATATAATTTACAAATTCTGGAATAAGGGATAATCTTTCCAAAATGCATTATGATAAAAATGAACAAAGACATTGAAAATAATAGAAAAATATTGTATATTATTAACATAAAGAGAGAAATAAAAAGTGAATAATTTTGTAAGTTATATTCATTTTCCTGTCGAATTGTGTTATAATTAACGAAACGGATAGATTCATAAAGAATTATGCAATATATTTTTAGAAAATAAGAGGTGATAAGATGATTAAGAAAGAAATGATTGCCATGCTGCTGGCAGGTGGTCAGGGAAGCAGATTGGGAGTACTTACGTCAAAGGTTGCGAAACCGGCAGTGTCTTTTGGCAGTAAATATAGAATCATCGACTTTCCACTCAGCAACTGTATTAATTCCGGAGTAGATACCGTAGGTGTGTTGACACAGTATCAGCCCCTTCGACTGAATACCCATATCGGTATTGGTATTCCGTGGGATCTGGACAGAAATATCGGTGGTGTGACCGTGCTTCCGCCGTACGAGAAGATCACGAACAGCGAGTGGTATACGGGTACAGCCAATGCGATTTATCAGAACATTGATTACATGGAGAGCTATAATCCGGAATATGTTCTGATTCTTTCCGGAGACCATATCTATAAGATGGATTATGAAGTGATGCTGGATTTCCATAAGGAGAAGGGGGCAGATGTCACCATCGCCGTTATGCCTGTTCCGATGGAGGAAGCTAAGCGTTTCGGAATTATGATTACCGATGAAGATCATAAAATTACCGATTTTGAAGAGAAGCCCGAACATCCCAGAAGCAATCTGGCCTCCATGGGTATTTACATATTCAACTGGACGACCTTAAAGGAAGCTCTGCTTGCCAATGCACAGCAGCCGGGTCTTGATTTCGGTAAACATGTCATTCCCTACTGCCATGACAACGGAAAGCCGTTATATGCATATGAGTTTAACGGATACTGGAAGGATGTTGGAACCTTACATTCTTACTGGGAAGCAAACATGGAGCTTATTGATATTGTTCCCGAATTTAATCTTTATGAAGAATATTGGAAGATTTATACAAAGAGTGAAATTCTTCCGCCCCAGTACCTGGCAGATACCAGTTTTGTTGAGAGAAGTATTATCGGTGAAGGTGCAACCATCTGCGGTAAGGTTTACAACTCCGTAATCGGCTGCGGCGTAACCATTGGAAAAGATACCGTGGTACGTGATTCCATCATTATGAATAATACGGTGATCGGTGAGAACTGTGAGCTGAACAAGGCGATCATTGCAGAGAATGTTGTTGTGGGTGATGAGGTCAGACTTGGCATTGGTGAAGAGGCAGAGAATGAGACTGATCCTCATATTTACAACAACGGAATTGTTACCATCGGTGAGAAGAGTGTGATTCCAAACGGTATCACTGTAGGAAAGAACACCTGTATCTTTGGTAAGACAGACGATTCCGACTACCCTGAGAAATTCCTTGCAAGCGGTAAAACTTTAATTAAGGAAGGTGATAATAAGTGAGAGCAATCGGTATAATTTTAGCAGGTGGAAACAGTTACAGAATGAAAGAGCTCTCATCGAAGAGAGCCGTATGCGCAATGCCTATTGCAGGCAGTTACCGGAGCATCGACTTTGCACTGAGCAATATGACCAACTCCCATATCCAGAAGGTTGCCGTGTTTACCCAGTACAATGCAGGAAGTCTGAATGAGCATCTCATTTCCTCCAAGTGGTGGAACTTCGGACGGAAGCAGGGAGGATTATTTACCTTTACTCCTTCTGTTACGGCAGAGAACAATTTCTGGTATCGTGGAACTGCAGATGCCATGGCACAGAATCTGTCCTTCCTTAAAAACAGCCATGAGCCGTATGTAGTAATTGCATCCGGTGACTGTGTTTATAAGATGGATTACAATAAGGTACTGGAATATCATGTAGCCAAGAAGGCGGATATTACAGTTGTCTGCAAGGACATGCCGGCAGGTGTGAATGTAGACCGTTTCGGTACAGTGAAGATGAATGAAGAAAGCCGGATTGAAGAATTCGAAGAGAAGCCGGTTGTAGCGAAGTCCAATACGATTTCCTGCGGAATCTATGTGGTCAGAAGACGTCAGCTGATTGAGATGATTGAGAAGTGTGCGGAAGAAGACCGTTATGATTTTGTGAAGGATATTCTGATCCGTTATAAGAATATGAAGAAAATCTACGGATACAAGCTTACGGATTACTGGAGAAACATT